>CAJUNQ010000083.1 GCA_910587835.1 uncultured Oscillospiraceae bacterium | reverse complement strand
CGCCGTCTTTTTACCCAGAAGCAGCCATCTCCTGCGTCGAAAATCCTCGTAATACGCAAGTATTCCTTGCGGTTTTCTCCTTGAAGCTGACCGCTTCTGGTCAAAAATCCGTCATTTCCTCTATTTTCAAACAAGCCCTAGAACATTTTTTGTAAAAAGGTTCTAAGAACTCCAAAAAACTTTTACGTCGCGCTTCTGAGGCGGTTTTTACCGGTGGGCCTATCGCCCGCGATAAGTGTCATTTCTTCTGGCTGGCTTTTTTGACATAGGCCTTGCCCATGCGGATGCTCTGCACCAGTCTTCGCCCTGCCGGGCAGGAGAAGGCGCAGCAGCCGCACTCCATGCAGGTCATCACGTCCAGCTCCAAAAGGGCCTCCACGTCCTTTTTCTGGGCGGCTTTTTCCAACTTGGTGGGCATCAGGTTCATGGGGCAGGCTGCCACGCACCTGCCGCAGCGAATGCAGTCTGTGGTGTCGTACATTCTGGCCTCTTTTTCATCAAAGGCCAGAATGGCGTTGTTCTGCTTCAGAATGGGCAGCTGGCCCCCAGTGATGGCAATGCCCATCATGGGCCCGCCCATCAGCATCTTTTTCGGCTCCGAGCGGTAGCCCCCGCAGAACGCCATCACATCGTCAATGGGCGTGCCAATGGGGACAATCACGTTCTGGGGGTTCTTCACCGCCGAACCGTCAATCGTCACCCGCTTTTGGGTGAGGGGCATGCCCGTGCGCATATAGCTTGCCAAAAATGACACCGAGGCAATGTTCATCACCAGACAGCCCACATCGGCGGGCAGGGCCCCGGCAGGCACCATGCGGCCGGTGCAGGCCTGCACCAGCACCTTCTCCGCGCCCTGGGGATAGCGGCTTTTCAGGGCCAGCACCCGCACCTCGTCCTTGGGGTCCATTTGGGGGTTGTCCGCAATCTCTGTGAGCTTCTGGATGACGTCGGGCTTGTTGTCCTCCACCGCGATGAGCACCCGGTGCACGTCCAGAATCTCCTTCACCTTATAGATGCCGTCCAGAACGTTTTTGCCGTTCTCCAGGGCCTCCCGGTGGTCGCTGGTGACATAGGGCTCGCACTCGGCCACATTGATGATGAGGGTGTCGATATTCTTGCCTTCGGGCACATTCAGCTTCACATGGGCCGGGAAGCCCGCGCCCCCCAGCCCCACCAGCCCGGAAGCTCGGGCCGCTGCGGCCAGGGATTTTTTGTCTGTGATGGGGGCGGGGGGTTGAATGGCCGGGTCCGGCTCCATTAGCCCGTCCGAGTCAATGACAACAGCGTCTACCGGCCGGTCGCCGGTGAGCATGACCTGAGTGACCTCTGCCACAGTGCCTGACACAGAGGCGTGAATGGGGGCGCTGACAAAGGCCTCGCTGTCACCCACCACCTGACCCACATATACATGGTCGCCTTTTTTCACAGTGGGTACGCAGGGCGCGCCGATGTGCTGCTGCATGGGCAGAACCACCCGGGCGGGCGGCGGCATCACAGCGGACTGGGCCTGCCAGGTGTTCTTGTGGTGGGGAACCGGCGCACCGCCATGGGTTTTGAACGGGCGCTTGGGGAATTGCTCCATAATCGTCACGATCCTTTCTTGGGCGGGCGGGAGAGAAAACGCCGCTGCCCGGATTCCTTCAAAAAAAATTCACAAATTCATTTTACCGCAAAACAGGGGTTTGTGCAACCAGAAATAGCAGGAATCAGGAAAAAACTCTGAAGAAAGCCAAAATGCGCGGCAGAGGCCGTCCCAGTATACAGAGCGAAGGGCGCTGTCCATTCAGATAAAGACGCTTCCTCCGCCGACAATATCGGAAGAAATGAAAACAAGAGGATAGTATTTTTCCATCGCCTGGTTCGCCGTGGTCAAGCATGGAGAGAATGACTTCCCAATTTCTACCCAAGTGAAGCAGAAATAAAAAAAGCCCGCCCCCTGCTGCAAACGGGGCGGGCTTGGTATTTTTTCTGACTATTTGGCCCAATGGCCCAGCCGGGGCAGCTGCTGAGAGAAATATTCCCGGGCCTTTTCGGGAGGAAACTCCTGGTTGGACATGTGGTCCACCAGAAAGTCCAGCAGCTCCTCCATACTGCTGTAGACAAAAGAGCCGTCCGTATAGCACCACTTGCAGTAGTCCTCATTAAAGCTCCCGTCCGGCTCCCGGCTGATGCTGGCGTCGTCCAGGGGCATGCCGCAGCACTGGCAAACCAGCTGCCGGGGCGAGCCCAGCAGGGTGTTGATGGACACATCAAACAGCTGAGACAGCAGCTTCAGAGCCGCTATGTCCGGGGTGGTCTCCCCGTTCTCCCAGCGGCTGACCGCCTGGCGGGTGACAAACACCTTCTCAGCCAGCTGGCTTTGGGAGAGTCCCTGTCTTCCTCTCAATTCTGCGATTACGTCTTTGGTTTCCATTTGCGCGCGCTCCCTTCGGGTTTGGTGAATGGCTTTTTTCAGGTATTGACAATATCATACCGCATTTGCCCCCAAAAGAAAAGCAACGGTCTGTTGCCCCCTCCAAGGCCTGCCGGCTACATAACAACCTCGTCCCGCCGGATGCTGCCCAGATATACCGGCCCGGGGGCGTTCAACACCTGGGCCACCCGGCCCCGGAGCTGAAGGGGCACCAGGGGCAGGGCTTCCGCCTCCTGGGGGGTGAACCAGGCGCTGCCGGTCTGCTGAAAGTCCGGCTCTGATTTCTCCCCCACCGGCCCGGGCAGTACCCTCACCAGAAAGATGTGCATGCACCGGTGGCAGTATTGGGGAAAACGCCGCCGCATGTCCTCGTTGGTGAAGATCTCCTCGCACAACGCCGCAAACCGCACCGGCTCTACCCTAAGCCCGGTCTCCTCCCGCACCTCCCGGACCACTGCCTCCTCCATAGTCTCATAGGGGTTCTGCCCGCCGCCGGGTAAATCGTAGTAGAGCTCTCCTGTACTGGTCAAATGGCTGTTCAGCAGCAGCTTGCCGTCCTTTAGTATCAGGGCCTTGGCTGAGTTTCGTATCATAAGCTCTCCTTCTCTCTGTCAATAGAATCGCAAGAGGGGCCTCCCGGCGGCACACCCAAGCCTCAGGCCCTCTCCGCCATGGTCAGAATAAGCCTTCGGGTGTCTGCCCAGCCCAGGCAGGGATCGGTGATAGACTTGCCGTATACCCGCTCTCCCTCAATGGGCTGACAGCCCTCCTCCAAATAGCTCTCAATCATCACGCCCTTGATCAGGCGGCGGAGCTCCGGGCTGTAGCTCCGGCTGTGGAGCACCTCGCTGACAATGCGCACCTGCTCCTTATACTTTTTGTCCGAATTGGAGTGGTTCACGTCTACAATCACGGCCGGGTTCTTCAGGTCCCGCTCTCCGTAAAGCTCTGAGAGGCGTTTCAGGTCCTCATAGTGGTAGTTGGGCACACAGGTGCCGTACTTGTCCACCCCGCCCCGAAGAATGGCGTGGGCCAGCGGGTTGCCTGCCGTAGTGGCGTCCCAGCCCCGGTAAAGGAAATTGTGGGAGCTCTGAGCCGCCTGAATGGAGTTGAGCATAACGGACAGGTCGCCGCTGGTGGGGTTCTTCATGCCCACGGGAATGTCCATGCCGCTGGCGGTGAGGCGGTGCTGCTGGTTCTCCACGGACCGGGCCCCCACTGCCTCATAGCACAGCACATCGTCCAGGTAGCTGCGGTTTTCGGGGTAGAGCATCTCGTCGGCAGCAGTAAGGCCGCACTCCTCCATCACCCGGATGTGCATCCGCCGGATGGCAATAATGCCCTCCAACAGGTCCGGGGCCTTGTCGGGAGAGGGCTGGTGGAGCATACCCTTATAGCCCTGGCCAGTGGTGCGGGGCTTGTTGGTGTACACCCGAGGGATGAGCACCAGCCGGTCCTTCACCGCCTCGTTGAGCTCTGCCAGGCGGTGGACATAGTCCAGCACTGCGTCCTCGTTGTCAGCAGAGCAGGGGCCGATGATGACAATGAACTGGTCCGACTTCCCCTCAAACACGGCCCGGATCTCCTGGTCCCGCCTGGCCTTCATGGCCTGAATGGCAGGGGAGAGGGGGTATTGGGCTTTCAAATCAGCGGGCAGGGGCAGCTGGCGGTTGAGCGTCATGGACATGGGTATCACCCTTTCGTTTGGTTTTTGTTCTCAGAGAAGATTATTCCCCGTTCTGAGGCGCAGGCGTGGCCCCCACATCGTCCATGCGGATGATGGTGTCCGCGCCGGTGACAGTGGGCAGCTGGCCGTTCCACTTCTGAATTTTGTAGTAGTCGATCAGGGGCTGGGTCAGGGAGGCGGCGATCTTTTCGTTGGCAACAGCCTCTTTCTCGCCGGCATAGGCAGCGGCCTCGGCCTCAATGCGGGCCACCTCTGCGGCGGCCTCCGCGTCAATCACCCGGCGGGAGGCTTCCGCCTCCTTTTCCATGGTCAGCTGGTCCTGCTCGATTTTGGCCCGCAGCTTCTCCTGCTCGGCCACCTGCTTGGCCTCAATGGCCTGCACATACACATCGGAGAAGTCAAAGTCAATGATGTTGATGTCCGACACATAGATGCCGCTGTCGGAAAGCTTGTTGTTGAGCTCGTCCAGCAAAGCGGAGGAGATGATGTTCCGGTTGGTAATGCTCTGCTCGGCGGTGTACTGGGCCATAATAGACTTCATCACCTCGTTCACCGCAGGGGTCATCAGCACGCTCTCGTAGTTGGTGCCCACGTTTTTTACAATAGAATAGGACTTGGCAGTGTCCACCCGGTAGTTTACCGCCAGGTTGACATTGACGGTCTGCAGGTCTGAGCTGAAGGCCTCGGTGGAGACCTCCAGCTTGACAATGCGGTTGTCCATTTTCGTGACCCGCTGCCAGGGCAGCTTTACATGAAAGCCCTCCTGCAGCACATTCTCGCTGACCTTGCCGAAGGTGGATACCACCCCTGTATGCCCGGCGCTGACCACTGTGAAACAGGAGGAGGAAAAGGCCAGCACAGCCACAATGACAATAATAAGGGGGATGAACCTGGGAATGCCCCGCTTGACCACAGGCTCGCCGTCGGCGTTAATATAGTCGGGCTTCTTTTTAAAAAATGACATAGATTTTGTTCCTTTCCTGAAATAAAATTCAGAGGTTGGCCGCTCAGGCGGTTTCTTTGTTTTCCAGCAGGCTCAGGCGCGTCCGAATGTCCTCAAGCTGCCGCTGCATCCACCGGGAGTCCCGTTCCAGGCCCACCCGGTGGGAGTGCTCGATCTCATAGCCCTCATACAGGGCGCTGACCCGGTTGCCCACAGCCAGCTCCATGTAGACCTTGACCTCGTGGATGGACTCGGCCAGCTTCTGGTCCTGCTGGGAGAATCTGGCGTCCATGGTCTCCATCACCTTGCGGAACTCTTCCAGCATATGCTCCTCGAACTGGTTCTGCCGGTCAGTCATACGCTGCTCAACGCCGTCGATTTTCTCAGTCATACGCTGTTCAACGCTGTCGATTTTCTCAGTCATACGCTGCTCAACGCCGTCGATTTTCTCAGTCATACGCTGTTCAACGCTGTCGATTTTCTCAGTCATGCGCTGCTCGACACTGTCAATCTTCTCAGTCAACGCCGCGAAGCCGTTCAGCATGGCCTCTTTCATGCTCTCAAGCTGATTCATCATTTCCTGGTCTGTCATGAGAAGGAACCTCCTTGTGTTTTTATCATTGGCTTACATTTTTACAACTGGCAAGCCGGACTGTCAGCACACGCTCACCCGTCCGGTTCCGGCGTCCAGGGTGACCACCGCGCCGCCCTTGAGGATGCGGGTGGCGTGGGCCGCGCCGGTGATCACAGGCTTATCCATGGCCAGGCCCGCTATGGCCGCGTGGGTGTTGGGCCCCGCCGACTCGGTGATGATGCCAGAGGCCCGGCGCATATAGTCCACGATAGAGTTGTCCGTCTCCGGCACAACGATAATGTCCCCGTCCCGGAAGCGCTCCTTTAGGTGCTCCAGATGCTTGCACACGCATAGCCGGGCCGAGACGGTCTTTTCGGTGACGCCCTGGCCGGTGAGCAGCACATGGCCCACCACATGGACCTTCATCATGTTGGTGGTGCCGGAGACTCCCAGAGGCATGCCGGCGGTGATCACCACAATGTCCCCGCTGTGCACCAGCCCTGCTTGCTGGGCGGCCTCTACCGCGTGGTCGAACAGAGCGTCGGTGTCGCTCTCCTCGGCGATGAGCAGGGGGGTCACGCCCCAGGAGAGGTTCAGCTGGCGGCAGACGTTCTCCTCGGTGGTGCAGCCCACAATGGGGTAAAGGGGCCGGAATTTGCTGAGCTGCCGTGCTGTGACCCCAGACTTGGTGACTGTAATGATGGCCCGGGCTTCCAGGTCGTGGGCAGTGGTGCAGGTGGCGTGGGAGATGGCATTGGTCACGTCAAAGGCCACATCGCTGTTATCCCGGGAGTTGAACCGGCGGACATAGTCAATGCTCTGCTCCGCCTTTTCGGCAATGTGGACCATGGTCTCCAAAGCCTCCACCGGGTACAGGCCTGCGGCGGTCTCGCCGGAGAGCATGATGCAGCTGGTGCCGTCATAAATAGCGTTGGCGACATCTGTGGCCTCGGCCCGGGTGGGACGGGGGTTTTTCATCATGGAGTCCAGCATCTGGGTGGCGGTGACCACCTGCTTGCCCGCCAGGTACGACTTTTTAATCAGCTGCTTCTGAAGCACAGGCACGTCCTGGAAGGGAATCTCCACCCCCATGTCTCCCCGGGCCACCATAATGCCGTCAGCTACCCGGAGGATGTCGTCGATGTTGTTAACGCCCTCCATGTTCTCGATTTTCGCAATAATATTAACGGTCGTACACTGGTATTCCTTTAAAATCTCGCGGATTTCCAGAATGTCGGCAGCAGAGCGGGTAAAGGAGGCGGCGATAAAGTCAAACCCGTTCTCAATGCCAAAGATGATGTCAGCCCGGTCCCGCTCGCTGATAAAGGGCATGGAGAGCTTGGCGCCGGGCACATTGATGCCCTTATGGTTGGAGACCCGGCCCCCGTTGATAACCGTGCACACAATGTCCGTGTCAGACACCCGCTCGGCTTTCATCTCCACCAGGCCGTCGTCAATGAGCACCCGGGCGCCGGGCTTCAGGTCCCGGGGCAGGTCCTGGTAGCTGATGGAGACAGTCTGGTTGTCTCCGGGCACCTCCCGGGTGGTGAGGGTGAAGCTGTCCCCTGGATGGAGCTCAATGGGCCCTTCGGCAAAGCTTCCCACCCGAATCTCCGGGCCCTTGGTGTCCAGAATCGTGGCAATGGGCAGGCCCAGCTCCTCCCGCAGGCGAATGACCGTGTCCAGCTTCTGCCGGGCGTCGGCATGGTCCAGATGGGAGAAATTGAACCGGGCGGCGTTCATCCCGCCCAGCATCAGCCGGCGCAGAACGCTCTCGTCTTCGGTGGCAGGGCCCAGGGTGCAGATAATCTTGGTCTTTCTTTTCATGGGGGACACTCCTTTGGGGTAAAAGTTTTGATATATATGCTTGGTACTGAAAACGCGGAGAAATGGTTCTGCTATTGCGGACGTTGGGAACAGGGCAGACCGCGCCCACTGCGGACATTGGCCTTATTAAAATGTTCTGAGGATATTATAACACAAAGCTTGATGTCTTGCAACGCCGGAGAAGGGGCTGAAGCGGCGGGGACCGAGGCCCCAAAAGGGGAGCTTCTGGGAAAAGAGAAGATGCCGGAAAAGCGGCGGGAGGCAATCTGACCTATTTATAGAAACCAGCTGCACGCCCATCGTGGGAAGGAGGGGAACAGGGGAAGGTTCACGGGGCAGCTCTCCAAAGCAAGCCGGTACTTACTGGAAAAAGGAAGGGCCTAAAGGCCAGCGATGTTTTCTGGCGCGGGGAGGGCTTAAGCAGCTTAACCGCACCAATGGGCCAATGACTCAGTCTGTAGAGGATACTCGCCTCCCTATGACTTCGGTTCTTTCCCGCCAGATGCCTAGCAGATGAAATTATGCCAGGACAGCAGCCAAGAGAGATTTCATTATGACATGCCAGGTGAAGCCACCCAAGCAAAACAAAAAGGGATAGCGGCACTTACCGTGAAAGTATAAGTGTTGCTATCCCTGAAAGTGGAGCTATGAGAAAATCAGCAGACGAGCGTCATGGTCCCTGCCGGAGCTACGGCCAAGGGCTTTGAAAGCGTCAGCCGGCGCACTGGAAGTTATGGCAGCGTTTTCGGGCTTTCATGCAGGGCAGGCCGGTGGGGAAGGGGCGCAAGGAGGCGGCTCTGATGAATAGCAGCCTGAAAACAGACTTTTTCAGCACGAAGCTGTTAAGCCCGCTGTTTATGTCCAGAATAGGTTTCTCCCCCATGACTGCCGCCTGTCAGATATGGTTCGCTACCTCAAAGGCGTCCCAGATGGCATACATGATGTTGGACACCGCTTTCGCGTCGCCCAGCAGATAAATCTCCGGCACATCAAACTCCAGCTCATGGTAGAGGGAGTTTTCTTCTTGGTAGCCCACAGCTAGAATCACGCTGTCGCAGGGAATCTGCCTCTCGCTCTGGCTGGTTTCAACAGTCGCAACCCCATCTGCAAAGCTCTTGACCTTCGCGCTGGTAATGGTCTCTACCCCGTGGTAGGGCACCAGCCGTTCCAGCATGTCATGGTTGGCGTGGCAGAGGGGGCCGTTCACTGCCATCAGCTTGTCCAAAGCCTCTACAATGGTGACCTTTTTTCCCTGCTGGGCCAGCCAGAGGGCAGTCTCGCAGCCCACCAGCCCGCCGCCCACCACAACAGTGGACGGACCGCAGTCCTTCTCTCCCAGCAGCACCTGGGCCGCGGTATAGGTGTGTTCGTCATCCCCCAGAGAGAACAGCCTGGGCCGGGAGCCGGTGGCTACAATCACCGCGTCATAGCCGCCAGACAACACTTCCTCCCTGGTTGCCGCATGATTCAGAGTCACAGGCACCCCCAGTTGGTCCAGAGTGTGGGCGTACCAGTTGGCCAGGGCAATGTCGTCTTCTTTAAACTCCGGCGCGCCGCCGGGAATCAGGTTGCCCCCCAGCCGGGCATTTTTTTCTATCAGCTGGGGCTTATGCCCCCGGATAGCCAGCACCCGGGCAGCCTCGCAGCCCGCCACGCCGCCGCCGATGACCAGCACCTTCTTGGGCCTGCACACCGGCTCATAGGCGGTGACCCGCTCCCGGGCGGCTTGGGGGTTCACCGCACAGTTGAGCATGGAATACTCCTGAATGCGGCCCATACAGCCCTCCTGGCAGGAGATACAGGGCCGCACGTCGGCATAGCGTCCGGCCCGGAGCTTGTTCACATAGTCCGGGTCGGCCAGCAGGGGGCGGCCCAGGCTGACAATATCGCAGACGTCCTCCTCCACAGCGGCCAGGGCCATGTCCGGGTTGTCCATGCGGCCGGCGCAGAGCACCGGCACGTCCACAACCTCCTTCACCAGCTTGCAGTAGGGGCGGAACATGCCCTTCTCTATGTACATGGGCGGGTGGTTCCACCACCAGGCGTCATAGGTTCCTACATCCACGTCCAGAGCGTCGTAGCCGTAGGAGACCAGCAGCTTCGCCGCCTCCAGGCCTTCCTCGATGTCCCGGCCCTTCTCCTCGAACTCCTCTCCTGGCAGGGCGCCCTCCCGCCAGTCCTTGATCATGCTCTTGAGGCTGAACCGCAGGCTCACCGGGAAGTCCTCACCACAGCGGGACTTGATCTCCTCCACCACCTCACGGGCGAAGCGCAGGCGGTTCTCCAAACTGCCGCCGTACTGGTCGGTGCGCAGGTTGAACATGGAGATGGCGAACTGGTCCAGCAGGTAGCCCTCGTGGACAGCGTGGATTTCTACGCCGTCAAAGCCGCCCCGCTTGGCGTTGTAGGCCCCATCCCCGAAAGACTTGACAATGCTGTGAATTTCCTCCACGGTGAGAGGGCGGCAGGTCTTGTCCAGCCAGCGGTGGGGGATGGCGGAGGGGGCCACAGGCGGGAACTCCCCCAGGTTTGTGGGGATGGTCACCCGCCCGAAGCCGCCGGACATCATCAGGAAAATCTTGCTGCCATAGGCGTGGACCCGCTCGGTCATCTCCCGGCTGGTGCGGACAAAATGCACCGGATTGTAGGTGGAGTTGGGCACATTGGGCATACTCTGGGTTTCCGCCTGACAGTCGGAGAAGGTGACCCCGGTGATGATGAGCCCCGTGCCGCCCTGGGCCCGGCGGGTGTAGTAGTCTATGCCCCGCTGGTTCCACCCGCCCTCGGAGTCTGCCAGGCCAAGAGGGCCCATAGGGGCCAGGGCAAAGCGGTTTTTGACGGTGACGGAGCCCAGCTTCATCGGGGTGAAAAGCTTTTGGTACTGCATATGTTTTCCTCCTTTATTTCATTTCGCCAAAGCATCTTTTGCAGAAAGCGTCCACGATGTCCAGCACCCCATCCGTCCAGAACTCCGGCCCGCCGTGGTCCGCGCCCTTGATCAGGTAGAAGTCCACCGGGTGGCCGGTCTTTTTCAGCTGCTCATAAACCACCTCGCTGCATTTGCAGTTGACGACCCTGTCCTTCGTGCCGTGGAACATGAGCACCGGGGGCATGGCGGTGTTCTCGTCGATGTTGCACTCAACAGACAGCTGCCGGGCAAGCTCAGGGTTCTCCAAGAGGTTTTTGCCGCCCATGACCATGCCCTCCGGGCTATCGGGCAGGCAGTGTTTGACCTGGATGGGGTTGGAGTCCGGGAACATCACGGAGGTGGAGCCATAGTAGTTGACTATGCCGCTGGGCTCGGCGCTGACGCCGGGGAACAGGTTGTC
The DNA here is from genome assembly GCA_910587835.1 of uncultured Oscillospiraceae bacterium. Lineage (GTDB taxonomy): Bacteria > Bacillota > Clostridia > Oscillospirales > Acutalibacteraceae > Acutalibacter. Next base: position 20,707 of record CAJUNQ010000083.1, on the reverse strand, counting down.
AGGGGTATCGTCATCGTGGAGCATCCCCGCCCACATGGATGTATGCCCGCCGGAGGAATCCCCGGCGATGATGATCTTCTCCGGGTCAACGCCATACTTGCCCGCGTTTTTGCGCAGGAAGCGGACCGCGTTGCGGGCATCTTTGATCTGAGCAGGGAAGGGGGCAATGCCGGAGTGCCGGTACTCAACGATGGCGCACACATAGCCCCTGAGGGCCAACTTGGCCAAGTTAGCTACGTTACCGTACACATACTGGGGCATCCAGGCAGAGCCCTGGACGAACACATAGCAGGGTAGAGAGAAAGCCTGCTGCTCCTCAAAGGGCGAGTAGCTCCGGTTTCGGCAGGTGGGGGCCAGAATCTGCAGGTGCAGCGGCGTGCCGTCTATACAGGCATACTCCACATCGTGAAGATAGCTGACGCCGGGCTCGTCGCCGGTGGTATCGATTACCGCCGCGCCCTCCGGCCTGCCCTCAAATTCGGGGATTTCCTCATAGGTCCAGTTTTTGACTTCCATAAAAGTGCCTCCTAATATAGAATTGATATATGGCTTTCTGCAAGCAGTGTGCAAAAAACTGCCCGCTCGCTTGGCTTTCCCACTCTTTCTTTTGACAGGCAGGGCTTGTAAGCCTCCCGCCCTGACCGTCTTTCTGCTCTTGGAGCAGGGGCCAGGCTGTTTGCGGTGAATTGTGGCTGCCGCAGCGCGGTTCCACCCTGTTTTACAGACTGGCGGGCAGACAATGCTCTCAACCGTCTTTCCTCCTGGCCTGCGTTCCTTTTGATAATTATAACAGAAAAGAGGGTGACGCGCCAGTGTTATGAGCCTTTTTGTCCAGCTTTTTTGCCATTCTGTATGATACGGGGTGGAATATGCCAAAGAAACTCAGCCAGCAAAAAGTATTTTGTGCTGACCTGAAGCCTACAGAGACACGCAAATCGCTCTTAAGAGCCCAATGTCCTACAACTCTGTCGTAAACTCTTTTCTGCTGAATGGAAGGGAAAAGAACGATACGGAACAAAATACCGCTCTGAAAATCCATTCAGAGCGGCGGGTAGGGATATGAACTTCTGTTTTCTTTAGAAATCGTACAGACTTAGGAGGGCATTTCCACTGTTTTTCGCGCCATTTCCCATTTTGCTGACATGCAGAATTCAGGCCGGCATGAAGAAAGCCGCGTTTGAGGCTCATCAGCGGGCGTTTGCTCATATCTCCAATTCAAGTCAGTTCCTGGGATATGGCTGAAACATGGCTGCATATCACTGTCGAGTAGCGGAGAAAACAAATCAACACATATCGTCAGGTAGGACTTTTCCTCAGATGTAGTCTCTGGCGCACGGGAGGCTTCCGATTGTTCAGGTTTTGCGCGGTACACGGAAAAGCAACTTCTGTGGCTTGAGGACGAGTACACCTCCCAGACGTTTGCATGATGCCATTCCTTGGTTTGCTGTGTCAAGAAAGGAGCGGCACTTTTGAAGTTGTCAAATCATGATGGCTCAGCGTTGAAATTCTCAGGCCAACGACGCAAACCAAAAACCGGAGTCGGTTCTCTCTATAGACAAAGAGTCAGAGCATGTGCTAATATGGTAGCACGGCAGCCACAAAGAAACGCATGAGAAAGCCGAGAGACCCTTGCCCGGACAGAGCCGGGAAGACTGCGCCTGCTCGCTTTATCTGATTAGTGCATTGCCAAAACGGTCGCAAAGGGAGAACACTGAGGAAGCGGGTTGGCAAGCGGCGTTCAGATCGAGATGGAGGCGGCAGGTGCTTGAGGGACTGGCGGAATGTGTGTGCTTGGACAGCGCGGCCCTTTAGGTGCGCTCGGAGAAGGCAGGACCGTTGAAGCAGTTGGAGTGCACCCCATTAGACATCCCAGAGCCAGGTGCGCCACTGTGTCTGACCGGGAGAGCGGGCGAGATGGTTTTCGCTGCCATTCATGTTTGTGATGCCGTTGGGAGAATATTCTCCCGCAAAATTATGTGAAGGAGGCACCAAAATGTCCATTTATGAAATCCAGCCCCGGGAGAGCTTTGGCTTTTCCCCAGAGAACCCCGCAGGTATCCATGCCGGAGGAAGCAGAGGTAGAGACTGTGAGAAGCTGCGCCCCTGCATCCAGCTTCAACCAGGAGAGGCTGTGACACTGTGTGAGGTGGATGGACCGGGGATGATTACCCACATGTGGTTCACCGGGTATGTGGGCCACTCGTTTGTCCTGCGGATTTACTGGGAGGGGAGCGAGCAGCCGTCAGTAGAAGCGCCCATCTCCGCCTTTTTCGGCTGCGCCTATGACGAAAATTTCAAGGACCGGGACGGCCGGTATCCCGTGCTGAATTCCGCGCCGATCCTTGTGGCGCCGGGCCGGGGCTATAACTGCTACTGGGAGATGCCGTTTCGGAGGAGTTGCCGGGTGACGATGGAAAACCGCGGCGCCGAGCCCCAGACGCTCTACTACATGATTGAGGGCTGGCGGGGAGAGGTCTCTCCCACTGCGGGCTATTTCCACGCCTTTTACCGTCAGGAGCACCCTGTGGAAAAGGGCCGGGCCTACACAGTGGTGGAGGGCATACAGGGCAGGGGGCAGTTTGCAGGGCTGTGCTTTGCCGCGGGAATGAACGGCCACAACACCTGCTGGGTAGAGGGGGAGCCCAAAATGTATCTTGACGGCGGCGCATACCCCACCATCAACTATACCGGTACAGAGGACTATTTCTGCGGGTCCTATGGCTTTGGCAATGATATTCTTCTGAAGCAGTACCAGACCTTCAGCGGCCTGTATGCGGGGCTGTACGCGATTACCGGCAACGACAGCAGCGAAATGTATAACGGCCAGCAGCGGTTTCTGCTGTACCGCTTTCATTTAAAGGACCCAGTGTATTTCAGCCGGTCCTTCCGTATGACAATGGACAACCTGGGCTGGACAGGGCCGCGGTATGACGACTACACCTCAGTGGCCTATTGGTACCAGGACCGCCCTGCCCCGCTGCCCTGTGAGCTGCCAACTGACAGAGAGCTGGTCATGCGCTGAGGCCTTCCGCGCAGTCCGGCGCTCTGACAGGGCGGCTATTTGCCGGTGATATTTTTGACCGAGCCCCGCGTCAGCAGTTGGGGACAGATCTGCCTGTGCCTGGGCTGGGTGTACTGGCCGCTGCCCATGCCCACAATCTGGTCTACGGCTTCCTCCACCACCTCATCCATAGGGTGGGCGACTACGGTGATTCCCAGGGCCTCGGCCCAAATGGTGTCGTCGTACACCAAAAAGCTGATGTCCTCGGGAATCCGCAGGTTCAGCCGGGTAATTGCCGCATAGGCCTTTAGGCTGGACATCTCTGCCACTGCCATAACAGCCGTGGGGCGGTATTCCCGTATAAGCTGCTCTACCCGGTCAAGCTCCACATGCATCTGCATAATGTCGAGAGGAATCTCCGGTTTGTCGATGCCCGCTTTGATAAAGGCCTGCCGGCAGCCCTGCATGCGTGGGCGGTCATCGATGGCGAACAGAATGCGCCGGTGGCCCTGCTCCAGCAGATAGCTGACCGCGTTTTCAGCGGCCGCAGCATCCGCATAGGAGATGGAGCTGACCTCGTCATAAAGCCGGGCATGAAGCTGAAGAAACCTTGTGTGGCCTGCAGACTGGATCAGCTGGGCGAACTGGGGACTATACTGGGTGAGGATGGGGGAAAGGACAATGCACTCCACCTGATAGGAGAGAAAAAGCCGGGCTGCTTCCAGCGCCTCGCGGTTATACTTGGTGTCGGGCGCCATAATGGTGGAATAGCCGTAACGGCTTTGCAGGGCCTCGCTGATTCTGGAAATGGCCCGGATATAGAAAGGGTTGCATGGGTCAGGGTCCAGAAAGGCCACGGTGTGGCTGTTTTGCTTTTTCAATATGCTGGCCGCGGCGCTGGGCGTATAGTTCAGCTGGCGGGCCACCGCCAATACTCGCTCCCGTGTGGCCTCTGTGACAACCTTTTCGCCGCGGAATACCCGGGACACGGTGGCGGGAGATACGCCGGCAAGCCTTGCTACATCTTTGCTGGTAAACATGGAAATCATTCCTTTGGTTGAAATATACTGGCAGCGCGTGGCGCTTGCTATCAATGCTGAAAGGCTGGTGATTCTTTCATTATGGTGAAAAGCGGTTTGCAGGGCCTGGGTAGCCGCAGGGGGCTGGTTATGTGTGCTGGGCATATTGTAACATAAGTGGCGGGTTTTTGCAAAAGAAGCTTCCACATGCGTAGTGCGAGGAGCGCGGGGGGCTTTTACACCTTTTTCAGTAAAGATGACGGGAAAATTCAAAAAGTGTCTTGACAAACCTCGGCAGAAGTGATAGACTACTGATTAAAAGAGAGGATGACAACGTAATCAAAGAAAAATATATGTTGATTACGCTTGGGCTCGGGCACGGCGCAGGTAAGCCATTTTGAGATATACATAGCAGGCTTTTCATTTGGCAGCGCAGTGCCTCTTTATTTTACCGCAAATTTGACAACGTTGTCAAAATGCGGGCAGAAGCTGTTTTTGACCAAAGGATGCGATACACAATGATTCAAACAGGAGGGCCCCATATGGAACTGTTCTACAATCCGCAAAACGCTGTTGTGGGTGATGTAATCCCATTTTACGACAACGGCCAGTTCAAACCCTTTTACCTCAGGGGAAGCCGGGGATATTTTGGTGACGACGCTTTTTCAGGCTGGACCATGCTGACGACCAACGATCATCTCCACTTTACCGAAGCCGCCACAGGGATTCAGGGCGGCACCGGCTCGGTGGTGCTGGTGGACGGAACCTACCACCTCTTCTACTGCACCTTCAAGCAGAACCCCAAGCGGGAAACCATCCGCCACGCGGTCAGCAAGGACCTGAAGGTCTGGGAGACCCTGGAAGCGGACAGCTTTACTGCTGACGGAGAGATTTATCAGCTGACAGACTGGCGGGACCCCTTTGTATTCTGGAATCAGGAGGCGGGAGAGTGGTGGATGCTGGTTGCCGCTAAGGAGCAGGGCGGCTCCACCGCCCGGCAGGGGTGCACAGGGCTGTGTGTGTCTCAGGACCTGCACACCTGGGAGCAGAGGCCGCCGTTTTATGCCCCGCACATGCACACAAGCGCCCACGAGTGTCCTGATCTGTTCAAAATGGGGGACTGGTATTACCTGATCTACTCTCAGTATACAGACCGCTTTCAAACCTACTACCGCATGAGCAAAAGCATAAACGGCCCGTGGCTGGCGCCGGCAAGGGACAGCTTTGACACCAGGTGCTTTTACGCCGCCAAGTCCGGCACAGACGGCAAACGCCGCTATCTCTACGGCTGGAACCCAACGCGGCACCATAACCAATGGGGCTTCAACGCCCCGGTGCACACTGGCTACGACTACAATTCCTTTGACTGGGGCGGGGCCTTGATTGTACACGAGCTGGTGCAGAACCCTGACGGCGCCCTGGCGGTGCGGGCGCCGGAATCAGTGGACCGGGCCTTGCAGACTCACAACGCCACCCCCATGCAGCCCATGAACGGCCCCTGGGAGACAGGGGTTGACTGGGCGGTAACAGACAATCCCAGCGGCTATAGCAGTCTGCTGCTGAAAAACCAGGTGCCGGGCCTGTGCAAGCTGGAGGCAGAGCTTCTCTTCTCTGAGACAGTCAGGGAGATCGGGGTGGCGCTGCAGGTGGACCAGCAGTTCTGTACAGGCTATTACCTGAGCCTGATGCCCCACAAAAACCGGCTGGAATTCAAATCCGGGCTGCGCATGTATGAGGAGGGCGGTTGGACGTTCCCCTATGATGTGGAGCTGGAGCGGCCCATTGTGTTGGAGCCGGGCAAGCCCCATAGGCTGAAAATCTTTGTGCAGGACAGCATTCTGCTGGCATATCTGGACGGCCAGGTGGCGTTGAGCGCCAGAATGTTTGACTACAGCCGCCAGTTCATTGGGCTGTATGCCTCAGACGGCCGGGGGGAGTTCCGGAACCTCAGGCTGTGGACATAAGCCCGGAACTGTACAAGGGGGCCTGAGGCTTGTGCTGAGGTCTGATTGCGTGGCGGATATTTTATTGTTCGATGATATCAATAAATTTGATAGATAGGCTGAATGATATAAGGAGGACAGAGACATGGAATTATTCTACCGCCCCGGAAAAGCGGTGCTGGGGGATGTGATTCCCTTTTATGACGAGGGCAAATTCAAGCCCTTCTTTCTCAAGCAGGCCCGCGGCCAGAAGGGCCCTGGCGACAGGACCGGCTGGTTTATGCTGACCACGGAGGACCACCTGCATTTTACTGAGCACGACACCGGCCTTACCGGAGGGACAGGGTCTGTCATCAAGGTGGACGGCTTGTATCATCTGTTCTACTGCACATTTGTGGAGAATCCCCGGGAGCAGTTCATCCGCCACGCCACAAGCGTTGACCTGGACCAGTGGCGCACCCTGGATGAGGTCCTCCCCGCAGACGGGAAAATCTACGACCCTGCCGAGTGGCGGGACCCCTTCGTGTTCTGGAACCAGGAGGCGGGAGAGTGGTGGATGCTTATTGCCACCGCTAAAGTGGGCAGAACAGAACGGCGGGCCTGTGTGGGCCTGTGCGCCTCCAAGGACCTGCACCATTGGGAGTACCGGGAGCCCTTCTATGCGCCGATGGCCGCAGCAGGCGCTTGCGAGTGCCCGGATCTGTTTAAAATGGGGGATTGGTACTACCTGGTGTACTCCAATTATGGCGACCGCTTTCAGACCATGTACCGCATGAGCAAAGCCCTGCACGGCCCGTGGACAGCCCCTGTGAAGGACGACGCCTTTGACTCCTGCGCTTACTACGCTGCCAAAACAGGCGCCGACGGCGTGAACCGTTATATATATGGATGGAACCCCACAAAGGAGCTGCCAAAGAAGACCTTCAATCCTGGCAACCGGATCAGTCAGGATTGCTGCGCATGGGACTGGGGCGGCAATCTGGTGGTACATAAGGTGCTGCAAAACGAGGATGGCACCCTGCGGGTAGTGCCGGAGGAGCATGTGGACGCTGCCCTGCGTACTGTGACCGTGCCAGTGGCAGAGCCGGTAGTTGGCCAGTGCCGGACAGAGGACGGCGTGGTGACGATTGCCGCCCAGGAGGGCTTTGCCGGGGCACTGCTGGACCAGGTGCCGGCTGTGTGCAAGCTGGAGGCAGACGTGGAGTTTACCCCAGGAACCCGGCGGTTCGGGGTGGCGCTGCAGGTGGACGAGCGCTTTGACACAGGGTATTACCTGTACCTGGAGCCCGCCCGGGAGCGGATGGAGTATGTGTCTGGCATCCGCTTTTGGGGGGAGGACGGCGAGGGAGGCAAGATGTTCCCTTATGCAGTGGAGATGGAACGCCCCATTCACCTGGAACCGGGGGTAAAGTACCGGCTTAAGGTGTTTGTGGACCACACCGTGCTGGTGGTGTACCTGGGGGACCAGATTGCCATGAACGCCCGCATGTACGACTATAAAAACCGCAGGTTTGGCCTGTTTGCCATCGACGGGCAGGCGAATTTCAGTAAGCTGGCGCTCTGCACAGAATAGAAAAGGGCGATTTCAGGCCCAGGATACGGAGCAGGCGCCTGACTTGCTCTATATCCCATTGTGAAACCGAAAGGACTGATCTGCAATGGAAAGCGGGAAACAACGAAAATGGACGCTGGGCAAGGTTCTGCGCAGCTGGCAGCTGTATGTTCTGCTGCTGCCTGCCCTGGTGTGGCTGCTGCTGTTTGCATACTATCCCATGTATGGACTGCTGATAGCCTTCAAGGACTTCAAGGGCAAAATGGGAATTATGGGCAGCCCCTGGGCTGATCCGATTTTCAAGCATTTTGAGGCCTTCTTCAGCACCAGCATTGCGGTAAACGCCATCTGGAACACCGTGTCCATCAGCCTGCTGACCTTGGTGGTGGGGTTCCCGGTGCCGGTTGTCTTTGCGCTGCTGCTCAACCAAATCCAGAATTCCAGGATACGCAGAAGCGTCCAGACCATCTCCTATGCGCCTTACTTTCTCTCCACAGTGGTCATTGTCAGCATTATCTCCATGCTGTTCTCCGCCAATGGCCTGGTAAACGGCCTGATTACCGCCACGGGGTCAAAGGAGATATTCTTTACCAGCCTGCCAGAGTGGTTCCGCCCCTTGTACATCGGGTCCTCCGTATGGCAGACAATGGGCTTTAACGCCATCATCTATATTGCGGCTTTGGTGGGAATCAGCCCGGAGTACTATGAGGCGGCTATTGTAGACGGCGCCACCCGCTTTCAACGGATTATGCGGATTGACCTGCCGCTTATTATGCCAACGGTTATCCTGATGCTCATCCTCAATGTGGGGAACATTATGAATGTGGGGTATGAAAAGGCGTTTCTGATGCAAAACAGCATGAACACAACCGTGAGCGAGCTGATCTCCACCTATGTGTACAAGGTGGGGCTACAGCAGGCCCAGTACAGCTTTGCCACAGCAGTGGGGCTGTTTAACTCGGTTGTCAATTTCATTCTGCTTTTGATTGTGAACCTTGTCTCAAAACGGTTCAGCGACATCAGTATATTCTAAGGCGGGGAGGACGCAAGCATGAAAAGTATCGCGAAAAAGGGCGGGCCTGCCCGTCAGAGCGCCGGAGACCGCACCTTTACGATCGTTAACTGTATTATTATGACACTGGTCACCCTTGTGATCGTCTATCCCCTGTGGTATGTGCTGGTCGCCTCGCTGACCGACCCGGTGATTGTCAACTCCGGCAAGCTGCTGCTCTACCCGGAATCCTTTTACACACAGGGCTACGCCCGTGCCTTTGCCTATGCCCCTCTGTGGACCGGATACCGGAACACCCTGGTCTATACCGTAACAGGAAGCGCCATTGCCCTGATATGCACCATCCCCGCAGGTTATGCCCTTTCCCGGATGGACCTGCCTGGCCGCAGGGGGATTATGTTCCTGTTTACCTTCACCATGTTCTTCAACGGCGGCATTATCCCGCTGTACCTGGTAGTACAGAATTTGCATATCTATGATTCCATCTGGGCCGTGGTGCTGCCGGTGGCAGTGTCTGCCTACAACCTGATTGTGTGCCGCTCGTTTTTCGAGTCCGGCATCCCTGTGGAAATGCTGGAGGCCGCGAAAATAGACGGCTGCGATGACTTCACCTTTTTCTTCCGGTTCGTCATCCCCCTGTCCTCTACCATCATTGCGGTAATGTGCCTGTTTTATGCCACTTCGCTGTGGAATATGTTCTTTAATCCGCTGATGTTCCTTTCTGGCAAGGAAAAGATGCCCCTACAGGTTGTGCTCCGCGACCTGGTGCTTACCAACCAGGCCACCACCATTACCAGCAGCGCCGAGGAGATTGCCATGAGGCAGAAGCTGGCGGAGCAGCTGAAATACTGCATCGTTGTGCTGGCCGCAGCGCCGCTGCTCATTGTGTATCCGTTCCTGCAAAAATATTTTGCACAGGGCGTTATGCTGGGCGCGGTAAAGGGCTAGCATGAGGATAAATGCAAGAAGAAACCACCAGAGTAAAATTTAAAGGAGGAAACAAAAATGACCAAACGAATTCTGGCGCTGCTTTTGGCACTGGCCCTGTCCCTGTCCCTGGCAGCCTGCGGAGGAGGCAGCAGCCCAGCAAGCAGCGGCACGGACGCCAGCGCCGCAGACAGCAGTACGGCAGGTGAAGGCTCTGCGCCAGAGACAGGCAGCGCCAGCCAGTACCCCGGCCTTACTGACCAGGAGCAGGAGGCAGTGGATGCGGGCCTGCTGAGGCTGGATGGCTCTGTCCCCATTATTACCGACCCTGACGCGTTTGAGGACAAGTATGGCAAAATAACCATGTTCGTGCACTACACCGGAGGCCGCACCCGGGGTGTGGAGGAGCTGGAGATTATCAAGCAGCTGGAAGACCTGACCGGCATCCGCTTTGAGTGGGACGATGTGCCCCTGGACGGTGTTGCGGAAAAGATCAATCTGATGCTCTCCTCTGGCTCTGACCTGCCTGACGCGTTCTGGAATTTTCAGGACGGCCTTTCTGGGACCTTTGCTGTGCAGTATGCGGACCAGGAGGTGTTTATGCCTACTGAGGATATGATTGAGAATTATATGCCCAAGTACAAGGAGCTGCTGGACAGCAAGCCGGAGTATCGGGTGGAGTGCACTGCGCCGGACGGGCATATTTATGGCTTCCCCTATGTGGAGGAGATGTTTGGCCTGGTGCTCACCCCTGGCCCGTTTGTGATCAATCAGGATTGGCTGAAGAAGGTAAATAAGGAGATGCCCACAACAGTCGACGAGTGGGTGGATTGCCTGAAGGCTTTCCGGGACGCGGGCGATTTGAACGGCAACGGCAAGGCGGATGAGGTGCCCCTTGCAACACAGTTCGGCCAGCACGACACCTTTGGCTCCAACGATATTTTCTATCGCTTTACCGGCTGCTTTGGCCAGGCGGACTCCTACTGTGAGGGCAACCGCTATGCCGACCACCTGGCTTTGGACGACAGCGGCAAGGTGACCTTCACTGCTTTGGACGAGGCGTTCCGCAGGACGGCAGAGTTTTTCCATATGCTCTATGAGGAGGATTTGATCTGGAACGGCTCCTTTGAGGCGGATTCCAGCCTGTATTTTGAGAGCTCCCTGCTGAAGGAGGACGTGGCGGTAGTGGGAAGCTACAGCACCTGGGGCGGTGAACTCTCCATCAATAATATTGACGTGCGGAGCCAGTATGCCCCCATCCCGCGTCTGGAAGGGGAGAAGGGCAAAAGCGGCTTCCGCCTGAACTACTCTGAGCTGCAGGATACATCCAACACGGCAATTACCACCACCTGTCAATTCCCCCATGCCATTGCCGTGATGCTGGAAGTGATTGCAAAGGACCCCAAGCTGACCGTGACCTGCAACTGGGGTACTGCCGGCGCTGTATTTATTGAGGAGGAAAACGGCTACCTGACCAAGCCTAAGGACGAGAACGGCAACCATATTCCCCAGGGCGAGTTTGCCGATGGCCTGAATTCGCCTCGTGAGAACACCACGCCCTGCCGCGGCTCCTTCATTATTAAGGACGCCTACTTTGACACCGTTGTGGATTATGATGTGCCTTCTCTGCTGGGCGGCCAGAAGGTCAATGGCAAGGACGATATCTTAGAGGAATTTTCCGATCATGTGATTCCCAAGGTTCTTACTACAGTGGAAGAAGCCTCCCGCCTGTCCCAGATCCAGCCCACGATCTCTGATATTGTGGACCGCTATGTTGTGGACTGGACCCTGAATGGCGTGACGGATGAATCCTGGGAAAGCTACAAGAATGAGCTCAAGGGGGCTGGCGTAGAGGATCTGGTATCCCTGTGGCAGACCGCCGTGGACCGCGCAAAGAGTAATTCCTGAGAGCGGGTTATTTCAAGATGAACGGATAAGAGGCCGGGGCAGAATGTATATCTGCCCCGGCTCTTTCTCTGCTATTGTCTTGTACTATTCCAGAAGGGTTGAATTTTATGCGGCAGGAATACCATGGGCCAAGAGGATGAGTCCGCCGGATACGCTAGCATTCCTGGCATCACAGACTCAACCGATCCTTAAGTTTTTTTCGAGAAATATTCTGTATAGAAAAAATGCTTTCTATAAAATTATTTTTGACATACTTGGCAATTATGGTAATGTATAGACATGAGCAAACGAATTCATTGTATAAACGTATCAACCTATTGATTGACAAATATGTATATAATTTATACCCATTTTCCAATCTCTATCAGGCCTCTTGCATTCAACGGCCGAGAATGCTGAAAGCGCCTGTTCTGAGATAAAATAAACTTGCAGAAAGAGGGATGTTTAATGACAAAGACAAAAAGAGTTCTGGCGTTTGTTTTGGTTCTGATGCTGACAGTAGCCATTTTCGCTCTTCCGGCGATGGCCGCTTCAGTGACTTGTCCAAATTGTCACAAAAGTGCGCCCCTTCCTAATTCTGGCTGGACAACCTATGACACGACCTCCTGCGGACACAGTCCTACCGGAAGACATTATCACCAGCGTTATTCCGGGAACGTTACATGCTCCTGTGGTCGAGTGTTCTATGGAACTGGGACTAGAACCTGGTGCACAGCACTTGGTGAAGTTTAACTGATTCCAGTCCCTTTGTGAAGAGAAAGAGCTGAAAGGATTTTCTTTCAGCTCTTTCTCTTCCAATTCAGTTGATATAGTCAAGCGTGAAAAAAGCCAGATAAATTTTAACGGTTTCGTTGACATCATCTGCTCATTTGTGATATTATTTTATTAAATATACACCACCATATGGATTTGTGCGGAAAACCGCATAGAAAGGTCGGCAAGCCATGAAAAGCAAGGGAGCCCTATGGACAACCATTCTATGTCTTGCGTTTATTCTTCTTATGGGCAGCTGCGGACAAGGCCAGGGCAAGAAGCTCCGGGTCTGCTTCGACGTGGGACATATCATGGATATACAAAACGGGAGCAGCAACCTACAATCCTATGTAGAGGCATTTCTGCGGTGTTTGACAGGAGCGGAAAAGGACAGCGGCCTTTCACCGGATGATGTTGCGATTGAGATCATTCCATCCGACAGAAGCCAGACCACCGAGCGTTCCGCCACCCTTCAGCGCATCCGCACGGAAATCATGACTGGCGGCGGGCCGGACGTATTTGTCTGTGCCGCTGATACCGAGCTTCACCTGGCTGTTCATGACGACCGCTTGTTTCCTTATGTGGAAAAGGCCCAGGAAAGCGGATTTTTTCTTCCCCTGGACGAATACCTGGGGGAATGGAAGCTCTCACCATGGGAAGAAATGAGCCGGCAGATTATGGACGGCGGCAAGGACCGGAATGGCCGGCAGGTGCTGCTGCCCATGACATATACCCTCCCCCTGCTCTCCTTTTACCAGGAGGACGTGCCGCCCTGCGATTTCACTGGCGCTACTTGGGAGGATGTTTTGACCGGAGATGACTCGGCCTTGACAGAGCAGGTTCGTTGGTTCTGGAGCATTGGGTATTATATGGATGTTCCTCGTGGAGACAATCATGGAACAGGAATGAGCTTTATTTACCCGGAGATCATCCGTACAGAAGAAGGCGCTCTCAGCTTTACCGAGGAAGAACTTCTGAATCGGGTCAAAGACAGTCTGTCCGCCTATCGCCGCCTTGTTCAACAGGAGACGCAGACGGTAAGTCTCAATACGCTTTATTCCTATGACACCAGATGGGACTATTTGCTATGCACAGAAAAAAGAGATTTGACCATTCTTCCATTGAGAAATCAACAGGGTGGAACCACTGCGGTGATTACTACATACTGCGCGGTAAACCGAAACACAAAGCAGCCGGATAAGGCGGCCGCAGCTGTTGAGGTCCTGCTCAGCGAGGGAATGTGGTTGAACAGCAACCTGGTCACAGTCTATAATTACCCCGTGAACCAAAGGGTTTTGACAGACAGAAACGCCGACGCAGACCCAAACAGCTTTTTCACCAATACCGGCCTCACAGAAAAATCCTTCCAGGAATTCCTCAAGGCGGTAGAGCAGGTCAATGCCGTCCGAATCCCGTCGCGTCTGGATTATACGATGGAGGAGATGATCCGGGAGATTCAAGAGACCATATACGCCTCGCGCCCGGATGCCGCTGACGAGCCGTGGAACGCCTGGAAAGCGGACTTTATCCTCGGCGACGTCAGCGACGAGAAGCTTGCGGAGATCGTTCACAAATATTACATGAAGCTCTGCCGTTTGGTGGATGAATCATAGGGAGGGATATGATGAGAAAAAGCTGGCAGGCCTATTTGTTTCTCGCCCCGCTGATGCTGGGCTGTATGGTCTTTTACATCATACCCTTTGTGCAGGTAATCCAGTTCTCTCTTACCTGGGGCGGGAGCCTCAGCCTGAAAAATTATCAGGAGCTTCTCCTGCGCAACGGGTCCTTTGTTCTGGCCTTTGGCAACTCCATGAAATTCCTTCTGGCAGGCCTGCCGCTGGTGATGGTTCTGGCCTATCTCATCGCCATTTTACTCAAGCAGCAGGCGAACCGGCATAAATTCTTAAAAACGGTTTTTATGCTGCCCTACATCATGCCAGTGGCCGGCACAGTGCTGCTGGTGGACGTGGTTTTTCAAGAGACCGGTCTGCTCAACCGCTTTCTCACCCTGCTGAACGGGGCGGGAGTGGACTGGCTGAACGGGCCCTCTGCCTTTTGGGTGATGATTTTGCTGTACCTGTGGAAAAACACGGGCTACGCGGTCATTCTTCTGCTGGCCGGGCTTGTGACCATCCCGGAGGATCAGTACGAATCCGCGGAGCTGGACGGGGCCACGGCCTTGCAGAAATTCCACTATATCACCACGCCGCAGATGTGGTACGCCATCTTTTTTGCTCTGGCCTTTTCCGTCATCAACGGGTTCAAATGCTTTCGTGAGATTTTCCTCATTGGCGGGCAGGAGCCTGACGATGAGCTGTATATGCTTCAGCACTTTATCAACAACACCTTCAAAAACCTTAATTACCCCAAGCTGTCGGCAGGCTCTGTTCTGCTTTTGGCGGTGATATTCCTGTTCTTTGTTGTGCTCTATGGATTCGTTCAGAGAAAGGAGCAGTACCGGGAATGACAATGCGGAAAAAGATTTATCACACGGCAGGGGCCGTGCTTGGGGCCTCTCTCATTATGATCTGTCTTGTGCCTTTCTGCTATGTGCTGGCCCGCAGCTTTATCACGGCCCGGGGCGTGGATTTTCAATCGTATTACGATGTTTTTTGGGGGCACACCCAATACCTGATGCGTTTTTGGAGAAGCTTGGGCATGTGCCTGTGCATTTGCGCCGGACAGCTGGCTGTTTCCGCCTTCGCCGGGTTCGCGTTTGCAAAGTACAATTTTCGGGGGAAAAACGCCCTCTTTTTTCTCCTGATGATTCTCATGACGCTCCCCATACAGGTCACGCTGATTCCTAACTATATTATGCTGGGCCACTTGAACCTGCTGGACCGCTATGCCTCGCTGGTCCTGCCCTCTATCTTTGCGCCGCTGGGAACCTTTATCCTCCGGCAGAGCTTTGCATCCGTTCCCAATTCCATTCTGGACGCAGCTCAGCTGGACGGTTGCGGTGCGCTTGGGACTCTGCTTCGGGTAATGGCCCCCATGAATCTCAGCGGACTGGTGTGCGTGCTGCTTCTGTCGTTTCTGGATGCATGGAACATGGTGGAGCAGCCGATCGTCTACTTAAAATCCTTCGCCCGCTATCCCCTATCCGTGGCGTTGGCCTACACGCCTCCGGCAGACGCCGCTTTACAGTTCGTCTGCTGCATTTTTGTAACCATACCGCCCCTGTTTCTGTTTGTGTTTTTCAACCAGGAGCTGATAGAGGGTATTACCCTGGCAGAGGTGAAATAGATGAAAAAGCATGGATTTTTGGCCCTGGTGCTGGTCCTGTGGCTCCTGCTGTTCAACACGTTCTTCGCTTTCCGGGTAGAGGAGCTGATGACGCCATGGGTAACTACCACGATGCCGCAATACGGCGTCAACTCGGTGGGCATGGTCGTGCCGCTGGACTGCCAGTTCTGGGACGAGGCGGGCGCTCCTGTCCTCTATCAGGTCTATGATGGAACGGCATGGGAAAACGGGGACTGTGTTAGAACGCTGGCCTCTGAGCAGTATGAGGTCAAGGAGAAGGACATCTCTGTAGAGGGGATGGTCACTTTGGTGAAATACGCCACAAAGCCGCCGAGAGCGGGAGAGCCCATAAATATCATAGAAAAACGGGAGCGTCGGGAGGACGCTTGGCTGGCAGTCTGTCAGGAGAAGGCTCTGCCCATGAGGGAGTTGGGCAAGAACATGGCTGTGGAGGCGCAGTGCGATTCTGGGATATTGGTTTCTGTAGCGGATGCGGAGCAGCCATTTTTAGAAAAAAGCGCGATGAGCCAGATTTTTGCGCCGGATATATTTTCCGTTGAGAAAACAATGGGGGGCGGTCCCCAGGCTTCGGTATACAGCTTGTCTGAAATAAAACAATTCTTTGGCCAGCTGCCGGTTTTAGCTGGACTGGTCACAATGGTTTTTGCTTTTTTGGCCCTCTGGGTCAACGCCTGTATGCTGGCGAAGGATGTAAAAAGGAACAAAAAACGCCTCGCGATTCATGGGCTTTTTGCACTTATCCTTACAGCCGCGGTCCCGGTTGCCATCCATTGTCTCGACTTACCGTCCTCCTTGCTGCCACAAAATAACATCGTAGATTTTGCATTCTATACCAACGAGCACGCCCAGATATTCGGCGCATTAAGAACTCTTGCGGCACAAGGGAGCCAACTGGCGCAGGAGGCGATTGCGCACTCTGAGCAAATGCTCATGTTGTCTGCTGGAATCGTCCTGGCGGGGATGGTTCTGGTAATGGGAGGCATTGCGCTTGAAAAAGGATTCCTCAGAAAAAGAGAGAAAAGGCAAGCCTGATTCCTGCAAGCTATCTGTCAAAGACGCTGCCAAAAAATCGGAGCCAATGATCAAGTGGTTTTGTTCGCAGTCCAAACCGGCAATGAGCGTTACATTGTTATAAATCTTCTTTTCCTGAAAAATGTGGATTCTGTTTCGGTATTCCTCCTATGGGTATCATCAAGTGGGTCGCAGAATAAATCACATTCTATAGCAATAATTTCAAAAAAGCCCTCGGTCTCACCGAGGGCTTTTTCTGTAGTGGAGAAGTGTGAGTTCGGACAACGGAAGCCGCCGGTAACAGATTTACTGTCGGCCTCCTTTGGCTACTCGGGAACTCTTCCATAAAGTATGCAGTTTGATACAAGGCTTGCCCGATCTTCTTCATGAATCGGACAGCTTTCATCAGACCTCTCCGAAACGTAAGAGACTGGGTTTTGAAGTAAGAGTGTGCATTGGCCGCAGAAATAATCCGGATTCTCTCGCCAATCTTTCTCGCACTCGGTCAGTTCCAAATCGAGAGCGGGTGCTAAAAGGTGGGGTAACGGCCAGCAGAACAGAGTAGAAACTACGCAGTCTGCTTTATTTATTTCCGCATATAGGGCACAGTGCAGGTCGGGATAAAAGGTAAAGCCAGAATTAACCCGAAAGGGAGATTTGGCCAGCAACCAGAAGATGTTTTTATATAATATAAAGTCCGGGCCTGCTAAATGGGGCAGACCCGGATTCTGCATGATTGTTTCAGACTCAGTATAACAGTTAAAGCTTTTATGAGATCATTCTTTAATATGCTCCGGCGAATAAAACATTCCCAGCATCTTCCCGTGGCTGACTATGGCGAAGGGAAACTTCACCCCGCGCATCTCCATCTCCTGCGTTTTCCCGCCAAGAGAGCCATCTCGCACGGCTTTTACGGTATAGAGCAGGTCCTGAAGATAGCTCGGGCCGAGGGCCTCTGGCGACTGATTCTTATGTCCCACCCGAAGCAACAGCTCCGGGATGTCGGAGAGCTTTTGCATGGCCCTCTCCAGATTCGCTTGGTACCGTGAAAGGGGCAGGCTGTCCGGCAGTTGGAGCCATATGGGGCCAGAGCCGAAGCTATCCCCAGAGAAAACCTCCTTTGCGGTTCGATCCAGGAAAATCACGCTTCCCGGGGTGTGTCCGGCGACGGCGACAGTTTCAAGGCAGATACCTCCCAGGTCGAATATGCGGCCGTCCTCCAGATGGGTGAAGATATCCCGGGAGAACGTGCGGGTGCTGTATCCGGTGAGCACAGGGTAGTCCTCCATGTCCATATAGATCGTGCAGCCTGCGTCTGCAAACTCTTGAGTAGAGGCCCCGGCGTGGTCGAAGTGTCCGTGGGTGAGGGCCAGACCCAAGGGAAGATTCGTAAGCTTTCGGACCTCATTATACAGGCCCGTCACATCCTGCAGCGCGTCTATCATCAACGCTCGTTCACTGCCCACCACCAGGTAGGCGTCTACGGCGGTTCCAGGCGCCTGCTCGGTGAAGTTCCAAACGCCGTTGCGCAGTTTTGTAATGGTCAGCTCGTTCATTTGTCATCGCTCCTTTTTGGCTATGTATATTTAAACTATAACATATATTTGGTTAAAAGGGAAGGGCTGTGCTATTTCACAGCCCTTGTAGCTTGCAAAGGATATGGCCACCGCATTTATAAACGGCAGGAGTATGATCAGGCCCCAGCAGGTGAGCAGGATAAGCAGAAAAACGTCCGCCGCGCCGATTTCCTTGGACTGGCCCCATATGCCAAGATTCGCCTTGTACTGCTTGAAGGCCAAGGACAGGCCGCCCATTGGCAGATAGGCAAAGACGGCATATCACACAAGCCCTGGTATCAGCAGGATATGGTTCCGGATTGAGCGGCCCAGATTCCCGGTACGCTTGCCGAAGCCGCGCCTTCCAGTCTGTTCGTTCATTGCGTTCATCTTCCTCGTTGCATAAATTTAGTTCCTGCTAATAATATCACTACTCCTTTTTCCTCCGTATTCTCTTCAGCATCGCAATGCTTTCCGGGGCGTCATAGGCCAGCCTGCCGGACAACGAAAACCCTACCGCAGTCCGGTCAGACGCGGCGGCCATATGAATTTTGGTGGTGAGACCGCCCCGGGAGCGTCCGATGGCTTGCCTTCCTCTTGCTTTAATGCCCCGTCCCGTCCGGGCGCGCTTTCACCGTGGCGCTGTCCACGCTGACGCTTTCCACCCTGATCTGAATGATTCCTTCCTGCTGCAACCCTTCAAACACGCGCTACAGGACGCTGTTTTTGCTCTATCTGTACAGGCGGGTGTACACTGTACGCCTTTTTCCGTATTTTTCCGGCAACGCTCTCCATTTGCCGCCGTTTTCCAACACATACAGCACCGCATTGATCAACTGGAGATTCTCGATTTTTACATTTCCTCTCTGCTTGGGCAGGTGTTTTTCTATTTTCCTGTATGTTTCCTTTCTAACTTCCATGCCCTGATTTTATCATTTTTCAGACTTTTTGTAAATTGTGTGAACATACTCTAGGTG
The DNA here is from genome assembly GCA_910587835.1 of uncultured Oscillospiraceae bacterium. GTDB lineage: Bacteria > Bacillota > Clostridia > Oscillospirales > Acutalibacteraceae > Acutalibacter. The sequence continues at coordinate 1,781 of CAJUNQ010000083.1, read as the reverse complement.
CAAATCTGTCAAAAGATTCAGCAAGATTGCCGGCAGACCCACTTGTCCCGCCCCGCCACCCGCATGGTTTGTATATACCGTTTTACTGTTCCAAGGCATCCTCGACAGCGGCCTTGATTCCTTCGGCAGAAATTGTTGCCCCGGTAACAGCATCCACTTCTGTGGATTGGGCAGATAGAATGGAGTTAATAACACTCTTTGCCCGAGAGAAGTACTTAGGGGTTTCGTTCTCACCAGTGATCTCAATATCTGTAATCTTCCCCGAACTTACTGTCACGTTCACAGTAATCGTACCATTGCGCCCCTGGCCAGTGCCTGTGTAAATACTGTCCTCTAACATAGGTTCTTCCGAAATTATCTCAGGCTGCGAAGAATGTAAAATAGGTTCCTCAGTTGGTGCCGCAGTAGGAGTAGCTACTTCTACTGTGGGCAAGGGTGATGCCGTTGCGGCCAACTCTGGCGTGGGTGTCGCTGCCTCTCTTTCTGAATAGACAGAATTGTCATGCCCAGCGTTCTCGGCAAAGGAAGGGGCTGTCCATCTATCTGGCAGATGAATCCCACATCCGCCAAATGGAAAACCAGCAGGAGGAGCATCAGGAATGCCAGCACCCTGTGGACAAACATCCACTTTCTCCGCAACTTCCTGTGGGGCAAATAACCCACCGCCAGGAATATTGCACATAAAAAGCACGCCGTACCCCAGTTGGCAGTCAAGAGGGCCGGGGCAAGTTCTATTTCGCTTACAGAAACATCCGAAAAATTTCCGGCAAGCAGGCTATGCAGCCCGGCCGTGGCTAAGAGCAGAATACCTGCGGGTATATGTATTCTGTGGAAAGCCCTGTTCAGTGTATCCACTCTGCTGATGCGTGCCACATAGCGTAGAGTTTCCACTATGCAGAGAAACGCTGCAATCCAGGCCAGAGCTTGGCTCAGTACCATTCAAATCATCCTTTGCATTTTCATCTATTCATAATACGGATGAAATGCGCAAATCTGTTCACCAAGGCAAAAATTTTTTAGGTGCCGTTGGTAATCGGAATGCTGCAGAACGGCAAACATCCGCTGCCGCTTTTACCCGACTTCCTTTGTTCTGTCAGGATTCTTACGCCCCCAGACTCGGAATATTCTGTCGATAAGCCGCTGTCTATCCGATGTAGTTTCTTCTCACAATATCCTTCCTGATATGCAGAAAAGTAAAACTTTTTTGATGTTCCTGCTTTGACCGTCCGCACTCAACACAGGAAATGGTTTCACAACAATTCGGCCATATATAATAAAAACCTCGCATTTTCATGCAAGGCTTTGTCAATGGCCCTACCATGCTTAAAAGATGCCATAATTTCTTACTCCACTTGTAATGCGTTTCGAGCCCTCACTGACAAAAATCCAATTCCAACTTTTTCTCAGTATCCCCAAAACCCTGCTCACAGGCAATATTCAAATATTCATCCAGCCTCTGGCTTTCCAACTCAGCTACCATCTCCGCAAAAGGCCGCAGATCCTGGTTCACGACATAAACATCCAATGCCTCAAAATATTCAAGGCGCTTTTCTTTTACAATCGAAACTGGCAGGAAACCCGCCTGCATCAACTGATAATTCATGATCATCCGCGATGTTCTGCCGTTGCCGTCGGTGAAAGGGTGGATACGCACAAACTCGGCATGTGTCCATGCCGCCATTTCAATAGCGTTTAGGTCTCGGGGATTGTGCAGCACAGAGCAGAATTCTTTGATCTGCCAGTACATCTCGCTGGGAGGAGGCGGCTTGTGATTGGCTCCT
>CAJUNQ010000082.1 GCA_910587835.1 uncultured Oscillospiraceae bacterium | reverse complement strand
CGCCGTCTTTTTACCCAGAAGCAGCCATCTCCTGCGTCGAAAATCCTCGTAATACGCAAGTATTCCTTGCGGTTTTCTCCTTGAAGCTGACCGCTTCTGGTCAAAAATCCGTCATTTCCTCTATTTTCAAACAAGCCCTAGGCGGGCTTAAGGGTTCTCCTTTGCGGCGGGGGCAGGCGGAAGGGGTTCTGAGCGCGGGGTCTGAGGCGATTGCGGGATGCTTTTGGAGCAAAGGAGATGAGGGGGCGGGGCTTGATTGAAAGCAGAGAAAATGCTGAGCTTTTGTCCGGAAAAGGCGCGTTTGGGGGAGAATACGGGAGGACTTTTTGGGAATGGGTCTTTTGTGTGGACAAAAGGCGGCGGTTTTGATTTTTCAGGCAGAGCCTGAAACGGGGCCGGTATATCTTATGTTCTGGCGGGGCGGCAGGTTACAAATAAATTTGAAAAGCCCATTGCAATTCGGAAAAATATTCTGTATAATATTACTAGAACCTCACGGACGGGCCCATTTTCCCCCGTCCCAAGAAACATAGAAGGAGTGCATTCCCATGAAGCTAGGTATTTTGTCCAATGTGGTCGGCGGGACCCCCCTTAAGGAGGCCCTGGCCTACTTCAAATCTCTGGGCGCCCAGATGGTGGAGATCGGCTGCGGCGGCTACCCGGGCAAGGACCACTGCGACCCCGGCGTGCTGCTGCATGACGAGGAGAAGTTCAACGAGTTTGTGAACACGGTGAAGGAGTCTGGGCTGGAGATCAGCGCCCTCTCCTGCCATGCCAACCCCATTCACCCCAACAAGGAGATTGCCAAGGCCTTTGACGACGACCTGCATAATGCGGTGCTGATGGCCGAGAAACTGGGCATCCACCAGATCAACACCTTCTCCGGCTGCCCCGGCGACTGCCCTGAGAGCAAAAATCCCAACTGGATTGTCTGCGCCTGGCCCACTGAGTTCACCGAGGTGCTGGAGTGGCAGTGGAACGAGGTGCTCATTCCCTATTGGAAGAGCTTTGTGGCCTTTGCCAAGGAGCATGGGGTGAACAAGATCGCCTTTGAGATGCACCAGGGCTTCTGCGTGCACAACAGCCGCACCCTGCTGCGCCTGCGCGAGGCCGTGGGCCCTGAGATTGGCGCGAACCTGGACCCCAGCCACCTGTTCTGGCAGGGCATGGACCCCCTGGCTGTGATTCGGGAGCTGGGCGGGGACGCCATCTTCCACGTTCATGCCAAGGACGCCAGCATTGACCCCTGGAACACGGCTGTCAACGGCACCCTGGACACCCTCTCTTATGCGGAGATGAGCAAGCGTTCCTGGATTTTCCGCAGCATTGGCTATGGCCATGACGAGATGTTCTGGAAGAACTTTGTCAGCCAGCTGCGTCTGGCGGGCTATGACTATGTGCTGTCCATTGAGCATGAGGACGCCATGATGAGCACCAACGAGGGCCTGGTGAAGGCCTGCGATGTGCTGAACCGCGCCATTACCTTTGAGGATATGGCGGATATGAGCAAGCTGCACTGGGTGTGAGCCAGTCTCTTTAGAATGAAAAGGCATGGAGCCTGCTGCTCCATGCCTTTTTTGTGGGGGTCTCAGTCCAGGGGGAACAGGGAGGCCGTATAGTCTGCCACAAAATAACGCAGGTTTTTGCGCCCCCGCTGGACGATGGTGTGTCCCTCGGCCTCCAGGCGGGCCCTTTGGGCCTCGACGCCTCCGGGGTATTTGGGGTTGAGCTCGCCGCCGGCCTTGAGGGTGCGCCACCAGGGGGTCTCGTCCTCCTGGCGCTGGCTGCTGGCCCAGGCCGCGATGGAGACGAAAATGCCCGCGGTGATGGGCTCGGTGAAGTCTGCGCCGCTGGCCCGGGCAAAGTGGGCGCGGATATCCCCCACAGTGGTCAGCCGGCCAAAGGGAATGCGGCGCATGGCCCGGTCATAGTCCAGGGGCGGGGCGAAGTACATGCGGCTGCCGCCGTATTTTTCAATGGTTTTGGGGTCGGTGACAATTTGAAGCCTGGGCATATCCTTTGCATCGTGAAGCATGGCGTTGAAATCCTTTCTTGCCTCGTTTGCCATGGGGCCACCTCCTGGGTATGTTCGCGCGGCTCAAGCCTTCAGGCCACGCGTCTTGTACAGTATAGAACAGGATGGGGAGGAATGCAATGAGGCGGTTGAAAAAAGAGCCTGTGTCTGACAGGGGTGCTTTGGGGGCATGATCTTCTTCTGAAAGCCGGGCCGGGCGGCAGGTCCGCCCGGCTTTTGCCATGTCAATTTTTCCCTGGGAGGGTCAGTATTCTCCATATCTCTTGCGGTTTTTCGATACTTGTGTTATAATATCCAAAAGTATGCCTTGAAATACCCGAAAAGGGGAAATGAACTTGGAAAAGAACGAACCCATCTACGGAGCGGATATTATACCAGGCCGCAACCCTGTGGCCGAGGCTCTGCGCGCCGGCCGGCCCATGGACTGCCTGTATATTGCCAAGGGCCAGCGCACCGGCCAGGTGCCTGTGCTGGCGGCTAAGGCCAGGGAGCTGGGCATTCCGGTGAAGGAGGCCGACCCCCGCAAGCTGAGCCACATGTGCAACGGGGCCAACCACCAGGGGGTGGTGGCGGTAGCGGCCGCCAAGGAGTATGCCACAGTGGAGGACATGCTGGCTTTGGCTGCGGAACGGGGGGAGCTCCCCCTGTTGATTTTGTGCGACGGCCTGGAGGACCCCCACAACCTGGGGGCGGTGCTGCGGGCGGCGGAGTGCTCGGGGGCCCATGGGGTGGTGATTCCCAAACGCCGCAGCGTGGGGCTGACCTATGCGGTGAGCAAGGCCTCGGCCGGGGCGGCGGAGTATGTGCCGGTGGCCCGGGTGCAGAATCTGGCGGCCCTGATGGAGGACCTGAAGGCCCGGGGGCTGTGGATTGTGGCCGCTGACATGGACGGCCAGCCCTGGTGCCGGGTGGACCTTGCCGGGCCCACGGCCATTGTTATTGGCTCAGAGGGCCGGGGGGTCAGCCGCCTGGTGCGGGAGCGGGCGGACTTGATCGCTTCGCTGCCCCTGCGGGGGCGGGTGAACTCCCTGAACGCCTCGGTGGCGGCAGGGATTCTGTGTTATGAGGCGGTGCGCCAGCGCATGGGGCTGGCCTGAGGAATTGTTGGAATCCGTTGGAGAGGAGACCAGAATATATGAAGCAGGACGAATTCACCCTGGAGGATATTTTGGAGGAGCAGCGTCAGGCCCGGGAGCGGGAGAAGGCCGGAACCGCCAATGGGGCCCGGCCCCCTCTGCCCCAGGGAGTGGAATATGTGGAGGTGGAGCCCGACGAGCTGACAGAGGAGGCCGGGTTCTATCCTCCCGCGCCCCGGCAGCAGGAGAGCCCCCCCTTGTCAGAGAAGGAGCCTGAGGTCCAGGAGCCTCCTCAGCCGGCGCCTCAGGCGCCCCCGGAGGAGCCCAGGCAGGAGGAGCCCCCAGAGCCTCTCCAGCCGGAGGAGCAGCCCAAAAAGAAAAAGAAGAAGCGCAAGGGGCTGTTCAGCTGGCGGAAGAAGGTGCCGGACTTTGACGAGAACGAGGACGACATGTACTATGGGATTCAGCTCAAGCCCATTGACGAGTACCGGCTGGACGGGGACGCGCCTCCTCTGGGGGAGGAGGGCTATAAGGCTCTGTTTGACGATTCTCAGGCCATTGACGATGAGGTGGAGGAGAATTTTCAGCGTTTGCAGAAGGAACGCCGCCGCCGGGTGGCTGAGGCGGTGCAGAGCGCGGGTTTGGACGAGCAGCAGGTGGCGGATGAGTTCGGGGTGGCGGCTCCCATGCCGGTGACCTCCTTTGCCGCCGACCCCTATGCCCAGCAGCATGGTCTGACTCCTGAGGGGGCCAGCCTGGAGGGCATGTCGGACCTGCAGAAGGCTATGCTGAAGAACTCGGAGACCATGGAGCTGAAGCTGAATGTGCTTAACAGCACGGTGGAGATTCAGAAGGTCCGGGAGGACGAGCCGCCGGTGAGCGATGAGGCGGTGGACAGAATTCTGGCTTCTATGCCCAAGGAGTACAGCGAGGAGCCCCAGCGGGCCCCGGAACGTTCGCAGACTGAGAGTGCGGCAGAGGCTGCGCCCCAGCGGCCTGTCAGCCATGGGGAGCCGGTGAGGGAGTACAGCGAAGGACCTCAGCAGGTGCCGGTACGTCCGCAGGGCGAGAGAGTGGCGGAAGCTGCGCCCCAACGGCCTGTCAGTCATGGGGAGCCGGTGGGAGAGTATCG
>CAJUNQ010000081.1 GCA_910587835.1 uncultured Oscillospiraceae bacterium | reverse complement strand
CGCCGTCTTTTTACCCAGAAGCAGCCATCTTCTGCGTCGAAAATCCTCGTAATACGCAAGTATTCCTTGCGGTTTTCTCCTTGAAGCTGACCGCTTCTGGTCAAAATTCCGTCATTTCCTCTATTTTCAAACAAGCCCTAGACCGGCAGAGAAACCAACGGGCTTTCTTTCTCTCTCATACCTTGACACCCCAGCGGCTGCAAATACAGACGCGCCTCTCAGAAGCCCGCCCCGCGCATGGGTGCGGCAGGAGTGCGTATTCCAAAAGAAAAGCAAGGCCTGAGGACAGGGCTTGCCTTTGACCCGCGCCGGCGGACATTCCCAAACAAAAACGGACCGCATTTCTGCGGTCCGTCCCGGCCCAGGAGCTTGTCCCGGCAAGGGAGCTGCGTCTGTTTTTCCGGCAAATCCAGGCGCGGCTCCCATGGGTACAGGCTCTTATTTTCTGCCGTTCACCGCGTCCTTCAGGGCCTGGCCGGCCTTGAACGCCGGGGCCTTGGAGGCGGCGATCTCCATGCTCTCCCCTGTGCGGGGGTCGCGGCCAAAGCGGGCGGCCCGCTCCCGCACCTCAAAGGTGCCAAAGCCCACCAGCTGGACCTTATCGCCCTCCACCAGCGCGCCGGTCAGACTGTCAATGAAAGCCTTCACCGCTGCCTCGGCGTCCTTCTTGCTCAGGTTTGCCTTTTCGGCCACTTCCGCGATCAGTTCGGTTTTATTCATAATCTGGCTACCTCCCAAAAAATTCGTACCCACTCCGGCGCGTTCTGCCCCGGCTTTGCGGCGTACATTTTAATAGCAACAGTAGCAATCATATCACATCCAGCCCCGTTTTTCAAGGGTTTTCGCAATTTTTTCGCCCCCGGGCAGCATGAGCAGGTCTTTTTTTGCCAGGGCCCGGCTGGCCAGCAGACTGGCTGCATACACCAGTCCCCCCGCCCCGATGGCCGCCCCGGCGGAGGCCCCGCTGCCCAGCCCCAGCTGGGTCAGGCCCCTGTGAGCGGCCCAGGCGGCGCAGGCGCACAGAAGCGCGCAGCCCAGGGGCTTCCCAAACAGCCGCCCCGGCCTTAGCCGCACCCCGGTCACCCGGCCCAGGGCGATGAGCTGGCTTGCCGCCAAAAAGCTGTAGCACGCCAGCGTGCCCACCCCGGCCCCCTGAATGTTCACCTGGGGCACGCCGCAGAGAAACCAGTTGACGCCCAGCTTCAGGGTCATTGCCACAGCGAGCAGCTTTACCGGCAGTCCGGCCCGGCCCACTGCCTGCAGCATACTGGAGAGAGGCGTGCTTACTGCCGCGAACACCGCCGCCGGGCCCAGGGTGCGCAGTACCCCTGCCACAATGGGGGCCGAGCCTCCCTGGCCATACAGCAGCCCGGCAATGGGCTCCGCCAGGGCAGTGAGCCCCAGCCCGGCCGGCAGGCACACCAGCCCGGTCACCCGCAGCACCGACTCCATCCGCTCCCGCAGCTGGGGCCGGCCCCCTCGGGCCCAGGCCTCAGTAACGGCGGGCAGGGCGCTCATGCCAATGGCCTGGGTGAGGGCGGGCACCAGCAGATAGAGGGTCATGGCCAGGGTATAGCAGCCATAGAGAAAGGTGGGCAGGGTCTCCGGGTGTTCCAGGTACAGGGCGGGAATCATCCCCTGATAGGCGGACAGCAGCACCTGGGGGGCGGCGGACATGCAGGCCGCTACCCGGCTTTGGAGAAAGGTGGCGTCAATCAGCCCGGCGGCGTTTATGGCAATGGAGCCCGCGGCCACCGGCCCGGTGATCTTCAGCAGGGCCTTGGCGGTTTTGCTCCAGTTCTCCGCCGGAGGAGCCTGCCGCCGCACCCGCAGGGGCAGGCCGTCCCCCTTGCTCTGCCAGCGAAGCCACAGGTAGCACCCGGCGGCAAAGGACCCGGCCGTTACCCCCAGCACAGCCCCGGCGGCGGCAAAGGCCAGGGTGAGAAACCCCGCCTGGTCCGGGCTGCCCGCCGCCACCCCGAACACCGTGCCCTGCCGGGCAAACTCCTCGGCCCCGCGCTTTACGGCAAAGCAGGCCAGCCCCAGGCCCAGGCACAGCTTAACGGCGGCCTCCACAATTTCCGACACAGCGGTGGGCCCCATGTTCCGCAGCCCTTCATAGTACCCCCGGTACACAGCCCCCCAGCAGGCGGAGAGAATGGCGGGGGTCAGGGCCAGCATGGGGTAGAGGGCCCACTCGCTGCCCGCCACATGCCGGCAGTAGCTGGGGGCCAGCAGGGTCATGGCAATGGTGCCGGTGAGCCCGAAAAGCAAAAAAATGGGAGCGGCCACGGCTTTCACTGCCCGCACATGGTTCCAGCGGCCCAAAGAGGCGTTTTCGCTGACCAGCCGGGAGACCGCCACCGGGAATCCCGCTGTGGCCAGGCTGAAAATCGGGCCGTAGAAATTATAGGCGGCATTGAACAGCCCCATGCCGTATTCACCGATAATGTGCTGCAGGGGAATTTTGAACACCGCGCCAATGACCTTGACCACCGCCATGCCGGCGGTCAGAATCACTGCGCCATAGAGGAAGCTCTGCTTTTTCAAATAATCATCTCCCGGGCATACCCATAGAAAGCTTTTCCATGTATATGCGCCGGGAGGGGCGGGAAATCACTCTGTCAGCCGATTGTCTCCTGGGTCGGGCTGCGTAGTTGAAGCATCTGCCGGACGACGGCACGGAACATCTCCTCGTTAAACTGCAAAAGCATCACCTTGCCGTCCTGGGCGGCAAAGCAGAAAGCGCCCCGGTCCGTGGTAATCCGGAACAGCCCCCGCAGGTCCCTGCCCTCATCCCGGCTAGGGCGTGTTCCCATAAGCGTTCGTACACGTCTTTTGGGAACACGCCCTAGAAAGATAGCCGAACTCGGCCTGGGTAAAGGCCAGCTCCCGGCAGTGCTCGCCAGGGGTCGACAGGGCGAGGGCCGTGTTGAGCGCCGGCTCCTTGACCTCCCGGTTCCTGAGCTGGTCCTGTTCGCCGGGGAGCAGGGGACTTCCTTGCCGGAACGGCCAGAGAAGAGCTTTTTCCATAAATTCATACCATCTCCTCCCAAGAAAATTCGTCCCGCCTTTCTCCTGGGGCAAGCTTCACCAGCTTCTGGGTAAAGTCCCACCCGGCGGGCTGGGGGATAGGGCAGGCCAAAGCGTAAAGGTCGGTGGCCCCGGCCTCGGCCTGAAAGACAGCCTGAGCCTGAGGCCCGAGGAGGGAAACATCCTTGGGCCGGGCCACAATGGGGAGGGTTCGGGGCAGCTGCCGGAGAACCTGCCCGCCCCGGGGCCCCAGCCCCAGCAGCCGCAGATAGGGCGGCAGCTCCGGCAAAGGGGCCCGCAGGCCCAGAAAGGCCCCCAGCACCAGCCGCCTCACCCGGGCGTGAGACACCCGGCGGCTTTTCACCATGCCGTACAGCTCCTTTAGCGAGAGGGCCTGGCGTGCGGCCCGGTACAGGCGGTGCTCCAGGCCTTCCCCCATGTCCGGCAGAGCGGCAAAATCCTCGGGCGACATGGTCCGGAGCCGGCAGAGGACAGCCCGCTCCAGATGAGCCATGTGGGCGGGACAGCGGCCCAGGGCCCTGGCCTCCTCCACAGCCCGGGCGGCGGAGGGAGGGACCAGGCCGTCCAAAGGCGCGCCCTGGCGGACCAGCTGGCGCAGGCGGCTGGCGGAGAGATAGCCCGGCTGGCCTGGGGGGAGGGGCTCGTCCCTCTGTCCATGCCCGGCTCCCTGCCGCTGGATGGGCCGGGGACGCAGAGAGGCTCCCTGCCGCCGGATGGCCTTGCAGTATTCCACGGCCAGATTGGCGTTGGGCTGAGCGAGAATGTCCGCCTCCTCCCCCAAAAGACTGGCTGCTGCCTGCTGGCGGCGCACCGCAAAGCTCTGCCCGGCGTCGGGCTGACTGTGCAGAGCCTGGGTGAACGCCGGAGACAGCAGCGCCTCCGCCAGCCGGTCCAAACGCTGAGCGTCAGGGGTCTCGCTGCCAAACCATAGCTCCTCAGCCCCCAAAGCCGCCGCCAGAGCCACCCCGCCGGCGGCAAAGCGCTCGGCCCCGGCGCAGGCCCAGGAGAGAGGCAGCTCCGCCACCAGGTCCGCGCCGTTTTCCAGGGCCAGCCGGGCTCGGGTCCACTTGTCCAGCATGGCGGGAGCGGCCCGCTGGGTGAAGCTGCCGCTCATCACACAGCAGACAAGGGAGCCGGAGGCCCGGGCGGCGTCCAGCAGCAGGCGGTGGCCCAGGTGCAGGGGGTCGAACTCGCAGATGATAGCGGAAACAGGGATTTTTGCGCTCATTTCTAGAAAACTCCTTGAATTTGCATACACGATATAGTATAATATGGGAGAAGAAAAAAGGGGGAATGGTATGTCCATTGGACTAAAGCGGGGCACTGTGCGCCTGGAGCCCCAGGATTCGGCGTGGGAGCAGTCCGCCCGGGAGGTCATTGCCGCCCTGAGGGAGATTCTTGGGCCTGACGCCCGGGACATCCAGCATATTGGCAGCACGGCCATCCAGGGCATTTTGGCCAAGCCCATTATTGACATTGCGGTGGGCGTGGAGGATTTGGCGCATATGCGCGGGCACGATGCGGAGCTGGCGGAAAGAGGCTTTCTGTTCCGGGGCGAGGACGTGCCCGGACAGCTTCTCTATGTCCTGGCCGGGCCGGAGGATATCCGCACCCACCATATCCATACGGTGATTTGGGGGCAGAAGGACTGGAACAACTACATCAATTTCCGGGATTATCTCAACTGCCATCCTGACATGGCCCAGCGCTACTCTCAACTGAAAGAAAAGCTCTGGGGGCAGTACGGGGAGGACCGCCGGGCCTACACCCAAAGCAAGCAGGCCCTGATTGACGAAATACTGGCCCGGGCCGGGAATTGGAGAGCCGCGATGGAGGAAATTTCCCTGCGCGTTATGACCCGGGAGCTCTGCCACCGGCTGTTTCAAGGCTGGGAGAATGACCCGGACATCTACGCGGACATGGGGCGCTTTGGGGCCTATCATTATAACGAGGCCGCGGTCAACCGGTATTTTGATGCCAAGCAGAACAGCTCCCGGGTGATGCTGGCGGTGATGAAGGACGGCGCGCCCATTGGGGAGATCCAGCTCAAACAAATCGACCGGGAGAAAGGCCAGTGCACCCTGAGCATACATATGCAGAACGATGCAGTGAAGGGCCGGGGCTACGGCACCCGCGCGGAGCAGCTGGCGGTGCGGTACGCCTTTGACATGCTGGGGCTGAGGGCAGTCAACGCGGATACCATTGTTAAGAATACCCGCAGCCAGCATGTGCTGGAAAAGGTGGGCTTTCAGTATCTCAAAGAAGAGGACGGATTCCGGTATTACCGCTTACAACGGTAGTTTTTGTTTTTTATTTGCCAACTAAATATTATTATACAAATTTTTTTGAGGAAAGGAAAGACCTAACATGAAAATTCTGGTAATCAACGCTGGCAGCTCTTCTCTGAAGTATCAGCTCATTGATATGGACGGGGAGAAGATGCTCTGCAAGGGCAACTGCGAGCGCATCGGCATGGCGGAGGGCATCTTCACCCACAAGACCGCCGACGGCCGGGAGCTCCACAAGAACGTGGACATGGCCGACCACACCGCCGCCTTCACCCAGGTGAAGGACGCGCTGCTGGACCCGGAGAAGGGGGTCGTCCACAGCCTGGACGAGGTAGCGGCCATTGGCCACCGCATCGTCCAGGGCGGCGCTCTGTTCAGCGAAAGCGTGCTGGTGGACGAGAAGGTGATTGAGGGCATCGAGAGCCTGATTCCCCTGGCCCCCCTGCACAACAAGGCCCATGTCCAGGGCATCCGGGCCTGCCGCAGCGTGTTTGGCGAGCAGGTGCCCGAGGTGGTGGTGTTCGACACGGCCTTTCACTCCACCATGCCCCAGAAAGCCTTTATGTTCAACGTGCCCTACGAGTATTATGAGAAGTACGCGGTGCGCCGCTATGGCTTCCATGGCACCTCCCACCGGTATGTGAGCGCCCGCTGCGCCCAGCTGATGGGGAAGGATATCAAGGACATGAAGATGATCACCTGCCACCTGGGCAACGGCTCCTCCATCACTGCGGTGGACGGGGGCAAGTGCATTGACACCAGCATGGGCCTCACCCCCCTGGACGGCTTTATGATGGGCGGCCGCACCGGTACCCTGGACCCCTCGGTTGTCACATTTATTATGGAGAAGGAGGGCCTGAGCCCCGCCGAAATGGACCAGATTATGAATAAGAAGTCCGGCCTGCTGGGCATCTCCGGCGTGTCCAGCGACGACCGGGACGTGACCGCTGCCCGGGAGGCGGGCAACCCCCGGGCCAAGCTGGCCCATGACATTCTGGAGTACCAGATCAGCAAGTTCATCGGCGGCTACATGGTGGCCCTGGGCGGCTGCGACGCTATGGTCTTCACGGCCGGTGTGGGCGAGAACCAGTGGCACCACCGCTGGGAGATCGGCAAGTACCTGGAGTTCCTGGGCGTGAAGCTGGACGAGAACCTGAACAAGGAGATGGTGCTGGGCAAGGAGGGCAAAATCTCCGCCCCCGACTCCAAAATCCAGGTCTTCGTCATTCCCACCAACGAGGAGCTGGTGATTGCCCGTGACACCAAGGCTCTGGTAGAAGGGGCCTGAGGCGGGCCTGTCCCTTTCGCAGATTTTAGGTAGGCCCCAATATGGTCCGCCTACGCTGTGGAAGTACCGGAACCCTGGGAGAGACGGGGGACACGCTGGCCTGCCCCCTGACCCCTGGACGTGAATCAAATAAAATGCGCGGCAGGACATTTGGCCTGTGGACACTTGGCCTGTTGACTGCAAAAAGGAGAGCTTCCAGCGGGAAGCTCTCTTTCCTTTTGCGGACTTGGCCTAACAGCGGATTGAAAACTCCGAAATAGGGCCTGTTTTGACCAGAAACGGCGGTTTCGGCATCAAAAATCCCGGTTTCTCCCCCTGAACCTCCTTGTTTTCGCCCCATCGTCTGGGGTGTGTTCCCGTAAGCGCGTATACGGACCTTTGACAGCTTCCAGTCAAGGCTTCGCAGAGCTGCTTGCAGCTTTGATGCGCCTTGCTTACCTCAAGAGTTTTGGCGCAGAGGATGGCAAACATTCCGCCGGAATGGCTGTGCGAACTGCGTTAACGATAAACAGAGGCTACAGCTGGTTGATCATGCTGGCCAGACAGCCCGCGCCAAAGCCGTTGTCAATATTCACCACGCTGACCCCGCTGGCGCAGGCCCCGGTGGCGGTCAATTTTGGCAAAGCCCAGGTCCTGAAAGGGCTCCATTTTCAGGGCGAGCACAGCCTCGTCCACCGTGCACGCGCCGCTGCTGGCCTGTTCCAGAATGCTGCGGATCTCCTGCTGGTCCAAAAACCGGTTCCTTTCTCTGTCTCAGAACTTGTACCAACTGGTTTGCAGCACAGTCAGCCGTGAAATTTGCCGAAAAGGCAGGTGCAAACTCCTATTGGTACAAGTTCCTTAGAATTGGTATTTTGTGCCGTGAGAGAGCAGGCAGCCGTCCGTCAGCTGAACCTGTAGAATGATGGTGTTCTCGTCCGCCAAATCCGTGTGGCCGTTGCCCAGCCATGAGGCGAAGACCTGTTTCAGGGTCTCCGCCAGGGCGCGGTTTTCCTCTTTGCCCAGGGCTCCCAGACTGCGCCCTGTGCCGTGGCCGGTGAACCAGTCGCCGGCAATGGCCGCGGCGGGATTGCCGGCCAGCTGCCTCATTTTGTTGGAGAGCGCGTGGGTAATCACATAGAACGCGCCGTCCTCATAGTAGGCGTTCACATAGCGGACCTGAGGGACAGTTCCCTCCGTGGTGGCCAGAGCAATCACATTGTCCTTGCCAAAACGCTCGCGCAGAATGGCCTCGGCCTCTGAGGGGATGGATACCATAAGTGCGTTCTCCTTTTCTCTTTTTCTACAGTATAACACAGGGAGGGGAGGGCCGCAAGGAAAACAGGGGCGTTTTGCAGAATCCGCCGGTCCATTCCAGCCCTTGACCGCTTGCCAGCGGAGCAAAAGTGTGGTATACTGATACCACAGTCAAGTGTAACGGCAAGGAAAAGTGAAAAGGGAGAGCGGATATGGACAGCCTTTTTATTGCCCTGAATACGGTGCTGCCTCTGTTTCTTATGCTGGCGGTGGGCTATGTCACCCGGCTGACAGGCCTCATGGGGGAGATTGCCGCCCGGCAGGTGAACAAGGTCATTTTCAAAATTTTTCTGCCCCTGCTGGTGTTCTGCAATATCTACGACTCCGACCTGGCGGCGGACCTGCGCAGCAGTTTGATGTTCTTCGCCCTGGCCGGGGTGCTGATTGAATTTCTGGTGGCCCTGGTGCTGGTGCTGCTCACCGAGCAGGAGAACGCCCGGCGGGGAGTGATGCTGCAGGGCATGTTCCGCAGCAACTTTGTGCTGTACGGCATCCCCATCAGCGCGGCCCTGTTTGGCGCAACGGCCAGCAGCCGGGCCTCGGTGCTCATTGCGGTGGTCATTCCCCTGTTCAATGTGCTGGCGGTGCTGGCCTTGGAGATGTTCAACGGCCAGCGTCCCAACCTGTGGAAGGTGCTCATCGGCATTGTCACCAACCCGCTGATTCTGGCCTCGGCGGCAGGCATTGCCTGCAACTATTTCCACATTGTTTTGCCCGGCGTCATCTACAGCACAGCCTCCACCCTGGGGGGAATCGCCACGCCCTTGGCCTTTGTGGTGCTGGGAGCCTCCCTCAGCTTTGGGGAGACCGGCCGCTGCGCCCGGCCCCTGCTGATTACCCTGTGCGTCAAGCTGCTGGTCTTCCCGGCGGCCTTTTTGGGGGCGGCCATTCTCATGGGCTTCCGGGGGGCGGACCTGGCGGTGCTGCTCACCCTGTTCGGGTCGCCCATTGCCGTGTCCTCCTTTACCATGGCCCAGCAGATGGGGGGCGACGACCAGCTGGCAGGGCAGCAGGTGGTGTTCAGCTCGGTGTTGTCCATTGGCACCATGTTTCTGTTCATCTGGGGGTTGAAATATTTTGCGTTTTTCTGACAGGACAGGCCTTGCAAGGCCCAGAATGATTTTGTTTGACTTTGGCGGCACCCTGGCCCGGGAGACGGAGAATGACTTTCTCCGGGGCTGGCAGGCAGTTTTCCGGGCTGTGAAGGACCCTCCCGCCGGCGCGTCCCCGGCCCGGGCCCATGAGCTGGCGTCCCGGCTATGGGAATATCAGGCGGTGTGCCGCCGGCATGGAGCTGAGCTCCACGAGTGGCAGCAGCTGCGAACCGTGCTGGGGGTGTTGGGGCTGGAGGAGGCCCTGGACCTGGAAACAGCGGAGCGTCTGCTTATGGAGAACGCCAGCGCCGCGCAGCCTGTTCCTTACGCCGGGGAGCTGCTGAGCTTCCTGCACCGGCAGGGAATCCGCACCGGGGTCGTCAGCAACATCGGCTGGTCCGGGAATGGGCTGGCCCACCGGCTGAAACAGATTCTGCCTGAAAACCGCTTCGAGTTTGTTATCGCGTCCAGCGAGTACGGCATCCGCAAGCCAGACCCCCTGCTCTTCCAAGCCGCCCTGAAAAAGGCGGGCCTGCCCGCCAGTCAGGTATGGTACTGCGGCGACGACCTGCAGGCGGACATGGTTGGCGCTCACGGCGCGGGGCTGTTCCCGGTGTGGTTTGGGGGCAGGGGACCTGGGCCGGATTTCCCCCATCTGCGGGTGGGGGACTGGCGGGAGCTGGCGGAACTCCTGGAAAAAACCGTGGAGGAGGGGGAGAGATGCTGATACGTCCCTACCAGACCGAGGACTGCGCGGCCATGGCCCGGCTGTTTTACGACACGGTGCACACAGTCAACGCCCGGGACTATACCCCGGAGCAGCTGGCGGTGTGGGCCGCCGGCCAGGTAGACCTGGCGGCCTGGAACCAATCCTTTTTGGCCCACACAACCTTAGTGGCAGAGGAGAACGGCCAGATCGTCGGCTTTGGCGACATGGACGGCAGCGGCTATCTGGACCGGCTCTATGTGCACAGGGACTGGCAGGGGCGTGGCGTGGCCTCCGCCCTGTGCCAGGCCTTGGAGGCGGCGGTCCCCGCAAAGGCCTATACCACCCAGGCCTCCATTACGGCCAAGCCCTTCTTTCTGCGCCGGGGCTGGCAGGTGCTGCGGGAGCAGCAGGTTGAGCGCGGCGGCGTTCTGCTGACAAACTATGTGATGGAGAAGCCCCTGCCCGGGAGCCCGGGAGAACCGGCGGACGAGAGGGTCCTGTTCTTCTTTTCCCCCCACCCCCATGCGCTGCCCCTGTACGAGAGGCTGGAAAAGCAGCTGCTGGCCCGGCTGGGAGACTTTGAGCGGCGGGTGCAGAAGACGCAGATCTCCTTTTATCAGGGCAGGCTGTTCGGCTGCGCCTCCTTCAACCGGGTGCGCAAGGGGCTTCGGGGAGACTTCCTCACCGTCACCTTTGGGCTGGGCCGTCAGGTGCAGTCGCCCCGGCTGACTGTTGTGGAGCCTTACCCCGGACGCTGGACCCACCACGCGGTGGTAACAGACCCGAAGGAGATTGACCAGGAGCTGCTGGACTGGCTGGCGGAGGCCGCGGCCTTTTCGGCGGCAAAAGGAAGGTAGCGAAAACCACACATAATGTGTTCACATATAGCGGAAACGTCAGAAAAAGCGGGCCGGTTCACGCCTGAGGAGAGGGAAAAGCACCTGCCCCCACAGCCTGGACATGCCCGGAAAACCAACCGGAAAGGAAGACGACACATGGGAAGAACCATCGCACAGAAGATCATTGAGAGCCACCTGGTCTCAGGCAAAATGGAGGTGGGGGAGGACATTGGCCTGGCCATTGACCAGACCTTGACCCAGGACGCCACCGGCACCATGGCCTACCTGGAGTTTGAGGCCATGGGCGTGCCCCGGGTGAAGACCCAGCGCAGCGTGGCCTATGTGGACCACAACACCCTGCAGAGCGGCTTTGAGAACGCGGACGACCACCGCTACATCCAGACGGTTGCCAACAAGCATGGCGTCTACTTCTCCCGTCCCGGCAACGGCATCTGCCACCAGCTGCATCTGGAGCGCTTCGGGGCTCCGGGCAAAACCCTTATCGGCTCTGACAGCCACACCCCCACCGGCGGAGGCATTGGTATGCTGGCCTTTGGGGCCGGGGGCATGGATGTGGCCGTGGCCATGGGCGGGGGCGAGTACCACATCAACATGCCCAGCATGACCCGGGTGGAGCTCACCGGCAGGCTCTCCCCCTGGGTGTCGGCCAAGGATGTGATTCTGGCGGTGCTGCAAAGGATGAGCGTGAAGGGCGGCGTGGGCAAAATCATCGAGTATGGCGGCGAGGGCGTCAAAACCCTCACTGTGCCCGAGCGGGCCACCATCACCAACATGGGGGCCGAGCTGGGGGCCACCACCTCCATCTTCCCCTCGGATGAGATCACCCGGCAGTTTTTGCAGGCCCAGGGCCGGGGAGACCAGTGGGCGGAGCTGTCCTCAGACCCGGACGCGGCCTATGACGAAACCCTGACCATAGACCTCTCCTCTCTGGAGCCCCTGGCCGCCTGCCCCCACAGCCCCGACGCGGTAAAGCCCGTCAGCGGGCTTGCGGGCATGAAGGTGGACCAGGTGTGCATTGGCTCCTGCACCAACTCCTCTTATCTGGACATGATGCGGGTGGCCGCGGTGCTCAAGGGCAAAACCGTGCACCCCCAGGTGAGCCTGTCCGTGGCCTGCGGGTCCAAGCAGGTGTTCAACATGCTGGCCGAAAACGGCGCGCTGGCAGACATGATTGCCGCCGGGGCCCGGATTCTGGAATGCGCCTGCGGGCCCTGCATTGGCATGGGCCAGTCCCCCAACTCCGGGGGGGTGTCCCTGCGCACCTTTAACCGGAACTTTGAGGGCCGCTCAGGCACTGCGGACGGGCAGGTCTACCTGGTAAGCCCGGAGACCGCCGCGGCCTCGGCCATTGCCGGGTCCCTCACCGACCCCCGCTCTCTGGGCGAGCCGGTGAAGGTGGAGCTGCCGGAGCGTTTTCTCATTAACGACAACATGATTGTGCCACCCATTGAGGAGGCCCTGATGGAGACCGTGGAGGTAAAGCGCGGCCCCAACATCAAGCCCCTGCCCATTGCCGGCCCCTTGGAGGAGAGCATCCGCCGCCGGGCCGTGCTGAAGGTGGAGGACAATATCACCACCGACCACATTATGCCCGCCGGGGCCAAAATTCTGCCCTACCGGTCCAATATCCCCTACCTGTCCCAGTTCTGCTTTGCGGTGTGCGACAAGAGCTTCCCCGAGCGCTGCAAGGCGGCAGGGGGCGGCGTGATTATTGCCGGGCACAACTACGGCCAGGGCTCCTCCCGGGAGCACGCGGCCCTGGTGCCCCTGTACCTGGGGGTGAAGGCGGTGGCCGCCAAGAGCTATGCCCGCATTCACGCGGCAAACCTGGCCAACACAGGCATTCTGCCCCTGCAGTTTGTCAACGAGGCCGACTACGACGCCATTGACCAGATGGACGTGCTCTGCCTGCCCGCGGTCCGCAAGGAGCTGGAGGCCGGGGAGGAGGTCACCCTGGTCAACGAGACCCGGGGCATTACCATGAAGCTGAAGGCCGTGCTCACTGCCCGGCAGCGGGACATGGTGCTGGTGGGCGGCCTGCTGAACTATACCAAGCTGGAAAAATGAGAGGAGAACCCCATGAGCTTTGAAAAAATCCCCATGAAAACGCCCCTGGTGGAGATGGACGGGGACGAGATGACCCGGGTCATCTGGCAGATGATCAAGGACCTGCTGCTGGAGCCCTACATTGACCTGAACCTGGAATATTATGACCTGGGCCTGCCCCACCGGGACGAGACCGGGGACCAGGTGACTGTGGACGCGGCCCTGGCAACCAAAAAGTACGGCGTGGCGGTGAAATGCGCCACCATCACCCCCAACGCCGCCCGCATGACCGAGTACAACCTGAAGGAGATGTGGAAGTCCCCCAACGGCACCATTCGCGCCGTGCTGGACGGCACGGTGTTCCGGGCACCCATTTTGGTCAAGGGCATCACCCCCTATATCCCTACCTGGAAAAAGCCCATTACCATTGCCCGCCACGCCTTTGGCGACATTTACAAGAACACCGAGACAACGGTGCCCGCCGGGTCCAAGGCCGAGCTGCTGGTCACCCTGCCCGGCGGCGTGGAGCAGAAGTATCTGGTCCACCAGTTTGAGGAGAGCGGGGGGGTGTTCCAGGGGCAGTTCAACCTGGACGCCAGCATTGAGAGCTTTGCCCGGTCCTGCTTCCACTTTGCGCTGGACACCAAACAGGACCTGTGGTTCTCCTCCAAGGACACCATCTCGAAAAAGTATGACCACCGGTTCAAGGACATCTTCCAGGAAATTTTTGAGAAGGAATACGCGCCGCGGTTTGAGGAGGCGGGTATTGAATATTTCTACACCCTTATCGACGACGCGGTGGCCCGGGTGGTGCGCAGCGAGGGCGGGTTCATCTGGGCCTGCAAAAACTACGACGGCGACGTGATGAGCGACATGGTAGCCACGGCCTTTGGCAGTCTGGGCATGATGACCTCTGTGCTGGTGGCTCCGGACGGGGCCTGGGAGTATGAGGCCGCCCACGGCACAGTGACCCGCCACTATTACAAGCACCGCAAGGGGGAGGAGACCTCCACCAACTCGGTGGCAACCCTGTTCGCCTGGACCGGAGCCCTGCGCAAGCGGGGCCAGCTGGACGGCAACCACCGGCTGACCGCTTTTGCGGACCGGCTGGAAAAGGCCACCATTGACACCATTGAGAGCGGCGTCATGACCGGCGATTTGGCCTCCATGTCCACCCTGCCCCAGGTGCGCAAGGTGAACACCGAGGAGTTCCTGCTGGCCATTAAAGAGAGGCTTGAGGCCTAGGGCTTGTTTAAAAAATCGGAAACGCCGTCTTTTTACCCGGAAGGGGCCCCTTTCTGCGTCAAAAATCCTCGCCAATCGGAAGATTGCCTTGCGGTTTTTTCCTTGAAATGAACCTCTTCTGGGTAAAAATTCG
>CAJUNQ010000080.1 GCA_910587835.1 uncultured Oscillospiraceae bacterium | reverse complement strand
CGCCGTCTTTTTACCCAGAAGCAGCCATCTTCTGCGTCGAAAATCCTCGTAATACGCAAGTATTCCTTGCGGTTTTCTCCTTGAAGCTGACCGCTTCTGGTCAAAATTCCGTCATTTCCTCTATTTTCAAACAAGCCCTAGGCGTAGCACGACACTTTTTTAATCACCCGAAAGGAGTCATACCCATGTTAGTTGTCACCACAGAGACCATCCCCGGCCAGGAGATCCAGGTTCTGGGCCTGGCCATGGGCAGCACCATCCAGTCCAAAAACCTTGGCCACGACATTGGCCAGAGCCTGAAAACCCTGGTGGGCGGCGAGCTCAAGTCCTACACCGCCATGATGGACGAGGCCCGGAACATCGCCATTCAGCGCATGGTCAACCAGGCCGGCGCTATGGGTGCGGACGCCATTGTCAACCTGCGCTTTGCCACCTCGGCCATTATGGCCGGCGCGGCGGAGGTAATGGCCTACGGCACGGCAGTACGGTACAAGTAAGGTTTTGCTTCTGTAGCAAACGCATCCGGGCCCCTGTAGGGCTGCATTGCTCCGGGTACTTGGCAAGGCCTAGTACAGCGCGCCAAGCCGCAAACCCACCGAGCTGATGGGCGGGACCAAGGCCATAAGGCCTTGCCGTAGGGTGATGATAGTAAACGCACTTGAAAATCGGTACATATCGATTTTCAAGCAGAGCGGCGCGGGCATACCCGTGCCGCCGGGTTCAAAAGAGGTATCGCCTCTTTTGAACTGTGTTAACGATATCCGCCGCTGGCAAACACTTCGTGAATTGTGCGCCCAGAGGCTTTCTATTACTCCTTAAGAACCTGTATTCATAGGTGGAAGATGCCGGAGTGGCGAGGGGTTTTGTCGCACTGCAAGGCAAAAAATCGCAGGAATACTTGCCGTATTTCAAGAATTTTTAACGCAGCAGGACGGCAAAAGACCCGTCCCTCCGGCGTTCAACGCCTGTGAATACAGGTTCTAATTCCCGTTAGCTATTACACGAAAAAGCAACGCCCTGGCGGAAATCCGGGACGTTGCTTTTTTGTTCTATATGTGCAGGGAAAATCGCTATATTCCCAGCACCAGCTTTGCGATGTTGAAGTAAATGGTCAGGGCGATCGCGTCCACAATGGTGGTGATCAGGGGGCTGGCCATGACCGCCGGGTCAAAGCCCAGCCGCTTGGCCAGCACCGGCAGGCAGCTGCCCACCAGGTTGGACACCAGTACCACAGCCATCAAAGTGGCGCACACCACCAGGGCAACCGGCAGCCCCACCCGGTCGATGAGCATGAGCTTGACAAAGTTGGCCGCTGCCAGTGTGCAGCCGTTGAGCAGCGCCACGGCGGACTCCTTAAGAACCACCCGGGGCACATCCCCGTACCGAATCTCGCCCAGAGACAGCCCGCGAATGATGGTGGCCGAGCTCTGACCTCCGGAGTTGCCCCCTGTGTCCATCAGCATGGGAATGAAGCCGGTGAGCACTACGCTGGCCGCCAGCGCGCCCTCATAGGCGGAGATGATACCGCTGGTAAAGGTGGCGGAGATCATCAGAAACAGCAGCCAGGGCACCCGCTTGCGCCAGGTCTCCCAGATGCCCGTGCGCATATAGGGCCTGTCCGAGGGGGCCATGGCGGCCATTTTCTCAATGTCCTCTGTGGCCTCCTCCTCAATCACGTCAATGGCGTCGTCCACTGTGACAATGCCCACCAGCCGCTCCTCCGCGTCCACCACCGGCAGGGCCAGAAAGTCGTAGCGGCTCAGCTCCCTTGCGGCCTCCTCCTGGTCGGTGTGGGTGCTGACAAATTTGATATTGGTCTCCATAATATTGCGGATGACCTCATCCTTCCGGGCCAGCAGCAGGTCCTTCACCGTGACAATCCCCTCCAGCTTCCGGCGGCTGTCGGTGACATAGCAGGTGTAGACGGTCTCCTTCTCCACCCCGGTGCGGCGGATGCGCTCAAAGGCCTGCTCCACGGTCATGCTGCGCTTCAGGTCCACATACTCCATGGTCATCATGCTTCCCGCGCTGTCCTTGGGGTAGTTGAGCACCTGGTTGATCATCTTTCTGGTTTCCGCGTCCACATGGCGGAGAATTTTCTTCACGACATTGGCGGGCATCTCCTCAATCATGTCCACCGTGTCGTCTAAAAAGAGCTGCTCCATCACCTCGTCCAGCTCCCGGTCGCTGAAGCTTCTCACCAGCAGCTCCTGGGCCTCGGGGGACATGTAGGCAAAGGCGTCGGCGGCCAGCTCCTTGGGGCACAGGCGGAACAGCACCGGCACCTTCTGCTCCGGCAGCTCCTCCAACAGGACGGCGGCGTCGGCTGGGTTCAAGTCCTTCACCACAGCGGCCGCCTGGGTGTACTTTCTCTCTTCCAGCAGGGTCTCCAGCCGAGAGAGGTTTTCGGCAAGAATATGGTTTTCCATTTGTGTACCTCCTTTGCTTTTGTGGTACGAACATCAGCACACGGAGAAGTACACAGCGCGCGGTCCCGAAAACGCGCGGCCCGGCATAAGCCAGGGTCTTTC
The DNA here is from genome assembly GCA_910587835.1 of uncultured Oscillospiraceae bacterium. Classification (GTDB taxonomy): domain Bacteria; phylum Bacillota; class Clostridia; order Oscillospirales; family Acutalibacteraceae; genus Acutalibacter. Next base: position 6,183 of record CAJUNQ010000080.1, on the reverse strand, counting down.
GATCAGAGACACAGTCTCAGGGCCTGAAAGCCTCGGTTGTCAAGACGCAGCAGGCGAGCCGGGCGAGGGGTTCTCGGGGTTCGGCGCTGTCGCTACTTCGTGGAACGCTCACAGGGCTCACCTCACAATACAAAAATGTAGGGGACAGGCGCAGCTGTCCGCCAAGTATATGGTAGCCTGTTTGGGGTGAAAAGTCAAGTGGAAAATAACGGGCACAGCCGGAAGAGGAACGCAGAAAAGGTCCGCGGCACAAGCAGCCCAGCAGGCCCGGCCGCTTGGTATGGTTTTCCCGCAGGCCTGAAGTCCTGCCCCTTTCCCTTTCCCGCTGAATGACAAACGGCGCAGCCCGCACAGGCTGCGCCGTTTCTGTCAATACGTCCTCTGTTGTCCCGATGCGCGGGCTTTCTTTCCGCCGCGCGAAGCCGGCGTCCTGCCGGCAGTCTTCCCGGTCCTACGGCTTGACGGTACAGAAGTCAAAGCCCGCTTCCAGCTCTCGGGAGAGCCGCACCAAAAAGCCGGCCAGCAGGCGGATGCAGTCCTCTATATCCTTCCAGCTGCCCACCTCCACAGAGCTGTGCATGTACCGCAAGGGGATGGACACCAGGGCCATAGGAATTCCCAGCCCCGCCCGGTTGACCGTGTCGCCGTCCGTGCCTGTGCGGCCGGTGGCAATCTCCCACTGGACAGGCATTTGCAGCTCCTCGGCGGTCTCCCTCAACAGGCTGTTCAGCCGCTTGTTCACCACAGAGGCCATGCACAGCACCGGCCCGCCGTTCAGCTTGACCTCTCCCGTGTCAGCGGGGTCCGTGCCCGGGGCGTCGCTGGCCCAGGTCACGTCCACGGCAATGGCACAGTCGGGCTGAATGCGGGCAGCGGCATAGTAGGCTCCCCGGCCGCTGGTCTCCTCGCCCACCGTGGTGGCCGCGTAAATGCCCAGAGAAGCCCCCTGGGCCGCTGCCTCCCGGGCGGCTTCCAGAACTACGAAAGCGCCGGTGCGGTCGTCCAGAGCCCGGCAGGTGAAGCAGTCGTTCAGCAGCTCCCGCACATGGGCGTCAGCGCAGACCGGGTCGCCCACAGCCGCCACAGCCTGGGCCTCCTCCCGGGTCACAGCTCCAATGTCCACCAGCAGGTCCGAGGCGTCTGTCTTCTCTTTTTTCAGCAGGTCCGAGGAGGTGGCAATCACCCCGGGGACCAGGGTTCCCTGGTGCCAGACCTGCACCGGCGAACCCACATAGAGCTTGGGCCGCACGCCCCCCGCGCCGGTAAGATGCAGCAGCCCCTTCCCGTCAATATGGGTGACCACAAAGCCGATCTCGTCGATGTGGCCGCAGAGAAGGATTTTGTGGGGCGAATGGGGGTTGACCACAGAAACAGCGTTGCCGCTGGGGTCGGTGAGCTGAGTGTGGGCGAACTCCCGGCCAAAGGCCAGGGCCTTGGCCTGAATGGCCTCCTCATAGCCGCTGACAGAGGGGGTGGCGAGCAGGTCCTTCAGAAATTCTCGATTCATTCCGGTTCCTCTTTTCCTTTATTGAGTAGGTGCCTGGGCTCATTATAAATCACAAGCCGGTCAAATGCAAGATGCGCGCCGGGAAGAAAAGACGATGGGGAGGCTTTTACGCCCGGGCGCGGCGCCCCGGAGCCGCTGCCCGCACCTCATCCCCCTCCCCGCCATCCGGCTTTTCTTGACATTTTCCCCCATCTCCGATACAATGAATTCAATATCTCAGCACGGCGTTTTACCGGCCCAACCAGTCCCCAGGAAAGAAGGTGCTGTCATGCCCGCCCTCAGTCTGCTGATCAAGCCCGCGTCAGGGGCCTGCAACCTGCGCTGCCAATACTGCTTTTATCATGACGAGCAGCAAAACCGGGAGACCTTCTCCTATGGCTTTATGTCAGAGGAGACCCTGGAGCTATTGATTAAAAAAGCCCTGGAATACGCCAGCGGCTCCTGCACCTTTGGCTTTCAGGGAGGCGAGCCCACTCTGCGGGGGCTGGATTTCTACCGCCGGGCCGTGGAGCTGCAAAAAAAGTACAACCGCCGGCGCATTCCCATTGCCAACGCCATACAGACCAATGGGCTGCTGCTGGACGACGCATGGGCCCAATTCCTCCACGACAACCATTTTCTGGTGGGCCTCTCTCTGGACGGCGGCAAGGACGTTCACGACAGCTGCCGCACAGACCCGGAGGGCAAGGGCACCTTCAACCGGGTGCTGCAGGCCGCCCAGAAGCTCACAGCCCATCAGGTGGACTTCAACCTGCTCACCGTGGTCACCAACCGCACGGCGGACAATATCGGGAAGATTTACGGCTTCTACCGGCGCTCCGGCCTGCTCTACCAGCAGTACATCCCCTGTCTGGACCCTCTGGGGGCGCGGCGGGGCTTGTCTCCCTGGTCGCTGACCCCGGAGAAGTACGCCCAATTTCTCAAGACGCTGTTCGACCTGTGGTATCGGGATGTGGCGGAGGGCCGGTTTATCTATATCCGATACTTTGAGAATCTTCTGGGCATGCTCCTGGGCCGTCCCCCGGAGAACTGCGGCCTCAGCGGCCAATGCGCCATACAGAATGCAGTGGAGGCCGACGGCTCTGTTTACCCCTGCGACTTCTACTGTCTGGACCAGTGGCGGCTGGGGAATATCCGGGACACAGGCTTTGAGGAGCTGGCCCGCTGCGAAACGGCCCGGCGTTTTCTGGCGGAGGGCGTTCTGGGGCGGAGCAGCTGCCAGAGCTGCCCCTACGCTTTCCTCTGCCGGGGCGGCTGCCGCCGGGACCGGGAGCCCTTGGACGGACCGGGCAATTATTTCTGCCAGGCCTACCGGGAGTTTTTCCCCTACGCTCTGCCCCGGCTGCGTCGGACAGCCCGGGCCCTCCGGCTGAGCATGGCGGAGGAGGGCGGGCGGTTATGACAGCGGTGGTTATGTTTCTGGTGTGTCTGCTGGCCTCAGGGCTGGGGTCTGTGGCAGGGTACGGCGGCGGGGTCATCATCAAGCCGGTGCTGGACGCCCTGCATATTCTGCCGGTGTCCACAATCAGCTTTTTGTCCGGCTGCACGGTGCTGGCCATGGCCGCGGCCTCTCTGTTGAAAAGCCGGGGCAACGGGGTCAAGCTGCCAATCAAGACCACCACGCCTCTGGCTGTGGGCGCGGCAGCGGGCGGGCTGCTGGGCAAGGAGCTGTTCCAGCTGGTCAAGTCCGGCTCCAACGAAAATGTGCTGGGGCTGGTCCAGTCCGGGCTGCTGCTGCTCACGACAGCGCTGGTGTGGCTGTACACCCGCAAAAAGGACCAGCTGCCCTCTTACCGCCTGAAAGGCCTGCCGGTATGCGCCCTGGCAGGGCTGGTCCTGGGGGTGGCGTCGGCATTTTTGGGCATTGGGGGCGGGCCGCTGAACGTAGCGATGCTGTTCCTTTTCTTCTCTATGGACGCCAGACAGGCGGCAAAGAACTCCATTTTTATCATCCTGTTCTCCCAAAGCGCCAGCCTGGCCAGCGCCCTCTGCCAACAAAATGTGCCTCCCTTTTCCTGGCTCCACCTGCTGCTCATGTCAGCCGGAGGCATTGGCGGGGCTTTGCTGGGAGCGGCGTTCAGTAAGAAAATGGACAACAAGGCAGTGGAACGCCTGCTGTTGGGGCTGATGCTGGTGATCATTGGCATCAATCTCTATAACACAGCTGTCTTCGCCGCAGCTGTCTGGGGCTGACATGTCTCAAGGTCCGCGCAGGAGAAAGGCCGCTATGAGCCAGGGCGGTTTCCCCGGCTCCATAGCGACGCCTTTCGGCCCAGCTCTGCCAACAGGGGTGCGGCCGCTGTTATAAACTGTATATGCTGAAGGGGTCAGAGCCAAACAGCCTTGATATGTGAAAGGAAGCCTGCGCTTGACCAGCCAGCGGGCTTCCTTTTTTGACAGCTCCCGCGCCCCGTCCAGCCCAAGCCATACGACTACCGGCAGAAGAAGCGGATAGAACAGGCCGGGCTTGTGGCCAATCGCCAGGGGGGGGCCATGACCCAGGAGCGTCCCCTGCTCCGTCATTCCGCAACGCCGGGCCCCGCTACCGGCTCAGCACATACAGCAGAAGGATCAGCCCCGTCCACAGCCCCAGCACAAGCAGATGCCGCTTTTTCGTCAGCTTCAGGTATCCGGCAAACTCCCTGAGCACCGCGTTCAGGGTGAAGTACCATCTGGTTTTGGCCCCATAGCCTACGCAGCGTATGCCCTGCCGCCGGGCAATCAGCAATGCCCGGAACACATGGTAGGCTGTGGTGACCACCGCAATGCGGGGCCGCTCCTCCGGCATCAGGGCCCGGGAGAAGCGAAGGTTTTCCTCTGTGTTGGCGGAGCGGTCCTCCACCAGCAGTCGGGCCGGGTCTGCGCCCCGGGCAATGGCGTAAGCGGCCATGGCACGGCCCTCGGGCAGGGTCTCGCCAGGGCCCTGCCCGCCGGAGAGGACCAGCCGCGCGCCGGGGTTGCGGGCCAGCAGCCTCAGGCCCCGGTCTATGCGCCCGGCCAGCAGCGGAGGCACCTGGTCCCCGTTAAGCCCCGCACCCAGCACAATAATATAGTCCAGCTTCCGGCTCTGCCGGAAGTGGAAAAGGTTCAGCAACGCCGAGAGCACATACATTGCCATCAACGCTAACAGGTATACCGCCGAGCAGCTGACGGCAATATACAACGCCGTACCCAGAGAGCCCTTGCTCCATCCCCCCACTGCCGGCCAGATAAACAGAAAGCCAAACCACAACGCCGCAAAGGCCAGAGACAGCAGATTGCCAGGGCGCAGTCCCTCCCTGCGGACCACCCGCACGCCCTCTACCGCGAAAATTCCCAGCAGCAGCAAGGGGAAGACCAACGCCAGCAACGCCGCGGCTCCTGCCAGCAGCACCAGAGTCAGAAACAGCCAGCGGTGGGCTGTCAGCCAAGAGGCGTATACTGCCGCCACAGTCAGCAGAAAAGCGCCAAATGCCAACAGCAGCAGGAAGAAGGAGAAGCCGCTCCACAAACTGCGGGGCTCGCGGAGCATCACCCCCACGAACACTCCTAAAAATATCAACAGCACCACGGTCATCACCTGCGGCATTTTACCTCTCCCCTTCCTCGTTTTCCTCTTAAGAACTTGTACCAATCGGATTTGCGCCTGGATTTTCGAGGAAATTTTGCCAATGCGCAAATCCTCGGGCAATCACGCGATTGTTAAGGGTTTGCAACACAGTCAACCGTGAAATTTGCCGAAAAGGCAGGCGCCAACTTCGATTGGTACAAGTTCTAAGCTTACCATATTATGTGACCTGGGTAAACGCAAATTCAATTTCAGATTTTCCGCCCCTGCCGAAGGAGCGTTTTGGCGTGACATGCTGACCCGCCGGGCTGTGGAACACATCTTTGTCCCCCCTGGCATATGCTGGGGTATCAGAACCCGGGACCACAGGACCCGCTGCGCTTGGGAGGGACAAGAGTATGAGACAGGATGGAGCCATGTGGGCCTCTGCGCCGGAGACAACCGCAAAGAAGCAGGAGGAGGGGCTGCGGCTGCTGGAGGAGTCCCAGCGGCTGCTGACCCTCATCGCCCTTGGGGTGGCCATGCAGTACCGCTCCCTGGACATGGAGAGGGCCCGGCTGCTGGGAGACGGCTGCGGCGACCCCAAAGAGATGCAGGCGGCGGCCTCCCTGGTGACGCTGGGGGCGTTGTTCGGCTTTCAGCGTCAGGCGGAGGGGCTGGTGCGCCAGACCTGCCAGGCCGGCGGCACACCGGATGTAACCGACGTCCGGCTGGGGGCGGTGAGCATTCTGACCGCCCTCATCCGGCTGCTCCGGCTGACTGCCGTTCCCAGGGAGTCACCCGCCCAGAGCCTGGACAGCCTGGAGGAGCTGACCGAGCCTGTGATATAAATGCGGCGCGCAAGCTGTACGCGCCGGCGAAAAAAATGACTGCGCAGCCCGCCCACAATCTTCGTGGGGCGCTGCCTAACGCAAAAGGAAAGCGTCCGGCCTATCCGGCGCTTTCCTTTTCTGTCCGGTCCCGCTTAGGGCTTGTTTGAAAATAGAGAAAATGACGGAATTTTGACCAGAAGCGGTCAGCTTCAAGGAGAAGAACCGCTGTAGTTAGCTACGCTAACTACGCCAATACTTGCGTATTACGAGGATTTTCGACGCAGGAGATGGCTGCTTCTGGGTAAAAAGACGGCGTT
>CAJUNQ010000079.1 GCA_910587835.1 uncultured Oscillospiraceae bacterium | reverse complement strand
GCTGGAATCCAGCAGGTATTTATATTGCGGATGTTTGGTAATGTCAAATTTGTCGCTGAAAAACGGCCTTACGCCCTGCACCTGCAAGATGCACTTGCCGCCGTCCATCACCGCCAATTCATCGGTTGACATCAGTTCTTTTCCGAGTTTCTGGTAATTTACTCCCATTATTTCCTGTAAAGCCCTGCCTTGTCATTGGTGACAAACATTCGGACCATGTCAAGGGACAAGTCCAGATCAGCGGGCAGGCCGTTTTCATCTTTGACTTTTCCGGTTCCGCTAATAAAGCTCTTCTTCGCCATTTTGGTGATCGTGGCCTTGGCATAACCGGGCATGTCAGCGATCTCGTTATACCTCACTTCGGGTTCCTCTTTTTCAGGTTCTTTGGTGGCAAGAATGGCTTTCAGGATGGTCAGGATTTTTTCACCATAACCGGCCCCGCCAGCCCAAGGCCCTCCATTTGCAGCCGTTTTCCAACACATACAGTACCGCGTGGATCAACTGGAGGTTCGCGGTTTTTCATTTCCTCTCTGCTTGGGTATGTATTTTTCTATTTTCCTGTATGGTTCCTTTGTGACTTGTATGCCCTGATTTTATTATTTTTCCGACTTTTTGTAAATTGTGTGAACAGACTCTATTTTAGCCAAATTTGCGATTTATCGTGTGGGATATATCCTAAACACAAAATCTATGCTATAATTTATCTGCGATATATCGCAGATAAATTAGGAGGAATACTCTGTCAACCTGTTTCTTTATCGGACACCTTGAGGCTCCGGATAGTCTCCTACCTCAATTATCTGCTGGAATTGAGCGGCATATCGCGGAATACGGTGTGACTGAGTTCGTCGTAGGCAAATATAGCCGCTTTGATGCACTGGCGGCAAAGTGCGTCAAGGCAGCAAAGAAGCGCCACTCGGGGGTGACGCTTACTTTGCTGCTGCTTTATCCCCTATATGACCACCCTACTCCAACACCAGCCGATTTTGATGGTACGTTCTACCCTCTGGGGATGGAGACTGTTCCGAAACGTGCCGCTATTGTCCGGGCCAACCGGTATATGGTGGCTCACAGTGAATATCTGATTGCCTATGTGCAGCATTCAGCCAGCAAAGCGTGGGATTTAGCAAAATATGTCCGAAGATACGAAAAGCAAGGGAGTATTACGATTACCGCATTGTTAAAGCCATAAGCAAAGTGAATATAAAGGATTTATGGGAATTGAAATCTTCATTGAAAACTGATACAATATCAGAAAAAGTAGTTTCTGGAAACAGTCTCTATGAACTTCCCTAAAAAAACATCTTGTTATTTAAAGAGGTGTGGCACTTGTATAAAAGGTTAAACCTGTTTTCTTAATTGCTTTGACAATCCTAATTGTTACCATTGTCATACCATTAGCGATCAATGAACCATATAAGCACGGCGTGGTCTATGTAACAAAGTGGGATGCAGCAGATGTGCTCTCATATTATGCTTCATTTCTTCCTGGATGATTTGCAGCTCGATTTTCTGTTTGGTCTCCTTCAACTCATCCAGTCGCCGCTTAGTAGAAACATTGATGATAGGTGATAGTGTCGTCCTGTGTGTCGCCTCTGGTGTTTTTATAGTTGCCCTTTTTGTCCTGGGAGAAATATCTGTCGTGGACTGCGGCGGTATCAGCCAGAAAGCGGCCTTTCAAGGGTTCATACTTGGGCTTTGTGCCATAAAGTTTTCCTCTCCGAAAACCCCATCACACAATTTGCGCATAAAAGAGAGAGCAGTTTGTCAATGTCCAACTGTCCCTCGGTGAAGCGCTCCGGGAATACAGCGCGGAGCTTGCCATTATTGGCGGCTTCAAGGTCTATTGGCGAGGCCGTCTAATTTATCCATCATGTCATTTCTTCTGTAGATTGTGTGGGCCGTTTGAAATCATCTTCCGGATACGAATCTTTACGCTTAAAGTCTTTGGGCGTCCACATTCTTACCCAGCCATCGTCATAGACGGAAAAAATGTATAGATTTAGGGTGTTCGCAATTTTGGGGGGAATCCGACGCAGTGCAACTTGTGCAGTAACCCAGTAAAGCCCCAGACCATATTTATAGGCCCGATTGATTCTGCCTTTTGTTTTACCCTTTTGAATCACGCGCTCCGTCTCCATCCTGGTGACTAACTGCCCCAGTGCATTCAGCCATCCTTCCTTGTTTGCTGCGCCAGCTGATTGCGCGTATGACCGCCCTTTACACTCAATGATAAAGTATTCACTGTTACGCTTGCCGCCAACAAGAACTAAATCGGGACCATGCCCATGAAGGGCAGACTCTCTCGCCAGATCGTCATGCCAGTTTCCATTTGGTTTATTGATCAAAAAATCTTTCACACACTTTACTATGGTAGGTTCGGTTAGCTTCTCTGTCTCAATGCACATCGCTCGTACTCCCATAAATAAGTTTTTTACATTATATCATTACAGGTCCAATCTGTCACCAGCTTTTATAATTCACATCGCAAATTTATGTAAAAATGGCAGGGGGCGGAAGAATACACAAACATATTTCTTCCGCCCCCCTGCTTACTATAAGGCATTCTCGATAGAAATGAGAAATCCGAATGCTGTTCCCCACTTGGAGGACAGCATTCGGATTATCATAAATTGGCACGCCAGAAGGGATTCGAACCCCCGACCTTTTGATTCGTAGTCAAACACTCTATCCAGCTGAGCTACTGGCGCTTGTCTCAACTGCATCATTATACCGCCTTTTTCGGCGTTTGTCAAGTGTTTGTGTGAATTTCCCGGTGAAATTTTAACAGCGAGCAGCTGTAAGGCCGCAAAACGCTTACAGTGCCCAGGCTCTCGCCCAGCACTACCTTGCCCCCTGCCAGGTTCAGCTTCAGGCTCAAAATGCTCTGGGGGCGTTCACTGCGGTTGACAAACAGGGCCAGGCTGTCTCGGTAGGCGCAGTCCACCCCGTCGCTGGCATGCACCCGGTAACGCTCCAGCACCAGCAGGTTGCCCTCTGCCCGCAGCACCCGGCAGCCGCCTCGGGCCAGCACGTCCTGATGGGCATGGCGCACCTGGCCCAGCTGCCGGTACCAGGCCAGCAGCTCCTCATCCTCCCGGCCCCAGGGATAGCAGCCCCGGTTAAAGGGGTCCCGGTAGCCCTCTGCCCCTGCCTCGTCCCCATAGTAGAGGCAGGGAACGCCAGGCAGCATATATTGTATGGCCGAGGCCAGCTTCAGCCGGGCAACGCCGGTCTGCCGCTGCTTCTCCGTCAGACGCTGAGCGCTCTGCCACTCCCGGCCCCGGCTGCCCGCCGGTTCGCCCCCTAACACGGTCAGCGCCCGTTCCGTGTCGTGGGTGCCAATGTGGTTCATCAGCAGACGCAGGCATTGGGGCGGGTAATTTTCTGCAATGTTCTCTACAATCTCTGCAAAATTCTTGGGGTCGTCTCCCAGCAAAAACCCCAGAACCGCGTCCCGGAAGGGATAGTTCATCACGCTGTCCAGCTGTCCCCCCAACAGATACCGGCGGCGCACCCCGTAGGCCGACTTGTTGGAGGCGTCCTCCCACACCTCTCCCAGCACCAGAGCCTCCGGATCTTCCTCCTTGGCCGCAGCGCTGAGCCTGTCGATAAACAGGTCCGGCAGCTCGTCAGCCACGTCCAGCCGCCACCCCGAGGCCCCTGCCCGCAGCCACCGGCGGACAATGCCGTCCTGCCCGTTCACGAACTGATTATAGCTCTCCTCGGTCTCATTCACATTGGGCAGGGTGTGAAAGCCCCACCAGCTGTCATACTCCCCGGGCCAGCAGCTGAAGCTGTACCATGGATAATAGGGGGACTGGGTGGACTGAAAAGCCCCAGGCTCCGGATAGCGGCCCTCCCGGTTAAAGTAGACGCTGTCGCTGCCCGTGTGGCTGAACACCCCGTCAATAAGCACATGAATGCCCCGCTCCCTGGCAGCGGCGCACAGCGAGCGAAAATCCTCCTCCGTTCCCAGCAGAGGGTCGATTTTCGAGTAGTCCGCGGTGTCATACCGGTGGTTGGAGTGGCTCTCGAAAATGGGGTTCAGGTACAGGCAGGTGACCCCCAGGCTCTGGAGATAGGGCAGCTTTTCCTCAATCCCCTTCAGGTCTCCCCCAAAAAAGTCCGTGTTGGTAATCTCCCCCTGCTGGTTTGGCCGCCAGTCCGGCTGGTCCTCCCAGCTGTCGTGATAGCTCCGCCCGGCAGGCACGCCGGTTTTCTCCCCCCCGGACTTGCAGAACCGGTCGGGAAAAACCTGGTACATAATCCCTCCTTCCAGCCAGTGGGGGGTCTCAAAGCCTGCCTGAAACACAGTCAGCTGCCAGCGGTAGGTGCCGCCGAAAATCGCCGCCCCCCGGTCCCCCCGGGAGAGCCGCTGGACGCCCCGGCAGGTGCTGGCCTCAAACAGGTAAAAGTACAGGCCAGAGGTGGCAGGGGTAAAGTCGCACTCCCACCACTCCTTGTCGCCGCCGTTCATGCCGCACCAAAACATGTCCTGAAGCACAGCGGGCTGGCCCTCCTGCTCCACAATCAGCCGGGCCGCGGTACATGAGAGCCCCCGGGGCAGGGTAATGCGGAAGTGCACCGGGGTCCCGGTGGCCACTGCCCCGGTAGGGGCACGATATTTGGGATTTCGGGAATAGAACATGGTAACAACTCCTTACTGCGTGTGAACTGAAAAGGCATAAAGCCTGCCAATGTTACAGTGTCCGGCCCCACCAAGGAGGCCGGACAGCTTGATCCTATATAGATATACTCAGAGCCTGTACCAATGGAATGTTGCACCAGTCTTACTGGCAAGCTCTGCCGTCGACATAATTGCAAATCCTTGGTAAGACCATAAATACTCTGATTGTCTGCACTTTCGCGCCTAGTTAAAATGATGCCCGATCATCCTGACATAAATTCCAGCGGTACAAGCTTTCAAAGAATCATCCCACCCAGTACCCGGGGAAACACCGCCGACCGGATTTCCCTGCGGCGTCGCTTTTCCTCCTCGGTACGGCCGCTGTAAAGGGACTTCCTCCGCACAGTGCTGTCAGAAATGCCGAAGATTGCGGCAATGGGTATGCCGCACAGCTCCGCCGCCCGAAAGCAGGCAGCGGTCTCCATCTCAATGGTGCCGCAGCCCAGGGCCAGAATCTCATCAATATGGGCAAACTGGGCCGCAATGGTGTCAATGCTGAAGTTCACCGCCCGGTGCAGGGCCGCACCGTACTGCGCACAATATTTTTTGCAGACAGCCTCCGCCTGGGCCAGCAGCGTCCCATCCGGGTAAGCGGCCTGGGCGAACGGGTCGGCGGCCAGGTCCTTTTGCAGGTAGCGGCTGGCGCCATCGCCGCAGATGGACTTCTCCGGCAGCACGATGTCCCCCAGCTCCATTTTCTCGTCCAAGGCTCCCGCCGAGCCAATGAACAGGATGCGCCTACAGCTGGTGGCTCCCAAGGCCAGCACCACATCCATATTGGTGGGCGCGCCGATCCCCGGCACAATCCAGGTGGCGGGTTTGCCGTCCAGCTCCACCTGCCACACCCGCACACAGCCCTCCGTCAGGGGTTCCGCTTTCAAGCCAAAGGTCCTTTCCGGCTCCCAGACCGGGGCCAGAATGACAGTCGTGCGGATTTCCTCTGGGGAGCACTCCAGCACACCCTGGGCAAGTTCCCGGGGGCCTGTGCCAAACCGGGCGTTGCCGTCCAGAATATTCTGATAAAGGCTGTGCATGGCCCTTACTCTCCCAAACCGATCTTCGCGGCCAGGTTCTTCTCAGGGGGCACAGGGCTGGCATGCCAGATGTTCCCCGCGTAGTCCCGGATGGACCGGTCTGCCGCAAAGCGTCCGGCAGAGGCAATGTTCACCAGCGACATGCGGTTCCACCGCTCCTTGTCCCGATACAGTTCCTGCACCCGCTGCTGCGCCGCCCGGTAAGACTGGAAGTCTGCCAGAGCCATGTACCGGTCCTGCTGAAGAATGGCCTTGTAAATATCCCCGAAATGCTTGCCGCCAATGCCCTGGTTCAGTGTGTCCAGCGCCCGGCGGATCTGCCCGTCGTGCTGATAGTGCTGCACCGGGTGGTAGCCGGTGCGCTTGAGCTGCTCCACCTGGCTGGCGGTCATGCCGAACAGAATGATGTTCTTGTCCCCTACCGCCTCATGAATCTCCACATTGGCCCCGTCCAGGGTGCCCAGGGTCACCGCGCCGTTAATCATGAACTTCATGTTGCTGGTGCCCGAGGCCTCGGTGCCTGCCAGAGAAATCTGCTCGCTGACCTCAGCGGCGGGAATCAGGGTCTCGGCCCAGGTAACGCAGTAGTTCTCGACAAAGATCACCTTCATCTTCTTGTTGACCCGCTCATCAGTGTTGATGGTGTGGGCCAGAGCTGCGATAAACTCGATGATCTGCTTGGCAAAGTAGTAGCCCGGCGCGGCCTTGGCCCCAAAGAACCAGGTGTGGGGCTCAAAGTCCGCGTTGGGGTTGTCCAGCAGCCACTGGTAGGTGGACAGAATGGAGAAGGCGTTCATGTGCTGGCGCTTGTACTCATGCAGACGCTTCACCTGCACGTCAAAAATGGTGTCCGGGTCCACGGTCTGGCCCTGGGTGCGCAGCAGGTGCTCGGCCAGCCGCTCCTTGTTCTCCCGCTTGATCTTCATCAGCTGCTCCCGCACCGAGGCGTCGTCCTTATATTTCAGCAGGTCCGAGAGCCGGTCCGCGTCATAAATATAGTCGGGGCCAATCAGCTCCGTAATCAACGCCGCCAGCTTGGGGTTGGACTGGTTCAGCCAACGCCGGTGGGCAATGCCGTTGGTAACATTAGTGAACTTTCCGGGCTCCTCCACATAAAAGTCGTGGAACAGGTCATCCTTAAGAATATCGCTGTGCAGGGCCGACACCCCGTTCACATTGTGAGAGCCGATCACCGCCAGGTTGGCCATTTTCACATAGCCGTTGCTGATGGGGGCCATGCGGGCAATCTTCTGGTGCTCTACCCCCTTGGCCTTCAGCTCCTCCCAAAAACGCCGGTTGATCTCCTCAATGATCTGGTAGATACGGGGCAGGCGCATGCGCACCAGCTCGCATTTCCAGGTTTCCAGGGCCTCGCTCATCACCGTGTGGTTGGTGTAGGCCACGGTCTGCTTCACAATGTCCCAGGCAGCCTCCCAGCCATAGCCGCACTCGTCCAGCATCACCCGCATCATCTCAGGAATAGCCAGCACCGGGTGGGTGTCGTTAAGATGAATAGCCGCCAGCCTGGGCAGGTCGTCCAGGTTGCTGTGCTCAAACAGATGCCGCCGGATAATGTCCTGAATGGAGGCGGACACCAGGAAGTACTGCTGCGAAAGCCGCAGCAGCTTGCCCTCGTTGTGGTCGTCCTCAGGGTAGAGCACCTTGGTGATGGCGTCGGCCATGGCCTGCTGCTCCATGGCCCGCATATAGTTGCCGCTGCCAAACAGGTTCATGTCAAACTGGTGGTTCTCCGCCTTCCACACCCGCAAAAGGCTGATGCCCCTGCCGTCCATGCCCGAGACATACAGGTCAAAGGGCACGGCAGTCACCGTGGTGTAGTCCTTGTGCTTCACCGCGTGATACTGGTCGTTCCAGTTCTCCTCAATGCGGCCGTCAAAGCGCACCTCCACCGAGTTGTCCGGCACCTGCTGCATCCACACCGAGCCCCCGGGCAGCCAGAAGTCCGGCAGCTCGGTCTGCCAGCCCTCTACCAGCTTTTGCCGGAACAGCCCGTACTCATACCGCAGAGAGTAGCCCATGGCCGGATAGCCCTGAGTGGCCAGACCGTCCAGAAAACAGGCCGCCAGCCGGCCCAGGCCCCCGTTGCCCAGGCCCGCGTCCGGCTCCTGGCGGTAGAGCTGCTCCAGCTTAATGCCATATTCCGCCAAAGCCGCCTGAAAGCTCTGCTCCAGCCCCAGGTTAAAGAGATTGTTTTTCAGCGAGCGGCCCAGCAGAAACTCCATGCAAAGATAGTAGATGCGCTTGGTCTCTGTGCGCCCGGCGTTCTGGTCAAACTCGGCCCGGCCCTTGGCCATCAGCTCCCGCACGATCAGGGCAACGGCCTTGTAATACTCCTCGTTGGTGGCGTTCTGCAGCGACACCCCAAAGGTGTGCGACAGCTTGTCCCGGATCGCCTCCTTGATCTGCGGGACGGTGAGCGAATAGTTCATGGTAAAGCCTCCATTTTTAAAAAGATATATTGAAGTTGAAGATTTTGGTTTTTTGTGTATACTATAGGCAAAAAATCCAGGCATTCTCCCCTGCCTGCCAGATGGAATATAGCAATTATACACTATTTTTTCCCAAAAAGCAACTACCAATCACATAAGCGGGCAGAATTTCCCAATAAAAAAGGTCTGGTGATGGTCCATAAGAGCCTGACAGGGCCGCTTTTCGCCCCTTAAAAAGCTTTTCGGCGCCAGGCGCAAAAAAGTCTTCCCACCGGGCGGATTTTGTCGTATAATAGGAATATGTCTATTTCGGGAGGAATGGTTTTCGTGAACAAGAGACGTGTCAGACTTACCATCAACGGCGTGGTCTGCGGGCTGATCACCGGGGAGACAGAGGAGTATATGCAGACCCTGGCCGATGAGGTGGGCGGCATGATGAAGCAGATTATGGACGCCTCGCCCCTGATCACCCGGGAGGCCGCGGCCCTTACCGCCGCCCTGAGCATCTGCGACGACAGCCACAAGCACGCAGAGCTGGCCCGCCGGCTGAAGGAGCGCAACGAGGAGCTGGAGGTTCAGGAGGAGCTGTGGCAGGAGGAAAAGGTGGAACTGCTCAAGTCTGCGGTAGACACCCAGAAGGACGCCCAGCTGGCCGAAAAGGCCGCCCGGCTGGAATCGGAGAACACCCGCCTGCAGGAGGCAGTGCTGCACTTGAAGAACCTGGAACAGCAGGCCCAGGCCCTGCGGGACGAAAACAGCGCCCTGCGGGAGGCCGCAGAGGCCCCCGGCCCCCGGGAGCAGGCCCTGGCCCTGGAAAACGCCCGGCTCCATGAGAGCATAGACCGCCTGCGGGAGGACGCCCGCCTGCTTCAGGAGGAGGCGGGGCAGCGCAGGGAGGAGCTGCAGCAGGAAAACCAGTCCCTGCACCAACGCCTTGTCCGGCAGGAGAGCCTGGAAAAGGAGAACCAGGCCCTGCATGAACGCCTGATCCAGCAGGAGGCCGCTTGGAAGGCTGCTGAGAACCGGGAGCAGCCAGCCCCCGCCCCAGAGGAAAAGCCCGAGCCCAAACGCCTGCCCCACACCCGCCGCAATCCCCTGCGCCGGGCCGAGGCTCAGCTGGAACAGGAGGGCCTGAAAAGCTATTTCGCCGTGGAGGATAACAATAATTTTATATGAAGGAAAACAGCGCCCCCGTCAAGGGTAAAATGGAGATACTGGCCCCCGCCGGAGGCCGGGAGGCCCTGGAGGCCGCTGTCCGGGCCGGAGCGGACGCGGTCTACCTGGGGGGACCGGCCTTCGGGGCCCGGGCCAACGCGAAAAACTTCTCACGGGAGGAGCTGGCCCAGGCAGTGGAATACTGCCGCCAGCGGAATGTGCGGGTACATGTCACCGTGAACACCCTGCTGAAAAATGACGAGCTGGCCCCTGCCCTGGAATTTGTGGAATTTCTCTGCTCTCTGCCAGTGGACGCGGTGCTGGTGCAGGACCTGGGGCTGTTCACCCTGCTGCGGCAGCGGGCCCCAGAGCTCCCCCTCCACGCCTCCACCCAGATGAGCCTTGCCACCCCCGCAGGGGTGCGGCTGGCTGAGGAGCTGGGCGCCGCCCGCACCGTGCTGGCCCGGGAGCTGTCCCTGGAAGAGATCAGAGACATTGCCCATCAGACCCTGGGGGAGCTGGAAGCCTTTGTCCACGGCGCCCTGTGCATGAGCGTCAGCGGCCAGTGCCTGCTCAGCGCCATGCTGGGGGGCCGCAGCGGCAACCGGGGCCAGTGCGCCCAGCCCTGCCGCCTGGCCTTTGCCGCTCCCGGCGGGACTGGGCACGACCTCTCCCTGCGGGACCTGAGCTTTGTGGAGGGCCTCCCCCGGCTGAAGGAGGCCGGCGTGTGCTCGGCCAAAATTGAGGGCCGCATGAAACGCCCGGAGTATGTGGCCGCCGCTGTCTCCGCCTGCCGTCTGGCCGCAGACGGGGAGCCGGTTCCCCCGGAGCTGCTGGAAAAGCTGGAAGCGGTGTTCTCCCGCTCCGGCTTTACGGACGGTTACCTGACCGGACGCCGGGGGCGGGACATGTTCGGCACCCGGCGCAAGGAAGACGTAACCGCCGCAGAAAAGGTCTTCGGGGGCCTGCGCCCCCTGTACCGGGCCGAACGCCAGAGCGTTCCCGTAGTCCTGACCCTGGGGGAGAAGGACGGCCTGGTCAGTCTGACCGCGGAGAGCCCGGGCCCCGGTGAAGCCATTGCTGTCACCGCCTCCTGCCCCGCCGGAGAGGGCCAGGGCCTTAGCAGAGGCCGGGCCCTGCAGCAGCTGAAAAAGACCGGCGGCACCCCCTTTTATGCAGACAGTCTGACAGCTCCGGAGAGCGTCCCGCTGACAGTGGCCCAGCTGAACGCCCTGCGCCGCCAGGCTCTGGGAGAGCTTTTGCAGCGCCGGGGAAAGCGTCCCGCCATTCCCTTTGCCCAGACGCCCCTGCCGGACTATACTCCCCACCGCCGCCAACAAGAGGCCCTGCCCCTGCGCGCCTTTTTCCGCGCCCCGGAGCAGATCCCGCCCCAGGCCATGGACTGCGAGGTTCTGGCGCTGCCCGTAGAGGCCGAGCCCCCCGCCCTCCCTTCTCCCGCCCCCCAGATATGGCTGGACCTGCCCCGAGGGGTGTTCGGCTGGGAGGAGGAGCTGCGGGGGCTGATGAAAAAGCGCATGGCCCAGGGCTATGCCGACTTTGTGTGCGGCTCCCTGGGGGCAGTGCAGCTGTGCCGGGAGCTGGGGGCCAGAGCCCACGGCTCCTTTGGGCTGAACATTGCCAACGCCGCCTCTCTTGAGGCCCTTGCCCGGCTGGGCCTTGTAGACGCGGAGCTGAGCCCGGAGCTCACCGGCAGAGAGATTGCCGCCCTGGGGGGTAGTCTGCCCCGGGGCACGGCGGTATACGGCCGTCAGGCCCTGATGCTTACCCGGAACTGCCCCCTGGCCAACTCCCCCAGGGGCTGTTTGGGCTGCAAAGCCCCTGGCTCTCTTACCGACCGGATGGGCAAACGCTTCCCTGTGCTGTGCCGCATGAGAGGCCGGGGCGGCGCAGAGGTTTTCAACAGCCTGCCCCTGTGGTTGAATGTGGAAAGCCCTGAGCTGTCAGCCGTGGATTTTGGCATTTTACGTTTTACTGTGGAAAACCCTGTGGAATGTGGGGAGATATTACAGGGGCTTCGGGAGGGCAACCCCCCGGAATACGCCTGTACTCGGGGGCTTTTTCGCCGGGGTGTGGAATAAGGAGGAAAAGACGGTGGAAAACTTGGTGGAAAGTGTTGATAAAATATTCTTCTCCACAGCAGGGCCTGTGGAGATCCGGTTTGTCCGGCTGCGCCCGGAGGCCTGCCCTCCCCAGCGGCAGACCCCCGGCAGCGCGGGCCTGGACCTGGCCGCCTGCCTGGACGCCCCGGTAACCATTGAGCCGGGGAAAACGGAGTTCATCCCCCTGGGCTTCGCGGCAGAACTGCCCCCGGGCTGCGCGGCCTTTGTGTTCTCCCGCAGCGGACTGGGGGCCCGCAAGGGGGTTGTGGTGGCCCAAGGGGTAGGAGTTATTGACAGCGACTACCGGGGCGAATGGCTGGTCCCCCTGCGGAACACCTCTGATGTGACATACACGGTCGCCCCCCAGGAGCGAATCGCCCAGGCGGTGCTTCTGCCTGTGCTCGCGGCGGATTTTGTAGAAGCCCAGGCCCTCTCTGACACCCAGCGGGGGACCGGCGGCTTTGGAAGTACATCTTGTACAAAGAGCCGGTAAGAGGCGGATATATGCCAGAATTTACGGATTGTTCACAGTAAAGTTAACATAAAGGTTGAGAAGCGGCGGAAAATGCGGTATAATGGACACCAGTAAGGAATACATCGAACCGGAGCCGGGGCAAATAAACCGGCAGCTTTTGGGGATGCTTTGTATTGTGGAACCAGTGCCGCGAGCAGGCACAGAATCGGACCGGCGCGGCCGGAGAAAGGCAGTTTTTGATATGGCAGGCTTTTCGGGGTTTCTCTCCATGTTTTCTATGTTTTCCAAGGATATCGGCATTGATCTGGGTACGGCGAACACTTTGGTGTTTATGCGGGGCAAGGGCATTGTGATGCGGGAGCCCTCGGTGGTGGCGGTGGACGTGCGCACCGATGAGGTGCTGGCTGTGGGCAAGCAGGCCAAAGAGATGCTGGGGCGCACCCCCGGCTCCATTGTGGCAGTGCGGCCTTTGAAGGACGGGGTCATCGCTGACTTTGACGTGACCGCCGCCATGCTGAAATATTTCATTAAAAAGGCGTTGAAGTCCGGGGCCCTCAGCCGCCCCCGGATCATCATCTGTATTCCCTCCGGCGTTACCGAGGTGGAGCGCCGGGCCGTGGAGGACGCCGCCCGCCAGGCGGGCAGCAACAATGTGGACCTGATGGAGGAGCCCATGGCCGCCGCGGTAGGCGCGGGCCTGCCTGTGTCAGACGCCACAGGCAGCATGGTGGTGGACATTGGCGGCGGCACCAGCGAGGTGGCGGTCATTTCCCTGGGCGACATTGTCACCGCTGTTTCTGTGCGCATGGCCGGAGACAAGTTTGACGAGGCCATTGTCACCTATGTAAAAAAGAAATACAATCTCCTCATTGGCGAGCGCACGGCGGAGGAGATTAAAATGCGCATCGGCTCGGCCTTCCCCACCGAGGAGACCATCAACGCCTTTGTGGAGATCAAGGGCCGCAACCTGGTGGACGGCCTGCCCAAAAACGTGACCATCCACGCCGACGAGGTGCGGGAGGCCCTGGCGGACAGCGTCATGGTGGTGGTGGACGCCATCAAGGAGACCCTGGAACAGACGCCCCCTGAGCTGGCCGCGGATATCATCGACCGGGGCATTATGCTCACCGGCGGCGGCGCGCTGCTCAAGGGCCTGGACCGGCTGGTAAGCCAGGAGACCGGCATCCCCGTTCATGTGGCAGAGCGGCCCTTGGACTGCGTGGTGGAGGGCACAGGCAAAAGCCTGGAGATCGAGCTGCCCAAGTCCTACTACCGCAACAGCCGCAGAAAGTAGCTTTTGTTTCAGCCTTCTCTTACAGCAAGACACCTCGCCGCTTCTTCCTCCTAGAGCGAGCTCCTATACAGCTCCTTCAAGATGGCAGCTTGACGCCATCTTTGGGGTTAAAAACGTTTGAAGTACGGGAGGCGGCTGAGACCTGCAAGCAGCTCTACAAACTTTCAGCTGGCAAAAAAACGCTCCAAATGTCCCATACTCAGCTTATGGGAACACAGTCCAATTTATAATTGTATACCCGGCGGTGGAGAAAAGGTTTTTTCTTTGCTTTTTGTTGACTGGAAACAGCCTGCTCCACAAAAAGTCCATCGCCGCATTTTGTTTGTGTGGTGGGGGCCGGCCTCAGAGCCTCGTCACAGGGGCCCTACCAACGCTCCGGGCAGGGCGCTGCCGGATGCCCGCTCTGCTGCCATGCAGCCGCCCTGTGGAGGCATCCTCATCTGCCTGCGCCTCTGGGGCATTCAGCTCAGAACCGCCTGCGGCGGCTGTATTCCTCCATGAGAAACGCCAGCCTCCCAAAGCTTCTGACCCTTACGGCAGAGTCTGCGTTCGTTTTCAGACTGCCGCCCGCGGGCAGGGATTTTTCCAGGAACATACAAGGAGTATCAATGTGAAGGATTTACTCAAAGGAAGCTCGTTCAAGGTGCTCATCATCGCGGTGGTGGTGCTCCTTGGACTTATCATTTATACCACCTCCGCCGGGGGCTCCATTATCGCCAGCCTCCTGGGCTTTGTCTCTACCCCCATGCAGAGCGTGGCCACCAATGTCACCGGCAGCGTCACCGAGTTTTTGGACCTGGACGGCTTCTCGAAGGACGAGCTCAAGGCCCTGGTGGCCGCTCTTCAGGAGGAAAACAGCATTCTTCAGGACCGGCTGGTGGAGTATGACGGCATGAAGCAGGAAAACGAGCGCCTGAAAGAGCAGCTGCGCATCTCTCAGGCCGACCCGGAGATTGAAATGCGCTCTGCCGCCGTGATCGGCCGTGACCCCAACGACCCCTTCTACGGCTTCTCCATTGGGGTGGGCACCCTCTCCGGCGTCAATGTGGGCGACCCGGTCATCACCTCCCAGGGCCTGGTGGGGGTGGTCAGCCAGGCCTATGCCACCACCAGCAAGGTGGACTGCCTGCTCTCTGAGGAGGTCCAGGTGGCCGCCATGTCCATCGACAAGCAGGAGAGCGGCCTGGTGGGCTGCAATATCATGATGGCCAGCTCCGGCCTGCTGCGCATGGATTATCTGTCGCCCTCTACCAAGCTGGAGCCCGGCGATATTATCACCACCTCCGGCGCCGGAGGCGTGTACCCTGACAAAATAAAAATCGGTCAGGTGGAAAGCGTGGAGAAGTCGGAAATGGACGTGTCCCGCTATGCGGTCATCCGCCCCTTCCAGGACCTGTCCGCAGTGACAGAGGTTCAGGTCATTGTCAGCTTCCCCGGCAAGGGCGAGGAAGACGCCACCACCGACCCCTCTGCAAGTCAGGGCAGCGGAGAGGAGGACGCGGAATGAGAGACCTGAACCGGCTCATCCGATACCTGGCCTATACCTTAGAGCTGCTGGTACTGTTCATGTTGCAGGAGACCCCGGGGCTGCTGCCCGCCATTTATGGGGTGCGCCCGGTGCTGGTGCTGCCTGCGGGCCTGGCCATCGCCATGTTTGAGGAGGAGACCCCAGCCATGGCTTTTGGCATAGCCGCCGGTCTTTTCTGCGACTTTGGCTATTCAGGGGTGCTGGGCTTTCACGGGCTGCTGCTGGGGGTGCTGGGCTACTTTCTCAGTATGCTGGTGCGCACCCGTATGCAGGTGAACTGGGTCACGGCCCTGCTGACAGGCATTCTGGCCCTGGGGCTGGTGATTGGGGCTCAGTGGCTGTTCTTCTACTATTTCCGCTACTCCATGCCGGGGTATGCTTTCCGGCATCACTATCTGCCCAAGTACCTGTATACGCTGTTGTTTGTGCCGCTGGTATATCTGCTGAACCGGGGCCTGGCGGACGCGCTGGTATCCGCAGACAACCAAGGCTTTTAGCCCAACCGCGGGCAGAAAAGCCAAAGCGAAGAGAAAGCCAAGGAGCGCGAATCAAAAGTTTCGTCAACCTTTTCAAAGGTTGCAGGGTGTGGGGCAGCGCCCCACGACCTTGACCTTGAACTTAGGCGGCGCAGTAAACAAAGGAGCGAGGCAGTAGCTCTCTCCTACGACCAAGTTCGGAACGGGGCAAGTCGAACCTAGCGCGGTCGACCGCAGGGAGACCAGCGGCCCGCCCGCTGCCGGCAAATTCAGAAGAAAAACTCTTTCGACAGCCCTTCCAAAACATCAAAACAAAACCCAAAAGAAAAATTACTATATTTTCTTCCAGCCTCCTGGGCTGGGGGAGGTGAATCCTGTGAAACTACCGCACTTCCACATAGGCCGCACCACAGCCCTGGTGCTGTTCCTGGTATTCTGCTTTTCCATTTTCGAGCTGCAGCTGTTCAACTGGCAAATCATCAACGGTGAGGCCTTTGAGCAAGAGGCCATCAGCCACCGCACCGACGCCGTGGAGATCAACGCCGCCCGGGGCGAGATCTGGGACCGCAAGGGCAATGTGCTGGCCGGCAACCATATCGTGTATGAGGTAATCTACAACGCCCTGTATATGGACGACTCCAAGCGCAACGCTACCATTCTCGAGGTGGTGGACCTGCTCACCGAGCAGGGCGAGTCCTGGCGGGACATTCTCCCCATCCGCCTGGATGAGGAGGGCAACTACCAGTTTATTGAGGGCAAGGAAAAGGAGATTGAAACCCTGAAGAGCCGGGACTTTCTCAACCTGGCAGACTACGCCACTGCCGACGACTGTATGCGGGAGCTGACAAAGAAATACCACTATCAGGGCTACTCCAAAGAGGACACCCGCACGGTTATGTCCGTGCGCTACTCCATGACCAAGGACGGCTTTTCCATCAACGACCCCTATGTCATCGCCTCCGGGGTGTCCTCAGAGACCGTGGGCGTGTTCGGCGAGTGCGCCGCCCAGTGGCCGGGCATCGAGACCCGGGTGGGAGTAGAGCGCTACTACGGCGAAGAGGGCACCCTGGCCCCCCACCTGGTGGGCTATGCCTGGGGCATCACCGGCGACCAGCTGAAGACAGCCGAGGAGGAGGGCAAAGCCTATGACAGCGAGAAAAACATCTCTGGCTACAAGGCCAACGATGTCATCGGCATGTCCGGGGCCGAGGCCGCCTTTGAGGACGAGCTGCGGGGCAAGCGGGGCCTGGACGCGGTGTTTACCGACGAAAACGGAAACGTGACCACCACCGCCACCACCATTCAGCCAGAGCAGGGCCATACCGTGCAGCTTACCATCGACTCTGACCTGCAGCGGGTGGCAAACTGGTCTCTGGAGAAGAACATAAAGGCCAACAAAAACACTGGAGCCGAGGGAGACAAGCGGGCCCATGACTGCAAATTCGGGGCAGCAGTGGCCATCGACATCTCTGACTTCGGGGTGCTGGCCAGCTCCTCCTACCCCGGCTATGACCTGAACCAGTATTATAGCGACAGCGAATATATGACCGAAATCCTCACCGATGAGGACGACCAGCCTGCCTTCAACCGGGCCCTGCAGGGCATCTACACCCCGGGCTCCATCTTCAAGCCCCTGGTTGCCATTGCCGGCCTGCAGGAGGGGGAGGTCTCCTCTACCCAGGGCCTGCGCGAGTGCACTGGCCCCAACGGCGTGGGCATCTTTGAGCTGGCCGACCTGAAGCTGGCCTGTACGGGCCTGCATGGCTATGCCAATGTGTATGAGGCGTTGATGTATTCCTGCAACGTCTATTTCTGCGAGCTGGGCTATCGGCTGGGCATCCGCAAAATCGACGCCTATGCCGAATACTTCGGCCTGGGCGAAAAGACCGGCGTGGAGCTCTACGAATCCGCGGGCATCATGTCCAGCCCCCAGGAGTACCGGGAACGCCACACCGACCTGGGCGTTCAGTGGACAGACGGCAACACCGCCCAGGCGGCCATTGGCCAGCTGGACAACATGTTTACCCCCATTCAGCTGGCCACCTACTGCGCCACCATCGCCACAGGGGGCAAGCGGCTGCGCACCCATTTCCTCAAGCAGGTGATGGACTACAGCGGCGAGACCCTTATCCGCCGGTACGAGCCGGAGGTCATGTATGACGCGGAGATCAGCGAGGATGTGCTGGGCGTGGTGAACCAAGCCATGGTGCTCACCGCCAGCGACGGCCTGGCAAAAAGCGTGTTCGGCGATTACCCTGTCCCCGTGGCCTGCAAAACCGGCACAGCCGAAACCTCGGCGGAGAAATGGGAAAAGGGCGGTACGGAGGAAAACATCACCTTTATTGCCTACGCCCCGGCCAACGCTCCGGAGATCGCGGTCTCTGTGGTGCTGGAGCACGGCCGCAGCGGCCCCTATGCCATGAATGTGGCCAAGGACATCCTGGACTGCTACTTTGGCTATTATACCTGGGACGAGGAGGGCAACCGCTATAACAGTGACGGCGACCTGGTAGACGATGACGGCACGATCATAAAAACCAAAGAGGAGCTGGAAGAGGAGGCCCAAGCAGCCAGCCCCAGCCCCAAGCCTCAGGAGGAGGGGGAGGACGAGCCCAGCGAATCCGGCGACCCCGGCAGCGAGGAGACCCCTACCCCCGAGCCCACTCCCACGCCCTGGCCGGGCCGGGGAAGCTCCATCCCGGACAGCCCTTACACCGGGACCTCCCAGGACGAGGAAAACAAGGAGGATATGCAAACCGGAGCAGAGCCAGCCCCCAGTCCTACCCCCAGAGAGGGCGTCACCCCCTACTACAGCGGAGGCGCGCCGCCTCTGCACTCCCCCCAGCCCACCGGCACTCCCGACGATCCCCCACCCGAGGAGGAGTAACCGCCAGGCTACTCTCCGGGTGACCGGCTGCAAGGCAGGCCGTGTATTTTCTAAAAAAAAGCAGACACTAAAAAATATAATCAGCCACTTTTCATATGTCCCAAAAAACCCGAGACTTTTTTATGCAACTCTTATATAATTCCAAAAAAATAATATTTGATTTTGACAAAAGCCTTCTGATGTGGTAAGATGATTAGTAAGGATGTGTTCTCAATGGGAATTGCGACAGTCATCACCTCCGGCAAGGGGGGCGTGGGAAAGTCCACCGCTGCGGTGGGCCTGGGCCGCGCTTTGGCCGGCAGAGGCCGCCGGGTGCTGCTGGTGGACTGCGACGCAGGCCTGCGCAGCCTGGACCGCATGACCGGCACGGAGGAAAACCTGGTGTTCGACAGCTCTGACGTGGTGTTTGGCAGATGCGCCCCTGCTGAGGCCATCTACCCCTGCGCCGGCTCCCAGGCGGAGAGCGGCGGACTGTTCCTTCTGCCCGCCCCTGCCTCAGGCGACGACCTCATCCGCCCCGGGGTGATGGCCCGGCTGGTGCCCCTTCTCACCCGCTATTATGACCATGTGCTGCTGGACTCCCCTGCGGGCGTGGGACTGGGCTTCCGTTCTGCGGCCTGCGCGGCGGAACGAGCCCTGCTGGTGTGCAGCCCGGACCCGGTGTGTGTGCGCAGCGCGGGCAATGTGCGTCGCCTGCTGGACGGCCTGGGCGTGGAGGACAAGCGGCTGATCATCAACCGTTTCAACGGCGCGTTTTTTGATGAAACCGGCGTGTATACCGACTTGGATGGGGTCATTGACGCCTCGGGCGTACAGCTATTCGGCCTCACCCCAGAGGACATTACCATGGCCGCGGCTTTTCTCAAGGGGCAGCCGGCCCCGCCCCGTTCTCCGGGGATGTTGGCCATGGCCCGCATTGCCGCCCGGCTGGAGGGGGAAAGCGTCCCTATGCCGGAGAGCCTTTAATTCGCTATCGCTGTGACCTTTTTTGGAGTGATATATTTTGAATCTCGGGAGGAGTTTTTTATGCACATTGCCTTAACCGCTCATGACGCAAAAAAAGAGCTGATGGTCCAGTTCTGCATCGCCTACTGCGGCATTCTCAGTCGGCACTCCTTGTGCGGGACCGGCACTACCGGAAAAATGATCTCAGAGGCCACAGGGCTGAAGCTGCAGCGGTTTCTCAGCGGCCCCCAGGGGGGCGACCAGCAGATCGCGGCCCGCATCTCCTGCAATGAGATCGACCTGCTGCTGTTTTTCCGGGACCCCCTCAACCCCCAGTCCAACGACCCCAGCGCGTTGAATCTTCTGCGCCTGTGCGACATGCACAACATCCCTGTGGCCACCAACATCGCCACAGCCGAGGTGCTCATCCACGGCCTGGAACGGGGCGATCTGGATTGGCGGGACTTGGTCAACCCCTCATAACCCCAGGCGGTTGATTAGCACAAAGCCCGGCAGGAGCGGGAGGAGGCTCTGCCGCCGGCCCAGATATACCAGACAGGGCGAGCCCAGTAAACGCCTATGAGTTCGCCGCAGGTGAACTCATTTCCTCTTTCCAGGGGATTTTCCCTCATCCGCCCCCAGCCAGGCCCTGCCGCTGGATGGGCCCAAGCTAGGGCCAGAAAAGGATTCACAAAATTAGAACCTGTATTCACAGGCGTTGAACGCCGGAGGGACGGGTCTTTTGCCGTCCTGCTTCGTTAAAGAATCTTGAAATACGGCGAGTATTCCTGCGATTTTTTGCCTTGCAGGGCGACAAAATCCCTCGCCACTCCGGCATCCTCCGCCTATGAATACAGATTCTTAAACCGCACAATGAGGCTATTGTAAACGGGAGACACTGATTTTACCAACGAGTGTCCTATATTGGGGACCTTGTCGGCAGACCCGGAATGTCTCGCGGTGATACTATAATAAATGATATGAGGAAACCAACATGGAATTGATAACCAAGGCCCCCAAGGGCACTGTGGACCTGGTTCCCCAGACTGCCAGAAGGTGGCGCTGGGTCGAGCAGGCCCTGATCAACGAGGCGGAGCTCAACGGCTTTGCCGAGGTGCGCACCCCTGTTTTCGAGCACACAGAGCTGTTTCAGCGGGGCATGGGCGACGTCACCGATGTGGTAGAAAAACAGATGTACACCTTTGAGGACAAGGGGGGGCGCTCTGTCACCCTGCGGCCCGAGGGCACTGCCGGTGCTGTGCGGGCCATGCTGGAAAACGGTCTATACAACAACGGCTACCCGGTGCGGCTGTACTACAATATCCCCTGCTACCGCTACGAAAAGCCCCAAAAGGGCCGGATGCGGGAGTTCCGTACCTTTGGCGTGGAGGTATTTGGCACAGCCGAGCCCATTGCCGACGCCCAGCTCATTGCCATGGGCATGTCTGCCCTTCAGCGGCTGGGGCTGACTGATGTGGGCCTGCAGCTGAATTCCATCGGCTGTCCCACCTGCCGCAAGGAGTACCACCAGGCTCTGCAGGCGTATTTCAGCGCCCGCAAGGAGAGCCTCTGCCCCACCTGCCTCTCCCGGCTGGACCGGAACCCCATGCGCATTCTGGACTGCAAAAGCCCGGTCTGTCAGGAGATTGCCGCCGGGGCCCCAAAAATCACCGACTATCTGTGTGAGGACTGTCAGTCCCACTTTGCCAAGGTGCAGGAGTATCTGACCGCCATGGACATTCCCTTTACTCTGGACCCCGGCCTGGTGCGGGGCCTGGACTACTATACCCGCACTGTGTTCGAGTTTCCCTCTCAGAGCCTGGGCTTTGCCCTGGGCGGCGGCGGCCGCTATGACGAACTGGTGGAGGAGATCGGGGGCCCGCCCACCCCAGCCCTGGGCTTCGGCTTGGGCATGGACCGGCTGATGCTGGCCCTGGAGGCCCAAAAGACAGAATTCCCGGAGGAAGCGGGCTGCGAGGTCTTTGTCGCAGCCATGGGCGAGGCCGCAAAGGTAAAGGCCATGTCTCTGGTAAACACCCTGCATAAATGCGGGCTTGGGGCAGACTGCGATGTGTGCGGCCGGGGCCTGAAGGCCCAGATGAAGTATGCCGGGAAGCTTGGGGCACAATACTGCCTGGTGCTGGGCGACGATGAGCTGGCAGCAGGCAAAGCCCGGCTGAAATACATGGCAGACGGCACAGAGAAGGAGATCGGCATAGGCGAGAGCTTTGTAGAGGACTACCTGGCCGTCAGCACAGAAAAAGGGCGCCTGAGCCTGTAAAAGCATGACGGCACAACCGTCCCACAGGCAGAATCTCCCACCCAGTCCCCACCGGAACCGGGTGGAAAAGAAAACAAAGCCCAGGCCGGCCACCGGCTTCATCATAACGGTTGGCCCTAGCGTCAAAAAGGTGGACAAAAAATAGGGCGGCGTTTCAGCGTTGTGGTAGGACCTTGCTCCCAGTGTCGCCAAAAAGGCGGACTAAAAAACAGGGCGGCGTATCAGCGTCGTGGTAGGGCCTTGCGCCCAGTGTCGCCAAAAAGGCGGACTAAAAAACAGGGCGGCGTATCAGCGTCGTGGTAGGGCCTTGCGCCCTGCACTGCCAAAAAGACGGACTAAAAAGCAAGGCAGCGTATCAGCATCGTGGTAGGGCCTCGCGCCCTGCACCACCAAAAAGGCGGATTAAAAAAAGAGGAGAGATTGGTATGTCGGAATATAGAAGTCATACTTGCGGCCAGCTGCGTTTGGAGGACGCGGGCAAGACGGTCTCCCTGGCGGGCTGGATGGAGAACCTGCGGGAGGTGGGAGGCGGCATCGGTTTTCTGGTGCTGCGGGACTATTACGGCGCCACCCAGGTGGTGGTGGAAACCCCTGAGCTCCTGGCCCAGGTGAAGGCCTTGAATAAGGAAACCACTATTTCTGTCACCGGCACGGTGCGGGAGCGTACCAATAAGAACCCCAAGCAGGCTACCGGCGACATTGAAATTGCCCCCACTAAGGTGGAGGTCCTGGGCCGCTGCCAGTATAACGAGCTGCCCTTTGAAATCAATTTCTCCCGGGACGCGGACGAGGCCGCCCGGCTGCGCTACCGCTTTTTGGACCTGCGCAACCCGGCTGTCAAAAAGAATATTGTTCTGCGCAGCCAGGTGGTTTCGGCCCTGCGCCGGGCGATGGAGGACCAGGGCTTTCAGGAGATCAACACCCCCATTCTCACCGCCTCCTCCCCCGAGGGGGCTCGGGACTTCCTGGTGCCCTCCCGGAAGCACCCCGGTAAATTCTACGCCCTGCCCCAGGCTCCCCAGCAGTTCAAGCAGCTGCTGATGGCCTCGGGCTTTGACCGGTATTTTCAGATCGCTCCCTGCTTCCGGGACGAGGACGCCCGAGGAGACCGGTCTCCCGCGGACTTCTATCAGCTGGATATGGAAATGGCCTTTGCCGGACAGGAGGACGTGTTCGCTGTCATCGAGGCGGTGCTGCCCCCTGTGTTCGAGAAATTCGGCATCTATGGGGACAGAGTCTCGTCTACCCCCTTCCTGCGCATCCCCTTCCTGCAGGCCATGGAGGATTATGGCAGCGACAAGCCCGACCTGCGCATCGACCTGCTGGTGCAGGACGCCACCAAGCTGCTGGCAGGCTGCGGCTTCGGTCCCTTTGAGAACGCGGTAGTCAAAGCCGTGCCGGTGACAGACTGCAGCCTCACCCGCAAGGCCATTGATAAGCTCTGCGCTGAAACCGAGGTGCAGACCGCTCAGAAGACCTATTGGTTCAAAACCGATGAGAAGGGGGAAATTGCCGGGGGCATTGCCAAGTTTGTGAACAGCGACCCGGCCCTGGCCCAGCAGGTGAAGGAGACCCTGGCCCCTGCCCCCAACACTCTGGTCATGCTGGCCGCAGGTAAAAAAACCACGGCCCAAAAAACCGCCGGCGTGCTGCGCAAGCTGCTGGGCGGGGCCTGCCCCAACCATATGGACGAAAAGCAGTACGCTTTCTGCTGGATTGTGGACTTTCCTATGTTTGAGATGGGCGAGGAGAGCGGAAGGCTGGAATTCGGCCACAACCCCTTCTCCATGCCCTATGGAGGCAAGGAGGCCCTGCGCAAGGCCGCAAGAGGAGAGGCCGACCCTCTGGACCTGCGGGCCCACCAGTACGACCTGGTGTGCAACGGCTACGAGCTGGCCTCTGGCGCAGAGCGCAACTATGACCCCGAGGTGATGGTGGAGGCCTTTGAGCTGGTGGGCCTCTCTGAGGCGGATGTGCGGGGAAAATTCCCAGCCATGTACAACGCTTTCTGCTATGGAGCGCCCCCACACGCCGGCGCAGCCCCGGGCGTGGACCGGATGATTATGCTGCTCACCGGCGAAACCCTCATCCGGGAGGTCATTGCTTTCCCCATGAACCAGAGCGCTCAGGACCCCATGACCGGCGCACCCAGCGGAGTGAGCCAGGCGCAGCTGAACGAGCTACATATTGCGGTGACAGAGCCGGAGGAATAAGCTGCCGAAAGCGCGTAGATATCAGTAAATATTGTGGAAACGGGCAAGGGGAGGCTGGGAATGACCTCTCTTTGCCCTTCTATATTTTGTGGTAGTTCTCAAAATGAATTTAGGACTTCCACAATATGTGGTTGACAAAAGCAGGGATATCCATTATAATGGGAGGGCACGGAGAAGAAGACCGCCCGGCCTGCCAAGCAAAGCGGCAAGCCTTTGGTTTTCAGGCAGTAAGCATAGAGAGAAAAACGATTCTTTTCCCTGCAAAGCAAATGGAAATATGCCACCCACAAGTGTTTATAGATAAAACCCAACGGAGAGGAGTCATTTGTCAAAAATGCCAAAAAAAATTATCAAGCGTAATGGGGAACAGGTGAAGTTTGACGCGGCCAAAATACGCGCCGCGATCTTCAAGGCCAATGTCCGCATTGCCACCGAGCGCTTCAGCGATGCCGACCTGGATGAGCTCACCGGGCAGGTGGTGGAGGAGCTGGAAAAGCTGAAAGCCACCCCCACCGTAGAGCAGACCCAGGATATTGTGGAGGAAAAGCTGATTGCCGCCGACTATGCCAAAACCGCCAAGGCCTACATTCTCTACCGGGCCCAGCACCAGCGGCTGCGGGAGATGGACGATGAGCTGGTGAAAATCTACTCCGCCCTCACCTTCGTCCCCGCCGAGGACGTGGACCTGAAGCGGGAAAACGCCAACATCAACGCGGATACCGCTATGGGCACCATGCTCAAATATGGCTCAGAGGGGGCCAAAAGCTTTTACGATAAGTACGTCATCCCCCCCCATCTTGCCCAGGCCGACGAGGAGGGGGACATCCATATCCACGACAAGGACTTCTACACCCTCACCGAGACCTGCTGCCAGATCGACCTGATCCGGCTGTTCAAAAACGGCTTCTCTACCGGCCACGGCTACCTGCGGGAGCCCAAGGACATTCGTAGCTACGCGGCCCTGGCCTGCATTGCCATTCAGGCCAACCAGAACGAGATGCACGGAGGCCAGAGCGTCCCCAATTTCGACTACGCCATGGCCCAGGGCGTGGACAAAACCTACCACAAGGAATACTTCAAGGCCCTCACCCAGTTCTTCCAGCTGATGAAGCTGATGCCCCACGGCCAGGCCGAGGCCATGGTAGACGCTGCCCGGGTGGCGCTGCACACCCGTGTCACCATGAAAAACACAGACGCCTATGGGGAACGCTTTGCCGGCTTCCTCCCCCAGCACCAGCGGGAGCACGGCTTTCAGGAGGTGACCTGGGAGGAGGCCTGCGACGCCGCCGCCTATGCCAAAGAGACTGCCTGGCGGGAGACCGACCGGGCCACCTATCAGGCCATGGAGGCCCTGGTGCATAACCTGAACACCATGAACTCCCGGGCCGGGGCCCAGGTGCCCTTCTCCTCCCTCAACTACGGCACAGACACCAGCGAGCAGGGCCGCATGGTCATCCGCAACCTGCTGCTGGCCACCGAGGCCGGTTTGGGCGACGGGGAGACTCCCATCTTCCCGGTACAGATCTTCAAGGTAAAGGAAGGGGTCAACTACAACGAGGAGGACCCCAACTATGACCTGTTCAAGCTGGCCATGCGGGTGTCCGCCAAGCGGCTGTTTCCCAATTTCAGCTTTATCGACGCCCCCTTCAACCTGCAATACTATAAGGCCGGCGACTATGACACAGAGATTGCCTACATGGGCTGCCGCACCCGGGTCATGGGCAATGTCCACGACCGCACCCACGAGACTACCTGCGGCCGGGGCAACCTGAGCTTTACCTCCGTCAACCTGCCCCGCATTGGCATTGAGGCCAAGGGAGATGTGAAGAAGTTCTACCAGATTCTGGACCAGCGCATAGACCTGTGCGTGGAGCAGCTGCTCCACCGGTTCAAGATTCAGTGCAGCAAAAAGGCCTACAACTACCCCTTCCTCATGGGTCAGGGGGTGTGGATCGACTCGGAGAAGCTGGACCGGAACGACTCTGTGGCGGAGGTGCTCAAGCACGGCACCCTGTCCGTGGGCTTCATCGGCCTGGCGGAGACCCTGAAGGCCCTTACCGGCAAGCACCATGGAGAGAGTGAGGAGAGCTACCGGCTGGGCCTGGAAATCATCACCTACATGCGCAAGAGGATGGACCAGCTCTCGGCAGAGACCGGGCTGAACTTCACCTTGCTGGCCACTCCGGCAGAGGGCCTCTCCGGCACCTTTACCCGGATTGACAAGAAGAAGTTCGGCATCATCGAAGGGGTCACCGACCGGGACTACTACACCAACTCCTTCCATGTGCCTGTGTACTATCCCATCCCTGCCTTTGAGAAGATTCAGAAGGAGGCCCCCTTCCACGCCCTGACCAATGCCGGGCACATCAGCTATGTGGAGCTGGACGGGGACGTGTGCAAGAATATCGACGCCTTTGAGAGCGTCATCCGCTGCATGAAGGAGGCGGGCGTGGGCTACGGCTCGGTCAATCACCCGGTTGACCGGGACCCTGTTTGTGGGTATAATGGAATTATCGGAGAAACCTGCCCCAGGTGCGGACGCCGGGAGGGAGAGGGCGTGCCCCTGGAAAAGCTGGAAGAGCTGCGGAAAAAGTACCATGACGTACCCGACTATTCCAGCCTGATCAGTTAAAGCGTCAATCGCGGCATAAAATAAAAAAAATATGCGAGCTTTCTTCGCGGTTCAACAGTGAAAACAAACCTGTCAAAAAGAATAACGCCAAGCATTCAACATAAAACACCATCTCAAGGAGGAAATCACCATGTCAAACACATCAAAGAAAAACGCAGGCATCACCGGGGCCGATCAGATCATGGTTGGCGAGGGCCGGGGCTTTGAACGCATCCGCCGCATCACCGGCTACCTGGTGGGCACCATTGACCGCTGGAACAACGCCAAGCGCGCAGAGGAAAAGGACCGGGTGAAGCACACCATGAGTGATGGAGGCAGTCAGGAGGCCCGGCCATGAACCTGCTGCTGGTAAACGACGACGGCATCTACTCCCCCAGCCTCTATGCGCTGGCAGGGGCTTTCTCCCGCAACCACGCAGTCACTGTGGTGGCCCCAGACGGCAACCGCAGCGCCATTGGCCACGGCATCACCCTACAGGCCCCTCTGTTCGTCCACCCGGCGGATTATCCCAAGGGAGTAGGCGCCTGGTCCATCTCCGGCACCCCTGCCGACTGTGTGCGTCTGGGCCTGCTGAACCTGGCCCCCGGCTCTGTGGACCTGGTGATCTCCGGCCCCAACCGGGGGGAGAACACAGCCTCAGACCTGCTCTACTCCGGCACCGTGGCCGCAGCCCTGGAAGCCGCCATGATGGGGGTCAAGTCCATTGCTCTTTCCGCGCCGGCAGGGGCTGACGAGCAGAGGCTGGTAGAAAACTTTATCTGCCTGTTCGGCCTGCTGGACCTGGAAAAGGACTTCGACCAGGTGCTGAACATCAACATCCCCGACCTGCCTTTGACAGAGATCAAGGGCTTGCGCTGGGCCGCTCTGGGCGACAGCCGTTGGCAGGGCCCCTACGAGCAGCGGGAAAAGGTCAACGGCCAGCCAGTCTACTATCCCCCCAGCCGCCCCCCCATGCACACCCCTGGCGGAGCCGACGACTGGAACAGCCTGAAGGACGGCTACATCACCCTCACCCCCCTGGGCTACCATCTGGAGCAGCCCATTGAGGGCCGGCGGGCCCTCCCCTGGCAGTGAGGGAGACCCCATGAAGGTGAGAGTAGCGGGCATTGTCCCCGAATCCATTGTGGACGGTCCAGGCATCCGGTACGCGGTGTTCGTCCAGGGCTGTCCCCACCGCTGTCCTGGCTGTCACAACCCGGAGACCCACCCCTTTGAGGCAGGCGAAGAGATGGACGCCCAGGACCTGTTCGCGGCATTTCAGCGGGACCCTCTGCTCAAGGGCGTCACCCTCAGCGGAGGCGAGCCCTTTTGCCAGCCTGAGCCCCTGACAGAGCTGGCCCGGCAGGTGCACGCTGCGGGGAAGGACGTGGTGGTATTCACCGGCTACCTGTTTGAAGAGCTGGCCGCGTCCTCGGACCCCACCACCCTTGCCCTGCTGCAGGAGGCCGACCTGCTCATCGACGGCCCCTATTTAGAGGCTCAGCGGGACATAGATCTACGGTTTCGGGGCAGCGCCAACCAGCGGCTGGTAGACGTGAAAAAGTCTCTGGTAGCAGGACATGTCGTGCTGTGGCCCGAGGAATAAAAAACGAAAAGCGGAGTGTTGACTTGGTTTCCCTAGGTCAACACTCCGCTTTTTGCCATGTACCGTTAATTTGAACCGCCCCATCTTGCTGCCCGGCTCAAAACAGTATCCTCGCGTTTTCAAATCCCTTTGCATCAGATGCCGGAAAGCCTTCCCGCACCACCTGTCACGAGCAGCGTCCGGTTTCAGGCAGCGGCCCTACCATCCATCCTGCACAAAAAGGCAGCCGGTCCACCGACCGACTGCCCCTTTTATTCTTATGCAATATCTCTGTCAGAAGGGCCGCAGCTTACTTGCAGTTCTCCTTCAGAATCGCCAGCTGCTCCTTAAGGGCGGCAGGCAGCTTGTCGCCAAACTGCTTGTAGAACTCCTCAATGCCCTCGGCCTCCTTGGCCCAGGCAGCCTTATCCACAACCAGAATATCCTTCAGCTGGTCAATGGAGAAGTCCAGGCCCTCCAGGTTGATGTCCTCAGCCTTGGGCACAAAGCCGATGGGAGTCTCCTCCGCGTCCACCTTGCCCTCGCAGCGCTTGATGATCCACTCCACCACGCGGAAGTTGTCGCCAAAGCCGGGCCAGATGAAGTGGCCGTCCGCATCAGTGCGGAACCAGTTCACGTTGAAGATCTTGGGAGCCTTGTCCCCCAGCTTCTCGCCCATCTCAATCCAGTGCTGGAAGTAGTCGCCCATGTGATAGCCGCAGAAGGGCAGCATGGCCATGGGGTCGCGGCGGACCACGCCCACAGCGCCAGCGGCGGCGGCGGTGGTCTCAGAGCCGGTGATGGAGCCTACAAACACACCGGCGTTCCAGTCGCGGGACTGGTAAACCAGGGGCACCGTGTCAGGACGGCGTCCGCCGAAGATGATAGCGGACACAGGCACGCCCTCGCCCTTGTCAAACTCGGGACTGATGCAGGGGCAGTTCTTGGCAGGCGCGGTAAAGCGGCTGTTGGGATGAGCCAGCTTGCCGCCCTCGGCAATAAAGTCGGGGCCATTGACCTCGGCGCCCTTCCACTCCTGAGCGTTGACAGGAGGATTCTTGTCCAGGCTCTCCCACCACACGGTGTTCTCGTCCAGGTTGCGGCCCACGTTGGTAAAGATGGTGCCCTTCTGGGTGGAGATCAGCGCGTTGGGGTTGGATTTCATGTTGGTGCCGGGAGCCACGCCGAAGAAGCCGTTCTCCGGGTTGATGGCGTACAGGCGGCCGTCAGGGCCCTGGCGCATCCAGCTGATGTCGTCGCCCACAGTCCACACCTTGTAGCCCTTCTCGCGGTAGCCCTCGGGGGGAATCATCATGGCCAGGTTGGTCTTGCCGCAGGCAGAGGGGAAGGCCGCGCACACATACTTGACCTCGCCCTGGGGGTTCTCAATGCCCAGAATGAGCATATGCTCCGCCATCCAGCCCTCGTTCTTGGCCTGATAGGAGGCAATGCGCAGGGCAAAGCACTTCTTACCCAGCAGCACGTTCCCGCCGTAGCCAGAGTTGACGCTGATGATATAGTTATCCTCAGGGAAGTGGCAGATATAACGGTTCTCCTCGTCAATGTCCACCTTGCAGTGCAGGCCCTTCACCCAGTCGGTGCTGTCGCCCAGCACGTCCAGCACAGCCTTGCCGGTGCGGGTCATAATGGACATGTTCAGCACAACATAGATGGAGTCGGTGACCTCAATGCCGATTTTGGCAAGAGGAGAGCCCACAGGGCCCATGGAGTAGGGGATGACATACATGGTGCGGCCCTTATAGCTGCCCCGGGCAATGTCAAACAGCATCTTGTAGGCCTTCTCCGGGTCCATCCAATGGTTGGTGGGGCCCGCGTCCTCCTCCTTTTTGGAGCAGATGAAGGTGCGGCCCTCCACCCGGGCCACGTCGTTCACAGCAGTACGATGGTAGTAGCAGTCAGGCAGCTTCTCCTGGTTCAGCTTGATCATCTCGCCGGTCTCGCAGGCCTGGCGGCGCAGGTCCTCCACCTGCTCCTCCGAGCCGTCGATCCACACCACCTGGTCGGGTGTGACCAGCTCTTTCATTTCTTCCAACCAGCTCAGAACGGTCTTGTTGTTGGTCATGGGTTTGCAAACTCCTTTCAAGAATATAGCAAAGACTCAAAATTTGAGAAAACGGATTCCTGCCATTATTTTAACACAGAACGAGAGAATAATCAATGGGGTTTTCCAAAATCTCTCTGTTCTCCCGCGAC
The DNA here is from genome assembly GCA_910587835.1 of uncultured Oscillospiraceae bacterium. Taxonomy (GTDB): domain Bacteria; phylum Bacillota; class Clostridia; order Oscillospirales; family Acutalibacteraceae; genus Acutalibacter. The sequence goes on along the minus strand of CAJUNQ010000079.1, from coordinate 4,892 downwards.
TTTTGTAACGCCCTGCCGGTGAGAGCAAAGGGCTGGCGGGGCAGGCTCACAAACAAATGTTAATAGAGACAGTAAGCCGCATTTGTATGAAATTTGTAGGATTCAATTTTGACAACAACTTATAGATATGGTATACTTCAAGAAAAGTTTTAGAGAAAAGGCAATTTATATAAAATCGCACCTCAGGTAAATGATCCGCTCATTCATAACTAATATGAACATTTTTGCGACATGCTTTTTCGTCCCTCGCAGTATGGAGGCGGCAATGATTATGATAATCTGATACCGCTTCCTATTGAGACACACAAAAGATTCACAAGCTGGTGGAGAAACTATGCTTGATATTTAATGACAAAGGGAGAAAAACGGCTTTATGAACATCGACGAAATCATGCAGTTGTTTCAGAGGGAGCCCTTTTGGGGGCTTGACAAGGTGAAACGCCCAGAGCCCGCCTTGCTGGAAAGGTTTGTTTCACAGTATGACCTTCCTGAGGATTACATCCGGCTCCTCTCCATTTCAGACGGCTTTGTTCTTTTTCATGCAGGCGACTACAGAATCAGTGATATTTCTTGGACTGTAGAATGTTACACAAATCCGGTTTATGGGGGAGGGACCTTTGTGGACAGCATTTTGGAGGTCGGTATGTTCATGGAGAACAGCCTTCTCCTGGACCAAAGCCGGTCACACACTGCAAACTACCTTTTTATTGGTGACGCGGATTCTACAGATCATTACCTTTGTGTTGGCACAATCACCGATTTTCTGAACCAGCTGATTGAGGAAAAAGGCGAAATTCCTTTTTGGGAGGCCGGTCAAACGGATCTGTTTAGCTTTGGGGCGCCAGAGCCTCCGCCCTCTCCGGACGCCATGTGCTGAAGCTCCCAACATTTTCACAACGCCCGCACCCCCCGCCCGCACCCCGCATAACCTGGAATGTCCCCCTGCTATGGGGGCGTCACCCCCGAAAGGAGGCGTGTTATGCCTATCCGCATTTTCGTCGACCAGGGCCACAACCCCCAGGGCGTCAACGCCGGCGCCGAGGGCAACGGCCTGCGGGAGCAGGACGTCACCTATAATGTGGGGGTCATTCTGGGCCAGCTGCTCCAGAACGACCCCCGTTTTGCCGTCCGCCTCTCCCGCAATTCCCCCAACCAGGTGCTGGGCGCCAGCAATGCCACCAGCCTGCGGGCCAGGGTCAACATGGCCAACACCTGGCCTGCCAACTACTTTATCAGCATCCACTGCAACGCCAACCCCAACCCGGCCATCAACGGCAGCGAGGTCTATGTCTACCAGCAGGGCACCCAGGCCTATTGGCTGGCCCAGCACATTCTCAACGGCGTCACCCAACAAACCGGCACCCGGGACAACGGCGTGCGCATTAACCCCTCTCTTTATGTGCTGCGCCGCACCGCCATGCCCGCCGTGCTGGTGGAGCTGGGCTACCTCACCAATGCCTCTGACGCGGAAAAGCTCCGCAGCGACCAACGGGGCTTTGCCCAGGGCATCTACAACGGGCTGCTCAGCTACTTTGGCTTTGCCCCCCTTAGCTAAAAAACAGGAAAGCCGCCTGCGCCATCCAAAGCGCCGGGGCTTTCCTGCTTTTTATATATGGGAGTGACGAAAACTTATAAGCGGTTTAGCCTTAGCTCATGGCCCAAAACATGGCCTGCGCCTTTCCCTCTGTCACCTGGAACACGTCTGCTCTCTCCTGCATAAAGCGCTCAAAATGGACGCTCTGCCGGCGGCTCACAGCCTGGTCCTTTTCTCTGGCCCATCTCTTCCCGTTAAACTTTTTCATGCTGACAGCTCCCTTCCGTTTCTTCTTATCACAATATGATTGCTGGTTTTTCCCGGTTTATTCCGGCTCTGCCTGACTTTTACAGGTTCTGCATGGCCCAGAACGCCGCCTGCGCCTTTCCCTCCGTTACCTGAAACACATCCGCCCGCTCCTGCATGAATCGCTCATAATTGGCCTGTTGGCGGAGGATTCTGCTCTCACCGTTACCTCTCTCCCTACGCTTCGTCTGCTTGAAAGTATATCCCATCATTGTGAATTACCCCTTTCAAATTTATGAATTCTTCATAAAAACTTCCGTTAGCTCATTGCCCAGAACATAGCCCGCGCTTTTCCCTCTGTCACCTGAAACACATCCGCCCGCTCCTGCATGAACCGCTCATAATTGGCCTGCTGGCGGAGGATTCTGCTCTCACTGTTGCCTCTCTCCCTACGCTTCGCCTGTTTGAAAGTATATCCCGTCATTGTGAATTACCCCTTTCAAATTTATGAATTCTTCATAAAAACTTCCGTTAGCTCATTGCCCAGAACATAGCCTGCGCCTTTCCCTCCGTCACCTGAAACACATCCGCCCGTTCCTGCATGAACCGCTCATAATTGGCCTGTTGGCGGCGAACTGCCTCCCTGTTCCGGTCCACTTTCCTGATATCTGTCAGGGTCTTCCCTATCCGCTTTTTCATATCTATTCTCCTCTCCAAATTTATAAACGACCTTCTCAGCCCGCCGGGTGCCGGAGCATCCGCTGGTCCTCAAACTCAAGCCCGCCTCTCATGCTCTCCAAAAGCCGCGCAAAGCTCTGCTCCTGGCGGCGGGTGGTCAGAGCAGCCAACCTTCCGGCCTCCTGCACCCTTCCATTCAGGGTTCTCCCCAGTTTTCTGCTGATTTCCTTCATATTTGCTGCTCCTTTCTACCTCTTATGCCTCTGTTATAACTCCGACACATGTTGTTTTCAATCGTCAATATCTCAATATATGTCGAGTTAATTCTTTTTCCTCTCTGCATCCCCCGGTCTGTTGCTCTCTCTCGACCTTGTGATTGTATTATAAACCTTCTTTATAAACTTGTCAAGGACTTTTATAAATATTTTTCAAAATTTTTCCGCGCATTTATAAACAAACCCAATCCAAACTCCCTGCTTGCAAAGACTCCCCCGCAGGCAAGGAGCCTGTCTGGGAGTTGTCCCCTTCCACACATTATAATGAGGGGCGTATATCATCCGCCTACTCTGTAGACGTACCAGGACCCTGGAAGAAACAGCAGACACGCAGTCCTCTCCCAGGGTCCCGATATGTGAATCATATAAAGTGCACGGCAGAACATCCCGCCCCACCCCATTGACAAGGGTCGGGGCATATTGTATAATGTCGCGGAAAGCGGCAAATCACCGCGAATTTCCCCCTAAAACGCGGCGGAGGCCCTCCCCCGGCGTTCTTCGCGCCGCGTTGACATGACCAGGAAAGGATGACAGCAATGACAGAATCTTTGCGCCCGGCCAACGGTATGAATCGCCACCCCGCGGCAGAATACAGAAAAGCTGACAGAGCCAGCGCAACGGCGTGGGAAGGGAGGGACCTCCCGTGAATTCCCAAGGCCGTCACACCCCCATGCCGCCCCAGCTGACCATTTTTCTCTGCTGGATGGCCTACACAGCGGCTTACCCGGGAAGATACAGCTACAACTCCAACATCACTCCCATTATGGACGCCTTTGGGGTGACTCACGGAGAGGCCGGGCTGGTGACCACCTGTTTTTTCTTCGCCTATGGCATCGGGCAGGTGGTCAACGGCCTGCTGTGCCGCCGCTATCCCCGCCGGTGGATTATCCCCTTTTCCCTGGCCTGCTCCGCTGTGCTGAATATAGCGGTCTTTCTGGGCGCCCCCTTCTGGACCCTCAAATATCTGTGGCTACTCAATGGCGGGCTCCAGTCCATTCTCTGGCCCACCCTTATCTCCGTCCTGTCCCAGTCCCTCCCCGCCTCCTCCCTGAAAAGCTCGGTGCTGGTCATGAGCACCACCGTACCTATCGGCACCCTTCTGGCCTATGGGCTCAGCTCCCTACTGGCAGTTCGGGGCGGCTTTCCCTTCTCCTTCCTCACCGGGGCCCTGCTGATGGCCGGAGCAGCAGCCGCCTGGCTTTTCCTCTACCGGGACGCTCCCGCCTCCGAAAACGCCCAGCCCGTCCAGACCTCCCGGACCCCGGGCAAAGGCCTCCTCAACCGGGCAGTGGCTGTCACAGTCCTGGTGCTGTGCCTTTTCGCGGTGGCAAACAATCTGGTAAAGGACGGGCTCACCACCTGGGTGCCCTCCATCCTGAAAGAGCGGTTCGGCCTGCCCGACAGCCTCTCCATTCTGCTCACTCTGGTCCTGCCGGTGCTGGGCATATTCGGCGCAGCCTGCAACGGGCTTCTGGAAAGGCGGCTCCCCTCCTTCATCAAGCTTTCCGGGCTGTGGTTCCTGCTGGCCGCGGTGTCCACCGCCGGGGTAATCCTCCTGCTGGACACCAGCCTGTGGTGGGCGGTCCTGGCCGTTTTCGGGATAATCTCCCTGTCCATGCACGCGGTCAACAATGCCATCACCAGCATGGCCCCCCTCTATATGCGGGAGCAGCTGGACTCCGGGCTGCTGGCCGGGGTGCTCAACGGCTGCTGCTATGTGGGCAGCACCATCAGCTCCTATGGCCTGGGCTGGGTCGCCGACCATTTCGGCTGGAACGGAGTATTCCTGCTGCTTCTGGCCGTCACCGGCATCCCCGTCGTGACCGCCGCCCTGGTAGGAACCGCAGGCAAAAAGACAAAGCCGCAGCCATAATTCCCTGCCCCCTCGCTGCCATACACAAAAACAGTAGACAGCCAAACACGGGACATCTGGGACAACACCGCGCAAAGCGTACAACAAAAGCGTACAACAATTGTATGCGAGTTGCACAATCCATTCATTTGTCAGAGTGTACAGACTAGGGCTTGTTTGAAAATAGAGGAAATGACGGAATTTTGACCAGAAGCGGTCAGCTTCAAGGAGAAAACCGCAAGGAATACTTGCGTATTACGAGGATTTTCGACGCAGAAGATGGCTGCTTCTGGGTAAAAAGACGGCG
>CAJUNQ010000078.1 GCA_910587835.1 uncultured Oscillospiraceae bacterium | reverse complement strand
CAACCTTCTTGGCGCCCGCGTCGATGTGAGCCTGGCTCTTCTCCTTAGAGCAGTAGAAGCCGGTGCACTCCAGCACAACGTCAACACCGATCTCGCCCCAGGGCAGGTCGGCTGCGTTCTTCTCGGCATAAATCTTAATGGTCTTGCCGTCCACAGTGATGGAGTCCTCGCCGGCCTCCACCTTGTCGCACAGAGCGTAGCGGCCCTGAGCGGAGTCATACTTCAGCAGATGAGCCAGCATCTTGGGGCTGGTCAGGTCGTTGATGGCGACCACCTCATAGCCCTCAGCGCCGAACATCTGGCGGAAGGCCAGACGGCCAATGCGGCCAAAACCATTGATCGCGACTTTTACAGACATTGGAATTACCTCCTAAGAATTGATGGGGTTCTGAACTACCCCTATTTTAATACATTTCTTCCAGAATTACAAGTCTTTGCCACCAAATTGTGCCGAAAAAATGCCGGAACGATTCTGTTTGATTTGCCCAAGGGGCGCAGCCTCCTCCCGGCCCTCCGCCGCCCCCTGTTCTTTGCCGGAATATGGCGGCGTTGCGGAAGGTCTTCGCCGGGGCATGGGCCGCGCCGGAGAAGCAGCCCCTCCTTTTCACGGCCGGTCCAGCCGGAGCGCCTGCTCCCAAGCCTCAGGAAAATACCGCTGGAAGAAGCCCGCCTCCTGCCGGCCCTCAAACAGGCCGTTGGCGGCCAGATGCCGGGCAACCCGCCCGGTCAGCTCCTCCCGCTCCTGTGGGGTCCGCTGGGCAAACCGCCAGACCTTCAGCCTGCCCAGACGCTCCTGCTCCGCCAGGGCCTCATACACATCGGGGATGAACCGGGCCTCAGCCACCGCCGTGCCCTCAGGCACATAGAACATCCCCTCCCGGCCCTCTACCGGCCGGGCAAGGGGCCCGGGCTCCACCCGGTACAGCCAGCCGGAGGCCCCCCGGTAAAAGGCCTCCAGCTGGCCCGCAAACTGCTCCTCATACTGGGCCAGCCCCGCCTCCACCCAGGCGGTGACATGCTTCTGGGGCCAGCCCACATGGGCCTCGTCCCAGAGATAAAACAGGGCATAGGCCAGGCTGTCTGTGAGATAGACCACCCGCTGCTGGGTCCCGTGCAAAAGAGACCCGGCTTCCAGCGTCCGAATGCCCTTCGCCGCCGAGCCGTGATACAGGTCGTTCATCTTCGCTCCCTCTCTTTCTCATATTCCTCCCGCAGCAGGGCGTAGTTCACCTGACTGTAGCGGCCCCCGTTGCACACGCAGGCCATCCGCATAACGCCCTCCTGGCGCATCCCGCATTTTTCCATGACTCTGCCCGAGGCCGGGTTGCCCTGTGCGTGATAGCAGTGGACCCGGTAGAAGCCCACTTCCTCAAAAAAGAAGCGGAGGACCTCCGCCACCGCCTCGGTCATATAGCCCCGGCCCCAAAAGGCCCGGCCCAGCTCATAGGCCAGCTCGATGTCTTCCGTTCTGCCGTCAGGGTGCATACCAAACACCCGGCCAATGGCAGGGCCCCCCAAGCCTCCCTCGGACCTTTCGGCAATGGCCCAGCTGTACCGTTGGGGCTGGGCGTAGGCCTCAAACCATGGGGGGGTGAACAGCCCGCCCTTCTCCTGCACGTCTTGGAGGGAATCCATTTTCGGGTAGCTGGTCCAGCGCCACACCTGCCAGTCGCTGAGGCAGTGGCGGTAAAAGCTCTCCATGTCCTCCGGCACAAACCGCCGCAGCGCCAGCCGCCCGGTTTCCAGCCGGACCGTCCCCTTATGCCTCATGCTCCCCCTCCGCCGGGTCCTGCCGGGGGGCCTCCTCTTCTTGGCCATGCCCCACATAAGAGACCATGGCGGCCAGCACAAACAGCCCCACCCCCAGCACGCTCAGCTGGCAGCAGGAGGGCAGCTCTCCGGCATAGGTCTTGCCCGAGAGCCGCATGGCCAGGTCCACGGTCTGACTGCCCACTGCCAGCATCACCGCCGGGCCTCCGGTCATCAGCAGCCGCAGGCCCGCCCCCTGGGGGCCCGCCCCGGCAAACAGCCGGCACAGATACAGCAGGGCCAGCAGCAGCGCCGCCGCCCCCACCATAGAGAACACATTCTCTACCGGCGAGGAGAACTTGGCGTAGAACACATACACCATCACCAGGTTTGCCACGCCCCACAGCACAGCCGGCACATACAGCAGGGGGGCTTTCACAAACAGGTCCCGCCCGCTTACCAGGCCCGCGGCCCCTGCCAGCTGCACTGCCCCGAACAAAAGGCTGGCCGCTATATACAGCACATGGTTGGCCCCCTGGCGCACAGACTCGAACTGAGAGGCCCCGGTATCCAGGTAGGCTCTGAAGTCCACGGCCATTACCAAAGCGCTGGTTACCAGCAGCGCCCCCGAGAGCGCGGCCAGGGCGCCCAGCACAGGCCTGCGCAGGCTTTGCCAGGGGCCCAGGCTCTCCTGGTCCCGGCGGCACAGCGCGGCGGCGGCGGCCACGGCCGCAGCAGGGAGCAAAAGGCTCAGCCAGGCCGTCCAGCCGCCGTCGGTATAAAAGCCGGTGTCAAAGTCAAAAAAGAACAGCATCAGCAGCGACCGCAGAGCAATAGCCGCCGCGGTCCCCACACAGATGAGCTTGACGCCGTTGACTGCTGTCAGACGATGGGAATTCTTCATGATTCTAACCTCGTTTCTCCGGGGAACCGTTTTGCCCCCAAAATATCCTGAGAACATTATAGCATATTCCGGCGGCTTTTCCAATAGCAATTTATATGCGGGGACAAGGGGTGCCTCAGCCCTGCGCCCGCTGGCTCAGGGGCACATAGGCCTGTTTTACCGGCAGGGCCCGGTACGCTGGCCGCATAATCCGCCCGCCTGTGGTCAGCTCCTCAATCCGGTGGGCGCACCATCCCGCAATCCGCGACACCGCGAACATGGGCGTAAACAGCTCCTCCGGAATCCCCAGCATCTCGTACACCAGTCCCGAGTAAAAGTCCACGTTGGCGCTGATCACCTTCTCCTTCCCGGTCACCCGCAAAAACGCCTGGGGCGACAGCCTCTCAACCAGCTCATACAGGGCCAGCTTTTTGCCGCAGCCCTTCTCCTCCGCCAGCTTTTTGGCCTGCGCCTTCAAAATCACCGCCCGGGGGTCCGACATGGTGTAGACGGCGTGGCCCATGCCGTAAATCAGCCCGCTGCCGTCCCCGGCCTCTCTCCGCAGAATTTTTTCCAGATACTTCTCCACCTCCTCCTGGTCAGCCCAGTCCCCCACGTTAGCCATCAGGTCCTCCATCATCCGCCGCACCCGGTGGTTGGCTCCCCCGTGGCGCACGCCCTTCAGCGAGCCCACCGCCGCGGCAATGGCCGAGTAGATGTCCGTTCCCGCCGAGGTGAGCACCCGGGTGGTGAAGGTAGAGTTGTTGCCGCCCCCGTGCTCGGCGTGAAGCACCATGCACAGGTCCAGCAGCTCCGCCTCCTGCCGGGTAAACCGCCGGTCCGGGCGCAGGGCGTTGAGAATGGCCTCGGCAGTGCAGTGGCCGGGCTCGTAGGGGTGAAAGAACATGCTCTCCCGGTCAAAATGCCGGCGTTTGACCTGATAGGCGTAAGACATGATAGAGGGCATCCGGGCAATGAGAGAGATGGCCTGGCGCATGTTGTTTTCCAGCGAAGGGTCCTCCGGGTCGTCGTCATACGAGTACAGCGCCAGCACCGACCGGGCCAGCTTGTTCATAATATCCCGGGAGGGGGCCTTGATGATCATATCCTCAGGGAAATACTCCGGCAGCTCCCGGTTGTCGTAGAGCAGGCCGCACATGCGCTTATACTGACGCTGGTCCGGCAGCTTGCCGAAGATGAGCAGCCAGGCCGCCTCCTCAAACCCGAACCTGCCCTCGGCCCGGCAGCCCTCCACAATATCCGTCACCGGAATCCCCCGGTAGGTGAGCCTGCCCTGGTCCGGAACCTTGTCTCCGTCGTCGATGAGGTAGCCGTGGACATTGCACACATGGGTCAGTCCGGCCATCACGCCGGTGCCGTCGGCATTGCGCAGGCCCCGTTTCACGTCGTGGCGTTCAAACTGCTCCCGGGTAATGGCGTTGTTGCTCCGGTACTCGGCGCACAGCTCCTGGATGGTGGTGCTCTGGGGGCTTTCCTGATTCAGCCTCTGCATATTGGGCCCTTCCTTTCTGGTTTTGGTTATATTCCCCCATTTTACCCCTTACCCATGACGGTGTCAAGCCTTTTTGCAACCTTGCGCGGCTGAATATTCAAATTTTATGGGAACAGACAAACGTCATAGGCAAATCGGCCTCAATTTTGAAGGACAACCCTCGGCCGCATGGCAGAAGAATCGTTCATGAAAAGTTTTTGTTCCAGCTTCGCTCGACAAGCACGAAGCAACAAGCCCCTTCCTCCAAATTCCCGATTGCCAGCCGCCCGCCGAAAGAAAAAATATCTTCTTTTTGTTCCAACTTCACTCAACAAGCACGACGCAACAAGCCCCTCCATCCAAATTCACCAGCTGCTAACAGTCCGCTGGAAGAAAAAATAATATTATTTTTATTTTCTTTTTTGTTTCTACTTCTCCCAACAAGGGCGACACAGGAAGCTCCTTCCCCTGAATTTACCGGCTGCTAACAGTCCGCTGTTTGACCTGCGGTCAAAGGCGCTAAGTACGGCGGCGCAGCTTTACCCCGTTCCGACAGCTTGGGTGAGGTAGACTTGTACCTCGCGCCTTTGTTGTCTGCGCCGCCTTTTTAAGGTCAAGGTCGCCTCCGGCGGCCGAGTTCACGAAGTGAACTCGCAGGCTCTGCCTTAAGAATCCGCCAGGGGCCTAACGCCCCTGGACCGCGTGATTTGCTTTCCTTAGAGGTTTCAATACACAAGGGTTCGCGTGATTTGCTTGCCCCCACTCTCTTCTGAAAGGAGCCCCCCTCATGAAATCCTCCCCCGTCAAGCCCCTCCTCCTCACCTTTCTCCTTCTCTACACCCTCATCACCCTGGCCCCCGCCGCCGTCTACGCCGCCTCCCGCTCCCCCCAGGCCCCGCTCTCCCCAACCCCCGCCCCCTCCGCCCCAGGGGCCTCTCCCCCGCCCGCCACCCCGTCCCCTGCTGCCAGCAGCAGCCCGGGCAGCGTCCCGGCCCACGCGCCGGCCGCTGCCCCTCAGCCCTCTCCGGAGCACTCCGCCTTCACCCTCGCCGACGCTGCCACCGGCCAGACCCTCACTGTCCCCGACCGGGAATTTCTCGCCGCCGCCATTGCCTGCGAGATGGACCTGAACGCCCCCCAGGAGGCCCTGAAGGCCCAGGCTGTGGCCGCTTACACCTACTACAGCCGCCAACGCCAAACCGGCCAGCCCATTGCCTGCGACACGGAGAACTGGCTGGTCTATGTCCCGGCCAGCGCCATGCAGGAGCGTTGGGGGGAGGACTTTGACCGCTATCAGGCCCTGCTGGACCAGGTGGTAGACCAGGTTTTCGGCCAGACCCTCACCTATGGGGATGAGCTGGCCCTCACCGCCTACTTCGCCATCTCCCCCGGCAGCACCGAGGCGGTAGAGAATGTCTGGTCGCCGGACGCGGGGGAGGACCACCCCTATTTGCAGGCCGTGGCCAGCCCTGGCGACGCTTTCAGCGACGGCTATCTGAGCGAAGCCCACTTTACCCCCGAGGAGTTCCGGGAGGCGGCGGCGGAGGCCTTTCCCCAGGCGGACCTTACCGGCCCTGTGGAGGAGTGGCTGACCGGCCCGGTCTACACCCCCTCGGGCATGGCAAAAACCGCCGTGCTGGGGGGCACGACGGTCTCGGGGGGGGACCTGCGGGGGGCGTTGGGCCTGCGCAGCGCAAGCTTTACCTTTACGGTAGACCAGGCGGGCTTTCACTTTACCGTAAAGGGCTGGGGCCACGGGGTGGGCATGAGCCAGGCCGGGGCGGTGTTTCTGGCAAAGCGGGGCGCAGACTACCGAGAGATTCTGGCCCACTACTACCCTGGCACAGAGCTGAAGGGGTAAGGCTTTCTCACTGCCTCTTCCCCGGCTTCACATTCACCGCAGGAGGAATGCCGTCGCCCGCTGCGCCGTGCTCCCGCTCAAAGGCGGCAATGCTCTCGCGCACCAGCACCAGAATATGACTGTTGACCGAGCGTCCCTCATAGTCTGCGATATAACCGATTTTACGCAGCATCTCCTCCTCCATACGGATGGAAATACTTTTGACAGCCACACAATCACCTCTTTGAAGATATATTGTGTGTTTATTTTATGGCTGTCATGTGGTATAATGGGGTGTGTAGATACATGGTATATCTACACAATTTCATACAAAGGAGAAATCACATGAAAGTCGCCGTCATAGGCTCCCGGGGCCTGAGGGTAGAGGGCCTGGAACAGTAGCCCCAGACCAGTCAAATCATCTCCGGCGGGGCAAAGGGCGTGGACGCCTGCGCCCGGGACTGGGCCCTGGCACATGGGGTCCCGCTGCGGGAGTTTTTGCCCCAATACGAGGTTTACGGCCGCGCCGCTCCCCTCAGGCGCAACCTGACCATCATCCGCCACGCCGACCTGGCGCTGGCCTTTTGGGACGGGCAGTCCCGGGGCACAAAATATGTGATAGAAAATTGCAAACGCCTGGGGGTCCCCTGCCGGGTGTACCTGCCCAAAGACCCTGACAGCCCCCTCAGCTCTCCAGCTCGTTGACCACGCCCTCCCGGTCCACGGCCAGCACCGCCCGATAGCTGGGGTCCAGCGCGGCAATCTCCCGGGCCAGCTTCTCCTTGATGTCCTGGTCGCTGTCCCCAAGGGAGAAGGGCACTGCCACGTCGAACAGCACATTGGAGTGGGTCACCCCCCACACCACCCGAAAGTCGTGGATGGCCCCCTGGGGATACAGGGCCTGAACCCGCTGCCGCACCTGCTCTTGCAGAGCCTGGGCTTTGGGGTCGCTGGTCACCACCGGGTCCAGGTGGATGACCAGATGAATGCCCTCCCGCTCCAAAAAGTCCCGCTCAATATTGTCAATGCGGTCGTGGCTGACCAGAATGTCCTCCTCGGCAGGCACCTCGCAGTGGACGCTGGCAAAGCAGCGGCCCTCGCCATAGCTGTGCACCGTCAGGTCGTGAATGCCGATTACGCCCTCATACCCCCGGATTTTGGTGTAGATATCCCGCACCAGCTCCGGGTCCGGGGCCGCGCCCAGCAGGGGGTCGGCGGTCTCTAAAATCAGCTTGACCCCCGACACCACGATAAAGGCCGCCACGGCCAGGCCCAGCCAGCCGTCCAGCTGCCAGCCTGTGGCCCGGGAGGCCAGCGCGCCCAGCAGCACCACGGCAGTGGCAATCACGTCGTTGCGGCTGTCGCTGGCAGTGGCAATCAGGGCTCCGCTGCCAATGGTGCGGCCCACGCTGCGGTAAAACCCGCACTGCCACAGCTTCACTGCCACCGACGCCCCCAGAATCCCCAGAGACAGGGGCCCGAACTCCGCCGCCTGGGGGGAGAGGATTTTGCCCACCGAGCTGCGGCCCAGCTCCAACCCCAGAATCAGCACCAAAAAGGAGACGATTACCCCGCAAAGGTACTCGATGCGGGCGTGGCCAAAGGGGTGCTCCTTGTCGGCGGGCTTGCCTGCCAGCTTAAACCCCACCAGCATGATTATGGAGGAGCCGGAGTCTGTCAGGTTGTTCACCGCATCGGCCAAAATCGCCACGCTGTGGGACAGCAGCCCCGCCGCCAGCTTTACCGCGAACAGCAGCAGATTGGTGGCAATGCCCACCGCCCCTGCGGTGCGGCCTGCCTTTTCCCGCACCGCAGGGGCCGGCTTTTCTCCATAATCCTTTACCAGCAGCCTCATCAGCCTTGTGAACATAACCATCCCTCCCAGCTGTCAAACCAATATGCTGCCGCCCAGGCTGTCGATGCCAACAATCAGGGGAAAATCCTTCAGGGTCAACGCCTTGACCGACTCGCAGCCCAGGTCCTCAAAGGCGATGACCCGGCACTCTGTAATGCACTGAGCGGCCAGAGCCCCCGCGCCCCCAATGGCGCACAGGTACACCGCCCCGTTGCGCTTCATGGCCTCTACCACCGGCGCGCTGCGCCGGCCCTTGCCGATCATACACCTAAGCCCCAAATCCAGCAGCCGGGGGGTGTAGGGGTCCATGCGCACGCTGGTGGTGGGCCCGCAGGAGCCAATCGCCATGCCATCCGGCGCGGGGGTGGGCCCGGCATAGTACACCGCCGCCCCTGCCAGGGGAAAGGGGGGCTCCTCCCCCCGGTCCAGCAGCTCCACAATCCGCTTGTGGGCCGCGTCCCGGCTGGTGTAGGCCCTGCCGGACAGCAGCACCCGCTGGCCTGCCCGCAGCTTTGCCGCCATCTCTGGCAGCTGGCTGGTGTTCAGACGTATTTCCTCCATGTTCTCCGCCTCCTCCTTCAGGTCCCGTTCCAGGTAATATTCTGTGTCTGTCTCCCGTATGATGGAAAAGCCCAGCCGCCGGTGCAGAGCCAGAGAGGCCGGGTTCCACTTGTACACGGTAGTGCCGGTAATTTTTGGATAGCCCTGCTCCCCCAAGCGGCGGATGACGGCCTGCATTACCAGCTTTCCCAAACCCCTGCCCCGGTATTTGCCGTACCAGATGGCAATGGGCGGGTTCTCGGGCTTCACGGTCACATCCCCCACCGGGGTCCAGGCCCCGTCCTCCCAGGCCTCGACAAAGTAGAGCTCCCCGTGCTTGTCCAGATACTCGCACATGGCCTTTACATAGTCCAGACCAGGAATTTTGCTCTCGTCGAAGATGCCCTCTGAGTTCTGGTACACCACCGGGTCCTGGTAGCCGGGCAGGGCCTTTTCAAAATGGCCATCGTACTGTTTCAGCCTCAGCTCCTCTGTCAGCTGAATTACCTCTGGCTGTTGGATGCCGGGAAATGGCATGTTGCACCCTCCTTTGCAGACAGGAAAGCGGCCCCGGCGCTCAGCCGGAGCCGCAAATTTACCCTTATTTCTCCCAGAACAGCTCAATATGCTCGTGGGTGGGGCCGTAGAAAAAGGCAATGCGGATGGGCGCGCCGCCCAGGTCCATGTCGGCGGGCTCGTTGGTCACCTGATACCCGGCCTCCCGTACCTTCTCGATGATCTCATCCACCTTGTCGGTGGCAAAGGCGATGTGGGCCAGGGGCCCGCCCGCCGGAATCTCGCTGTCGCCGCTGAGAATCTCCATGCAGGAATTGTCCCCGCAGGACACCATGAGGCAGGGCCGCGCCGGGTCGCCCCAGCTCTTTTTGACCTCAAGCCCCAGCAGCTTGGTGTAAAAGTCCACTGTCTTCTGGTACTGCTCCGCCGTGGGCTTCACGGCAATGTGATGTACGCCCTTGATCATTCCCATTGTCCTGCCTCCTTCATCCCAATTACTTCCGGTTGAATATGGACATAATGTCGGTAAAGGTATCGTCGTCGTCAATCACCGCCGGGTCCACCCGGGGCTCCACGTTGCGCACGGTCTGGCTGCGGACAGGGCTATTGCTCCGGCTGCTGCGGCTCACCGGGGCGGGGGCGGGCTCGGCAGGGGCGGGGCCCAGAAAATCGTCGTCCAGGTCAATGTCCAGCGCGGGCTTGGACTTCTCCCCGTTCATGCCGTCAAAGCCGGTGGCAATCACGGTGACGTTCATCTCGTCCTCCATGCTCTCGTCAAAGGTGGCGCCCCAGATGATGTTGGCGTCCGGGTGGGCCCGCTCGGTGACGATCTGAGAGGCGGTGTCAATCTCGTCCAGGGCAATGTCCGGGCTGGAGGTGATGTTGATAATCACGCCCCGGGCCCCGGCGATTTTGGTCTCAAGCAGGGGGCTGGAAATAGCCGCCATAGCCGCCTGCTCGGCCTTATCCTTGCCATTGCCGCGGCCCACGCCCATGTGGGCGTAGCCCGCGTCCTGCATCACAGACTTCACGTCCTCAAAGTCCAGGTTGACAATGCCCGGCAGCTGAATCAGGTCCGAGATGCTCTGCACGCCCTGGCGCAGCACATCGTCGGCCACCAGAAAGGCGTTGGCCAGGGTGATGCGCTCGTCGCTCACCAGCTTCAGCCGCTCGTTGGGAATGACCACCAGAGAGTCCACATGCTCCCGCAGGGCCGCAATGCCCCTTTCCGCCTGGTCCATGCGCCGCCGGCCCTCAAAGGCAAAGGGCTTGGTGACAATGCCTACCGTAAGGGCCCCCTGCTCCCGGGCGATTTTGGCCACGGCAGGGGCCGCGCCGGTGCCGGTGCCGCCGCCCATGCCCGCGGTGATAAAAACCATGTCCGCGTCCTTCAGGGTCTGAGAGATCAGCTCCCGGCTCTCCTCAGCGGCCTTTTCGCCCACCTCGGGCTTAGAGCCCGCCCCCCGGCCGCTGGTGAGCTTTTCTCCCAGCTGCACCTTTACCGAGGCCTGGCTGCGCTGCAGGGCCTGCTTGTCGGTATTCATGCACACCAGCTCCACGCTGCGCACCCCGGCGCTGGCAATGCGGTTGACAGCGTTGCCGCCGCCGCCGCCCACTCCTACTACTTTGATGACCTGTGGGGTCTCGTCCAGCAGATTGTCAACTTCAAAAGGCATTTTTACGACCACCCTTCCTTATTTTCTGAATCCTGACGCCGGCCCCAGGGCCCTGTTTTTTCAGGCCCGGGCAGACGGCGCCTGCTCCTCCCCGCTCCGCACAGACACGGAAACAAAAGCAAGATTACGTCAACTCTTTTGCTACAAGGTATAATCTATCACTTTTTCGGCCAAATTTCAAGGATATTCTTAAAAAAAGAATCCACAAAACCGATATTTCCCAATTTTTTCCGGGCGAATACGCGCGCCGCCAGTCCCAGGCACAAGATATGGACAGACCCTCAAGCCCGCTGGCGGGCAAAGAATTTTTTGCCAACCGACACAGTCGCTGCCCGCCCCCTTGTCCGGCTGGGTCAGCCCGAAGCGTCCCCCGGGCCTGGCAAAGAGCGGGACGGCTCTGGCCCGCGAATAGGCGGTGCCGGGAGGCCGCCCCCTGCCCCGGTGCAAGACCCTCAAGTCCGCTGGCAGGCGAAACTTTTTGTCATCAGACACAGGCACTCCCCCCTGCCCGGCTGGGTCAGCCCGAAGCGTCCCCGGCGTTGGCCCGCGAACAGGCGGCTCCGGGAGGCCACCCCCTGCCCCGGCGCAAGGTCCGCGCAACCAGAGCCTTTACTGACTCTGGCGCTTACCCATGCCGGCAGCTTCTTCCCGTCTACCATTCCTCCTCTTCCCCGGTGTAAGCCTCATCCTCGCCGCCCTCGGTCCATCCCCCGTCTCCGGTTTCGTCCTCCCATTCCTCCGGCCAGCCCGTGTCTTCTGTGCCCTCATCCCCGTCTCCGCCGGCGTCCTCCGGCTGGCTCTGGTCCTCTGTCCCCTCCTCCGGCTCAGGCGTAGGACTGGGCGCGGGCGTTGGGGTGGGAACCACCGGGGCCTGCACCCCATCCGGCGGGGCGCTGGGGTCAAAAAAGGCCCGCTTGCTCTCGGTCAGGTAGCTCAGGTCCAGCCGCCCGGTCTGGTCCGGCTGAATGGCGTCCTCATTCTCTGTGTCAAACAGCCCGTAGCCATACTGTATCTTGTGCTCCAGGTCCACGGCGCTGCCCAGCACGCACTCCACCCGGTCCTGATACCACAGCCGGATATGGTCCGGGTCGCTCAGGTCCAGCCGGGTGAAGTCCTGGGCCGCGCCCAGCTCGGCAATCACCTCCCGCACTGTCTGAAAGGCCTTGGCCTGCTCCTCGTCGTCCAGGCCCAGCATCAAGCCCGGCTGGGCGGCGTAGGGGTTCAGGCCAATCACCTGCATCAGGCCCTGGGGCGCGTCGGCCCGCACCTCCAGCACCTTGCCCCCCGCGCCAATCACAAACCACCCGCCCCCGGCCTGCAGGCAGCACACCGGCTGAGCGGCGGTGATGTCCACCACCACCGTGCCAGGAATTCTCCGGCTGATCTTCGCCTGGGCCACATAGGGCAGCTTTTGTTCCAGCTCCCGCTCCCTGTCTCCAATGGGGATGAGCAGCAGGTTGTCGCCCTCCTCATAGCCGCAGATGGCGACAATCTCCTCCTCCGGGTACACCGCGTCCCCGGTCACCCGCACATGGGTCACCCGCAGCAGCAGCGACTCGGCCAAAAAGGCTGTGCCCGCCAGCATGGCCAGCAGGGCCAGAATCATCAGCAGCCTGCGCTGAAACAGCCCCATGGGCCTGCGCCGCTTTCGGGGCTGAGGCTCGGGCCGGGTGCGGGAGCGGGGGGCATCCCCTGGCTGCCGGGAGACCGGCTCCCGCTCTCGGGCCCCTCCCCGCTCTGAGGCGGGCCTGCGCCCTCTGGCCTCCCTTTGGGAGGAGGGCTTTCTTCCTGCCCGTTCCCGGGCGGAGGTTCTCTCTCGGGCGGAGGCCCGCTCTCGGGTAGAGGCTCTGTCCTTCCGCCTGCCGGCGTCCTGCGGGACCGGGCGGGCGCGCTTGCGGCCTGCCCCCGGCAGAGGCCTTTGCTGAGGCGGCTCCCCGTCTGAATGGGAATTGATGTCCTCAAAGCTCTCGTCGTCCCACATGTCCCGCCGGGACTTTCTTCTTTCCGGTCTTCCCGCAGCCATTCCGCCGCCTCCCTTCCACGTCCTTTTTCCCGTCTGCCAGAGTCTGTTTTATAATTCAGAGAAATGCTGGATTATTGTCCAAAAACGAGGGCTTTCAAGGAAAAAACCGCAAGAAAGGCTTGCCGCCTTTCGAGGATTTTTGACGCAGAAAGCACCGTTTTGGAGCAAAATAGACGGCGTTTCGGAGTTTTAAAGCTCTGTCTCCCGAATCCGGGCTCCCAGGTCCGCCAAACAGCCGCACAGGCCCTCGTAGCCCCGGCGGATGTGCTCCGCCGCCCCAACCCGGGTGACGCCCTCCGCCGCCAGGCCGGCCACCACCAGAGCCGCCCCGCCCCGCAGGTCGGCGGCCTCTACCGATGCGCCGGTCAGCCGCTCCACGCCCTCTACCACCGCCACCTTGCCCTCTACCTTGACGCTGGCCCCCATGCGGCTCAGCCCGTCGGCGTGGCGGTAGCGGTTTTCAAATATGTTCTCTACAAACACGCTGGCGCCCCGGCCCACCGCGGCCATGGACATAACCACAGGCTGCGCGTCGGTGGGAAAGCCCGGGTAGGGCATGGTGCGGATATGTCTCACCGCCCCCAGCCGCCGGGGGGCCATGATGTTCAAACAGCCCCCCAGCTGGCGCACCTCGCAGCCCGACTCCTCAAAGGGGGCCAGCATGGGCAGAATGTGGGTATTGTCCACATCCCGCAGGGTGACGTTGCCCCCGGTCACCGCCGCCGCAGCCATGTAGGTGACAGCGGCGATGCGGTCGGGCATGACCCGGTGCTCGCAGCCAAACAGCTCCTTCACCCCGTCTACAATCACGCAGCTCTCGCCCGCGCCGTAGATGCGCCCCCCGCAGCGGTTCAGATACTCGCACAGGTCGCAGATCTCCGGCTCTCGGGCGGCGTTGGCAATAATGGTGGTGCCTGTGCCGCACACTGCCGCCAGAATCAGGTTTTCGGTGGCCCCCACGCTGGGGAAGGCCAGGGACACATAGGCCCCCTGAATGCCCTGGGGGGCGGAGCAGTCCAGCCAGCCGCCGCTCTCGTCAATGTTTACCCCCAGCCGCCGCAGAGAGGAGAGATGCAGGTCAATGGGCCGGGGCCCCAGCTCGCAGCCCCCGGGAAAGCACAGCCTTGCCCGCCCGCACCGGGCCAGCATGGCCCCCAAAAACACAATGGACGACCGCATTCCCCGCATCAGCTCCTCGGGAATCTCCCAGCTGGTCATGGCGCTGTCCACGGTCAGGTCATGGCCCTCCCGGCGGCAGCGGCAGCCCAGCTGCTCCAAAATAGCCAGGGCCGTGTTCACGTCCGACAGGTCGGGGCAGTTGTGCAGCACAGTCTGGCCCTTGCACAGCAGCGCGGCCGCCAGCAGAGGGAGTGCGCTGTTTTTTGCCCCCTGGACCCGGAGCTCCCCGCTGAGCTCAGCAGGGCCGTCGATGATGATCATATGGAACACCTCACTTAAAATGGGCTACGCCATTTTATGAAGCATCCCCCAAAGTGTGCCACCAGCGTGACGCTGGACAAGAGTTCGCCTTTGGCGAACTCTCATTCGCGTTTCGCTCACTTCGATTCGCTACGTTTCTCGAAAACGTTAGCGGCAGCCCGCGCAAAGGAAATGTGGGTGGGATAGGATAAGAGCCTGATGGGAGAGTCGCCTAACAGCAAGCCCATATCGGGGTCAAGAGGCGCATGGCCCCTGGCAGGGGGTTGCGGACAGGGTCCCCATGGGGGGAGTGTCCCATTCGCAGATTTTATATAGAGATCCTGTCTGGGTCTCCGTTCCGGGAACTCCGGATAAATGGGTAATTACAGGGGACTGCCCCTATCAATCAGTCCCGTTATAAAATGCGCGAAAGGACACTCCTCCCATGGGCTTGCCCTTGACCTACCAGGGCGTGCTCACACAAGGGTTCGCGGGCGTCTTTTCGGCGGATTTTTGCCGTCCTCCAAAGCCTTGGGCCGCTAAGCGTTCTCGAGAGATGCCGCCTGCAACGAGGAAGCCACCCCCAACAAGCAAGCCTCTCACACCCCGCCCCACGCCCTAAAGCAAACCCGTCTCCTTGCGGTACACCCGAACCGGCTCCTCACCGGCATTCGCCATGCACAGGAACGCCCAGCCGTACCGCTCATAGAATGAGGTATGGCTCGTCACCAGGTACAGGGCGTTCACCCCCAGCGCGGCCATGTCCCCGCACACATGGCCCAGCAGCTTGCCCGCAATGCCCTGCCCCCGCCAGGGCTCGTCCACATACACTGCGCACACATTGGGGGCCAGGTCCG
This sequence comes from uncultured Oscillospiraceae bacterium, assembly GCA_910587835.1. Lineage (GTDB taxonomy): Bacteria > Bacillota > Clostridia > Oscillospirales > Acutalibacteraceae > Acutalibacter. The sequence goes on along the minus strand of CAJUNQ010000078.1, from coordinate 11,057 downwards.
GCCGGTCGTGAAAGTCGTTCTCAATCACCCCCAGCCCGCCCACCATACGGGCCCCCTCCATGGCCCCATACCACTGGGGTACTGGCCCGGCTCCGGCCAGGCATTGGGCCATGCTCTCCCGATAGGCCTCCTCCGGCACGCCGAAGGTGTGGGGGAACCACCCGGCCATGGTCTCAAGCAGCCCGGGCTCCTGGCGCAGGGCCGCGATTCTTATGCTCATGCTCTCTCCCTTCCGGCTCACGCCTTTTCTCCGTTGGCGGCTTTTTTCAGCTCCCGGTAGATGCGCTCGTTGGCGTCGACAATCTCCATTTTCCCCGCGTTCTCCCCCAGGCTCCGCAGCCGCTCCGGGTCAGAGAGCAGCTTCTCCGCCTTTCGCCACAGCTTTTCTCCGGTCAGGTCCTTTTCCTCGATGATCTCCGCCGCCCCCCGGCGCACCAAAGCCATGGCGTTGTGGAACTGGTGATTTTCCGCCACATTGGGGGAGGGCACCAGAATGGAGGCCTTGGCCTTGGCCTCAATCTCTGTCAGGGTCATGGCCCCTGCCCGGCCAATCACCAGGTCTGCCGCAGAAAGGCACTGGGGCATGTTGTCAATGTACTCCAAAAGACGGATGTGGGGGGTCTCGTCTATGTTCAACCCCAACGCCCGCACCTCCTCCAAAAAGGCCGGGTCGTGGCTGCCGTAGCCGTGGATGTGCTGGTATTTCCCCGTTTTCGCGCTTTCGGCCAGCATAAAGGCAGCGGCCCGGTTCAGGGCCGAGGCCCCCAGGCTCCCCCCAAAGGACAGCACCAGAGGGCGGCTGTCCAGGCCCAGGGCCTTGCGGGAGGCCTCCCGCTCCGCCGCCAGCACCTCGCCCCGCACCGGATTGCCTGTGACCACGCAGTTGACCTTGCCGCTGAAATAGCTTTTGGCGTCGGGCACAGCCAGCAGCAGGGCCTTCACCGACTTGGCCAGCATTTTTGTGGTAACGCCCGGGTAGGCGTTGGACTCGTGAATGACGCAGGGCACCCCCATGCGGGCGGCCTCCCACACCACCGGGCCGCTGACATAGCCGCCGGTGCCCACGCACAGGTCCGGGGCAAAGTCCTTGATGATTTTTCTGGTCTCGGCGGCAGCGGCAAACATGCGCCCCACTGTCTGAAAATTCCGCTTGATATTCTGGGGGGTCAGCCTGCGCTGAAAGCCGGAGATGGTGATAAAGGCCATGTCGTACCCGGCCCGCTGCACCAGCCGCTCCTCCATGCCCCCCCGGTTGCCTACATAAAGAATCCGGGTATCCGGCTCCTTTTGCTTGAGATATCCGGCCACAGCCAAAGCCGGGTTGATGTGCCCCGCCGTGCCCCCGCCGGTAAACAGTACCTTCATAAAAATCTCCAACCTCTCTTATGCTTTGGCCCCCAGGGCAGCGGGTCCGCCCCAGCGGCCCAGTCTCTCCGCCGCAGAAAAGCCCGCCTCCCCGGGGGCTCTGTCTTGCGCTCCACAGCCCAGGGTGAGGTAGAACGCCCCACCTACACCCGCAGCCGCCGAAGCTCCGCCCCCGTTTGCGGGGCGAAGCTGTCTGTCAGAAAAAACGACTTCCGGCTTCGACCCCTGAAAGAGCTTGCGGTACATGAGACTGCTTCTCGTTCTTGGTAAAGCAGTGCCGCGGCTTCACTGACACGGCCCTGCTCTCCGGGAAAGGGTGTGTCAAAATGGAAGCCGCAAATCCGGGCCGCGTCCCGGGGCTTCTCCTTCAGCCGCCCGGGCCCAGGGTTTGTGCGACAAGCCGCACCCGGCTCAAGCCCGGTCCCGCGGCTCGGGTCCAGAATTCCGGCCCCCACTCCTTGGGCAGTTACCGGCTGCAAAGGAGGAAAACGCCCCGGCGCAGCCCATCTTATGGGGGTTGACGCTCCTCACCGCCCCATGCAGGCGGCGGTCAAAAAACGTCCATTCTTTCTGCTATTCAGACTGCCGCCCCTCTCTACGTCCTCTCCACGGTGGCGCTGCGGGAGATGTTCAGCAGAATGCCCATCTGGCCCAGCAGCATCACCAGCGAGGTGCCCCCCGCGCTGAAAAAGGGCAGGCTGATGCCGGTGTTGGGGATGGTGTTGGTCACCACGCAGATGTTTAGCACCGCCTGCAGGCCAACCTGAAAAATCAGCCCCAGCCCCAGCATGGTCCCGAACCGGTCCCGGGCGTGGAGGGACACATATACCCCCCGCCACACCAGCAGCGCAAAGAGAATCATAATCACCAGGGCCCCCACCATGCCCAGCTCCTCGCAGACAATGGCGAAAATAAAGTCGTTCTGGGGCTTGGGCAGATACATGTATTTCTGCCGGGACTGGCCCAGCCCCACCCCGAAAAGGCCTCCCGACCCAATGGCATACAGCGACTGCTTGATCTGCCAGGTGTCGTTGCTGTCCGGCCCTGTGGACTTCTCCCCGAAGGGGTCCAGCCACCCGGCCACCCGGTCCATCTGATACACGCCGCCCTCGCCGCTCTCGTCCTTGCCCCCCAGCAGCAGATACGCTCCCAGCAGCAGCGCCAGCGCTATGCCGCCAATGACAAACCACCGGGGCTTGGTTCCGCCCACAAACATCATAATGGCTCCCAGGGCCAGAATGATCAGCGTGCCCGACATGTGGTTCTCCAAAAACACCAGCGCCGCGAACATCCCCAGCACCCCCACAAAGGGCAGCACCCCATACCGGAAGGTGTCCATTTTGTCCGCGTAAATGGAGATCATGTGGGCGAACAGCAGAATCAGCGCAAACTTGGCAATCTCCGAGGGCTGAAACTGGACGCCCAGATTCAGCCAGCGGTAGGCCACGCCCTCGCTGGGGGCAATGGACTGAATACCCAGCACCCGGCCGAAAATCAGCACCATCAGCAGCATGATGACCGTGACGCCTGTTACCAGCAGGGCCAGCTTGTGGTAGTGGTGGTAGTCCACTGCCGAGGCGGCCAGCATCACCGCCACCCCAAAGGCCGCAAACCCCGCCTGACGGGAGATATAGTGATAGCTGTTGCCCTCGCGGTAATAGCTGTCGGCATAGCTGGCAGAGAACAGCATCACCAGGCCAATGGCCAGCAGCACCATCACAAACACGAACAGGGGCATATCCATCCCGCTGCCCAGGCTGAACAGGGCGAACTTCATCTTTCTCCGGCGGGGCGTCCGGCGGCGCGTTCTCTGGCGCTGCTCCCGAGATGAATCTCGGGATGAATCTCGGGGGCGTTCCGGCACCCGGCTCAGGCCTCTGGCGGTTCTTCCCGCGGCTGGCATAGGCGTTCACTCCTTTCGGGTCGGCTTTTTCTTATGGGCTCTTTGGGGCTTGTGACCTTGTTATTTTGCACCGCGCGGGGGGAAATTCCACCCCTGGCAGAATTTTCTTTTTTTGACAGCTGACGCTTCTGCTCTGCAAAAAGGTTTTTTATATGTGGGCTTATCCTTTGGCGGGCGATTGACCCGTGTAGAGCTTCCTCACACGGCGTTTGGCGTGGGTTCTACCGTCGGTGGCTCTTTCTTCGCAAGCTTCGCTTGCTCAGGCGGCCACCGAGGGCAGCGGCAGCGTCCCACCCCGCCCGCCCCCAACGCTTAGGGCTTTAAGGGCATTGTCGAATGTCCGCTTCGCTCCCATTCGATAGGGAACCCCTTACGGGGGGTGAGCGTCTGCCGGTGGCAGACAAGCTGCGAACCGTCCGAGGCGAAGCCGAGACCCCCTACCCTCCTGCGCTTTTGCAGGTGTTTTAAGGTCAAGGGCAAGACCTTGGGGACTCTGACCTCTGCTTAAGGGACTTTTCGAGAAAAGTCCCTTCGCCTTCATCAAAGATGAAGCCGGAATCTTCAAGAACCTTTAATTGGCGCGACTGTCGGGTTTATACTCCAAATACCACCGCCGCCAGGCCCAGAACCCCGCCCAGCAGGGCGATGCCTCCAAATACCAGACAGATCTTGACCTCGCTCCACCCGCACATCTCAAAGTGGTGGTGTATGGGCGACATCTTGAACAGCCGCTTGCCATGGGTCCTCTTGAAGTACGCCACCTGCAGCACCACCGACAAAATCTCCGCCCAGTAAATCACCCCCAGGGGCAGCAGCAGAATGGGCATATCCAGCCCAAAGGCCAGCGCCCCTGCCATGCCCCCTAAAAACAGCGAGCCCGTGTCCCCCATAAACACCTTCGCCGGGTGAAAATTCCACAGCAGAAAGCCCACGCAGGCCGCGGCCGCGGCTACCGCCATGGCGGTCATCCCGGTCATGGAGAGCGCCCCCGCGCACAGGGCCAAAATCATAAACACGAAAAAGCTCACTGTGGCGTCCAGGCCGTCCACGCCGTCGGTAAAGTTCACCGCGTTGGTCAGCCCCACAAGCAAAATGGCCGCCAGAGGGTAATAGAGCAGCCCCAAATCCACCCGGCCCACAAAGGGAATCAGCGTCGCCGTGTCCTCCCCTGCCAGATACAGGCTCAGCAGGTAGGCCCCCGCCACCAGAAACTGGAGAACCAGCTTCTGCTTCTCTGTCAGGCCCAGGTTGCGCTTTTTCGCCACGCCGATGTAGTCGTCCATAAAGCCGATGGCCCCATAGCCCACGGCCATGGCCAGGCCCCCGAACAGCCGCACGGTCATCAAAGGGGTCTCGGCCCCGGCCTGGTGGTAGAACACCGGCATACAGCCGCACACCGCCAACACCACGCCCGCAATGAACATCAGCCCCCCCATGGTGGGGGTGCCCTCCTTTTTCTTGTGCCAGCTGGGGCCAATCTCCCGAATGGTCTGGCCGAACTTCAGCCGGTGCAGAAAGGGGATCATCCACCAGCCCAGCAGGGCCGTGGCCCCAAACCCCACCAGCGCCGCCGACAGATACAGAATGTTGTTCATTTACGCTCTCTCCTCTTTGCTTCTCTTTTCTTTTTTCCCTCAACAGCCCGGCTCCCCGCCAGGGTCAGTCAGACTGTTTCACGGCCCGACGCGGTGCGCAGCGGCCAAAACCGGGCGCGCGCCCCGCCCGGTCTCCGCAGCCCCGGCCCAAGACATGCCGCCCGGAAACGCCCGAGCCAAGCCGGGGTACGCTCCCACAAGCTAAGTATAGGGCTTTCGGAACCGCTTTTTGCCAGCTTGCAGCCGAAAATTTTCTGAACCGCTTGCAGCTCCTATGTTCCCAGCGTACTGCAAGAACCTTCCACCCAGAGCACGGCAAAATATCCGCCGGCCTTTCGGGACGGAGATGAGCCCCGCCCAGTCTCTACAGCCCGTGCCCAAGACATGCCGCCCGGCAACGCCCGAGCCAAGCCGGGGTACGCTTCCACAAGCTAAGTATAGGGCTTTCGGAACCGCTTTTTGCCAGCTTGCAGCCGAAAATTTTCTGAACCGCTTGCAGCTCCTGTGTTCCCAGCGTACTGCAAGAACCTTCTACCCCGAGGCCGGCAAAATATCCGCCGCCTGCGGAGAGGGGGATGGAAACGCCCCCCTAGTTGATGTGCACATAGGTCTCGGTGTTCAGCTCCTCCGCAAAGGTCAGGGTGATCACCGTGCCCTTTTTCACCTTGTCGCCGGCAGGGGTGGCCTGCATCATCACCACCGTGCCCTCGTCCCGGCTGCCGTTCACGCTGATTTGCAGCCCGCACTCCGCCGCCAGGTAGCTGGCGTTCACCAGGCCCGAGCCGGAGAAGTCCGGCACCTCCACCAGGGCGTCGTCCATGTCATAGCCAGAGGTGTAAAGCACCACCATGCCGTCCTTGGGCACCGTGGACCCGCTCTCGGGAATCTGCTCCACCACCACATTGTCCCAGTCGCTCTCGTCGCCCACAATGTTGTATTTCAGCCCCTGCTCCTGCAAAGCGGCCTGGGCGTCGGTAATGCTCAGCCCCACCACCTTGGGGGACACGGTGTACATCTCGTTGTACTCGTCGTCGCTGTACTCCACCTCTACCCCCAGATAGGGGAGGATCTCCTGCATCATGGCCGAGAAGATGGGCCCGGCCACTGCGTTGCCGCCGGTAAAGCCCCCGTTCTCATCCCCGTCCGGCTCGTCAAAAAACACCAGCAGGGCATATTTCGGGTCCTCCGCCGGGGCAAAGCCGCAGTAAGAGGCAATGTAGGTCATCTGGGCGCTGGGGTCCTTTGCCAGGTCCTCGTTGTGCTTTGCCACCTTCTCTGAGGTGCCGGTTTTGCCGCAGATACGGTAGCCGGCCACATAGCCCCCCCGGGCTGTGCCCGAGGCCGCGTTCTGCTTAAGAATATCCGTCACCGTGCGGGAGGTGCTCTCAGAGATGACCTGCCGCCGGTAGCTGGTGTCCGCTGTTTTGACAATGTTGCCGCTGTTGTCCACAATCCGGTCTACCACATGGGGGCGCACCAGATAGCCCCCGTTGGCCACCGACGCGCAGGCGGTGATCATCTGGATGGGAGTGATGCTGAAGTTCTGCCCAAAGGACTCCACCATCAGGTCCGCAAAGCTCATGTCCGCCTCGTCGTGGTAAAGGCTGCCGGACTCGCCGGGCAGGTCGATGCCGGTTTTGCTGGTAAAGCCAAAGGACTCCCGGTATTTACAGAAGGTGGGCACGGTCAGCAGCTCGCCGATGTGCATGAACCAGGGGTTGCAGGAGTTGCACAGCCCCTCCCGGAAGGTCTCGGACCCGTGGCCCGAGGTCTTCCAGCAGTGGATGGGGTCGTCCATGCCCTCCACCCGGAACCCGCCGCTGCAGGTAAACTGGCTCTCCTCGGTGATGGCCCCCTCCTCCAGGCCCATGGAGCCCACGCACATTTTGTAGACGCTGCCCGGGTAATAGGTGTCGGACACTGCCTTGTTCCGCCACTGGGTGGACTGGGCCAGCCCCTCCGCCTCGTCCCGCTCCTCCCCCTCGGGCAGGGCCTCAATCTTGGCCAGCAGGTTTTTGTCCAGAATGGTAAGGTAGTCGTTGGGGTCGTAGGTGGGCTGAACCGCCAGGCCTATAATCCCCCCGGTGTTCACGTCCATCATCACCGCCACCGCGCCGTTTTTCACCTTGAACTTCTCAATGCCCTCTGCCAGATACTTCTCCATAATGCTCTGCACAGTCTCGTCAATGGTGAGCACCAGGTTGTAGCCGTCCTCGGGCTCCACCACCTGCTCATACTCAAAGGGCATGTCGGTGCCAAAACCGTTTTTCGCCGCCACCAGCCGGCCCGCGCTGCCAGAGAGCTCGCTCTCATAGTAGACCTCCAGCCCCTCCAGGCCCTGGTTGTCGCTGCCGGTAAAGCCCAGCACATTAGAGGCCACGGTGCCGTAGGGGTAATAGCGCTTATAGTCGTCAATCAGGCGGATGCCGTTGCCGATTCCGTTCTCCTCCTTGAACCGGTTGATCTCGTCCCGCACATCCGTCTCAATCTTCCGCTTAATCACCGTGTAATAGGAGGACCGGTCTCCGGTCTCCTGATAAAGCTCCTCCTCGTCCAGCCCCAAAATGCGGGACAGCCCCACCGCCACGGTGCGCCGCAGGGCCTCGTTCTCCGCCAGATAAGCCGGTTCCAGCACCACGGTCCACACGCTGGCGCTTTGGGCCAGCACCTTAGTGCCCGTGGCGTCGTAAATGCTGCCCCGCATGGCGGGCAAGGCGGTGCTGCGCAGGCTCTGCTCCAAGGCTTTGGCGCTGAGCTCCTCGCCCCGCACCACCTGCCAGTGGAACAGACTGGCCGCCGCCGCCCCAAAGCCCACAAAAACCAAGGCCGCTGTCAGCCCCATGGCCTTTTTTCTTATTTTTTCGGCTGTGCCTTTTGCCATAGCGTTCTCCTTCCAGAATCTGTTTTTCAGCCCCTCAGCCGCCCTCTTTCCACAGCTTCTGCCGACGGGAGAGCCAAAGCGGTCTTGGCTCTCCCGTAAATCACTCCGTTCTATTGTTATTCCGGCCTGCCCCGGCTTATGCCCCGGGCTCCGCCGAAGACTGCCGCCGCTACCGGGCCAGCCAGCCCCGCAGGGTCTCCAGCAGCTTGTCCAGCCAAGAGGCCTCCGCAATCTCCTGCACCACGGTGCCCTTGTCCTGCCGGGCCACATGCATATACACCACCTGCGACCCGGCCAGCTTGCCCATGCCCAGCTGCTGCACCGCGTAGTCCTCCACCTGGGCGTCGGACATGCGCTGAGCGGCCTGCATGTTCAGCTGGATTTCCAGGCTCTGGGCCTCGGAAAGATCCCCCTGCATTTCGTTCATTTTCTCGGTCAGCTCGGTCAGCTGCACCTCGCTGTATACCGCGGTAATGCCTGTGAGAAACAGCAGCGAAAAGCACAGGGCCCCCGCTATGCGCTTGAAGGGGCTGTGTTTGGGCTGCTTTTTGGGCTCCCCTTGGGGCTGCCGCTCGGGCAGCTCCACCACTTTGTCCCGCCGCTGGGGCTGTTCCTCTATCTGGGGGTCCAGCACCGGGGCGGCGTTGCGCTCCTCGAACAAGGAAAAATCATATGCTTCCGACTGATATGCCATGTGTGTCCTCCCGCCGGCCCGATTGGCCGGTTGTTCCTGTCCCAAATTATGCCATGCTGATTTTGTCGGCCTGTCGATTATGTCGACTTATTATGTCAACCATGATAGAATAATCGTCATCCCTGCCTTCTGTCAATCCCCCCCTCCTCCCGGGTCCGGGGGGTCCTTGCTCTATCTAAAACCTCTATGCCTTCTCGAACACCCTGAGCCGGGCGCTGCGGGCCCGGGGGTTTTCGTTGACTTCCTCCGGAGTGGGGGCCAGTCCCCTTTTGTACACCAGCCTGCCCTGGGGCAGCTTTCCGCACACGCACACCGGAAAATCCTTGGGGCAGGTGCAGCCCTGACACCACTGGGCCATGCGCCGCTTGACCATCCGGTCCTCTAAGGAGTGGAAGGTGATGACTGCCAGCCGCCCCTGGGGCTTCAGCAGCCCAAAGGCCCCGTCCAGGCCCTCCGAGAGCCGGTCCAGCTCCCTGTTTACCGCAATGCGCAATGCCTGAAAGGTTTTGCGGGCCGGGTGGCCCTCCGCCCTTCGCACTGCCGCGGGCACCGAGCTTTTAACAATCTCCGCCAGCTGAAGGGTGGTCTCAACAGGAGCCGCCTCTCTGGCCCGGCAGATGCCCTGGGCAATGCGCCCGGCGTTTTTCTCCTCCCCATACCGCCAGAGAATCTCTGTCAGCTCTGCTTTGGTGAGGCAGTTCACCAGCTCCGCCGCCGTGGGGCCCTGCTGGCTCATGCGCATGTCCAGGGGCGCGTCATGGTGGTAAGAGAAGCCCCGGGCCTGGTCGTCCAGCTGGTGGGAGGATACGCCGATATCCAGCAGCACCCCGTCCGCCGCCTCTATGCCCGCTGCCTGGGCCAGCTCCTTCATCTGGCTGAAGTTGCCCTGGGCCAGGGTGTGGTTGGCAAAGCCGGCCAGCCGGCGGCCCGCCGCCTCTAAGGCGTCCGGGTCCTGGTCAATGCCCAGCAGCCGACCTGTGCCGGCCAAACGCTCTAAAATACCCTGAGAGTGGCCGCCCCCGCCCACGGTGCCGTCAATATAAACGCACCCGGGCCGGATGTTCAGCCCCTGCATGGTCTCGCAAAACAGCACCGGCTTATGTTGAAATTCCATAGGCCCCTCCTATGTCAGAAGGCCATCAGGTTCATGGACTCCTCAATGTTCTCGCTGGTCTGACTGTCGTTATAGGCCTTCCACCGGGCGGTGTCCCAAATCTCCGCCCGCACGGCCGCGCCAATCACGGTCACATCCTTTTCCAGCCCCGCGTGGTCCCGCAGGTTTTGAGGGATGAGGATGCGCCCCTGCTTGTCCGGCTCCACCTCGGCTGCGCCGGAAAAAAAATAGCGCTGAATGCCCCGCCCCTGGGCCAGGGGCATGGCAGAGACCTTTTCTACCAGCTTCTCCCACTGGGTGTTGGAGAGTACGAACAGACAGCCGTCCAGGCCCTTGCACACATAGAAGCGGTCTCCCAGGTCCTCGCGGAATCTGGAAGGCACGGTCACCCGACCCTTGGGGTCCATGTTGTGCTGGTACTCTCCTGTCAGCATGTGCCTGTTCCTTTCTGCGGCTGCTCCGGCGATTCCCCACCGGCTCCGCACTTCTCACCGCCAAGCTGCACATTTACCCACTTTGTGCCACCCAGTAACACTATTATAGCCCAAACCGCCCCCAAAAGCAACCTCAAAATCTCAGAGGCCCCGCCCGTCTTCGGGCTCGAAGGGTTGTTCGAGGCTATTTGATGGGAACAAAAATTCCCACCACAATATCTTGTGATGGGAAAGACAATCGCCATTTTCATTTGTTATTGTTACACAAAATCTCAGTCCTAGATTTGTGAATTTCTCTGAGAGGCCTTGATATTCTGCCTGGTCTTGCGCAATTCCGTCAGGCTCTCGGAAAGGGACTCGTCTGTGCGGCGCATCAGGTCGTCCACATAGTCGTTGCTGGCCTTGCGCATCTCCTTGAACTTGGCCTGGGCCTGGGCGAGTATCTCATTGGCCCGGGCCTGGGCCTGGCGCACCACCTCCTCCTGAGAGACCAGGGCCTTGCCCCGCTCCTCGGCGGCATGGACAATGGACTCCGCCTCGCGCCTGGCCTCGGCCAGAATCTGCCCGTGGTCGGCCACAATGGCCTTGGCCTGGCCGATCTCCTTGGGGAACACGTCCCGGATATCGTCCAGAATGGCCCGAATCTCCTCGCTGTCTACCAGCACCTTGCCGGAGGACAGAGGCATCTTCCAGCCCTTGTCCAGCACGTCGTACATCTCGTCGATCAGGTCTTCGATGGTTGCTTGATTATTGCTCATACTAACCCGTTCCTTTCCCATACTCTTCCATGACTGAGCTGTCCCCTGGCAGAGGGGGGCTTTGTGGCTGAAATTCTATGACTGCCGCCTTTGTTTGACTGCAACGCAGGCGGGGGTTTTACTGGCTTCTTTATTTATATTATGGGTATATTGTGGGGGTGGCCTTTGGCGTGGGCTCCTGACATTGCCCTTCGGGCAGAGTCACCCGATGTGGAACTTCGTTCAACATCGCCGTTTGCCTCGACTCCGAAGGAGTCGCCTTTTGCTTCGCAAAAGTACCGGCAAACTCCTACCGGTAGTCTCTCAACTACCT
>CAJUNQ010000077.1 GCA_910587835.1 uncultured Oscillospiraceae bacterium | reverse complement strand
CCCGTTCTGGAAGGTGATGTTCGCCATGAGCTTTTTCCGGCATTTCAGCCAGGTGTCAGAGGAAACAATCCCTTCATGGGGAGCGATAACAAGTATCTGGTCTTTCAGGCTCCTGTCCTTGTCCTCCTTCACGTCCCGCCCTTGGTAGAGATAGCAGCCGTTTGTACCGGCGAAGTCGGCGGCGTCATTGACGACTGCCGCCCCCTGGCTCTTGAAGAACTCATACAGTTCCAGGTCGGCCTGCGCGTATACCGGGTTGCGGAGCAGCTGGGAGAGGAAGGGACGGAACAGCGATTTTCCATGGACCTTGATGTCGTTTTCCTCAAAGTACCGGCTGATGTCCCCGAAGGAGGTCCCGGGCTCGGCGTACATTTCAAACATCAGGCGTACATGGTCGGCGGCTGCCGGGTCGGGCACCATCATTTTTGTGCGGATACCCTCAACCGTGGTCGGCTCCAGCCGGAAACCGTAGGGGGCCTGGCCGCTCATGTGGAAGCCTTTCAGGCACCGGGAATAGTAGGCGTCCGTGACGCGCTTCTGGATGGTCTCCCGTTCCAGCTGGGCGAACACAATGCAGATATTCAGCATGGCCCGCCCCATTGGGGTGGAGGTGTCGAACTTTTCCGTGGAGGAAACAAACTCCACGTCGTACTCCTGGAACAGCTCCATCATGTTCGCAAAATCCAGAATGGAGCGGCTGATCCGGTCCAGCTTGTAGACAATGACCCGCCGCACCTTTCCCTTGCGGATCTCGTCAAGCAGTCTCTGGAACTCGGGCCGGTCGGTGTTCTTCCCCGAATAGCCCTTGTCCTTGAAAATCTTGCAGCTGCCGCCTTTCAGCTCGTACTTGCAGAAGTCAATCTGGCTCTCAATACTGATACTGTCCTTGCGGTCAACGGACTGTCTGGCATAAATATAATCTTCTCTAATGTTCATTGTAGGCTCCTTTCCTATGGGAATGGAGCTACCAACCTTACAAGTATATTATACCATTGATAGCCCCGGAGGGCAATGTTGTCGGGGTCAGCGCCGGCTCTGGCGGTACTTGCTGAACACGTCATACAGACAGCGCTCAATCTCTTTTTTCCGCCTCTCCTTCTCTTTTGGGGAAAGCACCGGGGTAAGGCTTTCCAGCACAATAGTCTTTCCCTGGAAGGGGACGGTCCTTGTTTCTCTCTGGTAGGTTACAGATTGTACCATCTGGGCCTCCTTTCCGAATCGGGGTTGAAGCCTTCCGTTTCCCTCTTGTCCTGTGGGGAAACACGAAAAGGCAGCGCCCGGCAAAGAGCGCTGCCCCTTCGTCTTTCTCCACGCTTCGGGCCAGCTTGGCCCGGGGTCAGGGCTGCCAGTGTTCATAATAGGCCGCCGCTTCCTCCACGGAGCAGAAGTCAAACACTTCGTACAGCTCTATAAGAATCTCCCGGATGTCCTTTGACTTATAGCCGCAGCTTTCCATCGCCTTGATGACATACCCACGGCAGGCATTGTTACTCCATTTGTCTGTCAGCATGTCCTGGATTTCCTGCAAAGATTTTGCCATAACCTGCACTTCCTTTCATAAAAGTTCAGGGAGCCGCGCCGTTTTAGTTGGCCTGTCACAAGACAGTGAGAGCGGGCGGCTCCCTGATTGGTTTTGTAAAACAGATTTCCCGGACGGGTGTAGGCTTGTCCACCCCATAGTGTCTCAACTCTCCCCATTCTTATGGCAAGGCGTCCTCATTGCCTGCGACGGCTCACGGCTTGCAAGACCGCGGTGGCGCTCGGACTGTGACTGAACGCAAGTATCCGGGTTCTGCGCCTTATCCGGCGGAGCCAGCCACGGCCCCGCCTGCGGCATGGGCTTTATCGCTATTCCCGCCCCCAAAGTGAAAACCACAATGGAAACGGAAGTCACGGCGGGCCTGCCGCCTGGCACATCCACCCTTCGTAT
>CAJUNQ010000076.1 GCA_910587835.1 uncultured Oscillospiraceae bacterium | reverse complement strand
TTCGAGACAGATTACTTTTACATCGTCATCACCTACGGCTGCCACCACGGCGGCGTGGCTGAGCGGGTACAGGAGTATCTTACAAGTATCGGCAAAAAGGCCGACTACATCAACACCGTTATCATGCTGGACAACGCCCTGCTGGTGTTCGACATGGAGGAACAGAAAAAGCTGGAGCCTGAGAAGAAGGTTGACGATCATTTAGCCGCCATCAAGGCCGACATCGATGGCAGAAAGCGGGAGATACAGTTCGCCTCGCAAGGTGAGAAAGACTTCTATCAGGGGTTTGTCAGCATGATAAAAGAGAATGGCCCCATGCTGGCAAAGCCCTACTACCGGGTGACGGAGGACTGCATCGGCTGTGGTATATGCTCACGGGTGTGCCCAATGGGGTGCGTAAACGTGAGAGAGGGCAGGGCCGAACACGACTATACCGACTGTGCCAGCTGTATGGCCTGCATCCACGCCTGCCCACAGAAGTCCATACAGTTCGCCACGTTTAAAGAGGTCAATCCTGAGCACCGCTACCGCAACCCCAACATCCCGCTCAGGGAGATTATTGCGGGGAACTGTCAGAAGTAAAGGAGGACAAACCATGTACCCATACAAAACCTTCACCGTTGTCACCGACAACGGCCCCTATATCACCAAACTCATCCTCAAGGCCCCGGAAACTGTCCGGGCCGAGTGCATAGACAAAGACACCTTCTCCGTCTACGTGGAGCGCATCGACCCCAAGACCGGCAAGGGCTTCCTTGAGAACCACACCTGGCCCGGTCCGAAGATTTTTCCTTCCCAGGGCTACCGCCCGGTGTCGGCGGCGTACCCCTGCGACGAGAACGGCGGTAAGGTCTACCAGTCGGGGCACATCGCTCTGGAGATGCCCTACCAGATGGGCGCTCCCATCGGCTACTCTATGGCGGCGAGCCTCCGGGAGGGCGGCTACAACGCCCTGGTGGAATGCCGCTACCGGGTCACCCAGGTGAAGGATATCCCCGGCGAGGTGCCTATAAACGGCTGGATATTCGACGAGTCCCAGGGGGATATCTGCCCACAGCTGAGGGGCTGGCAGAATGGGTGCTCCCACTATGAGCCGCTCCCTCTGAACTACGGCTATTTCACCCCGGACTTGGACCATGCCAAGCAAAGCTTCACCGCCCTGGACAGCAACTACGGCGACGAGTGGGAGCATACCTTCCCGGAGAAGCTGCCCCTGGTGATCTGGCTCCACGGCCACGGCGAGGGCGGCGATGACCCGGCTTTGGCCTACACCGGCAACAAGGTGGTGGCCATCTCCTCCGACGATATTCAACGCAAGCTGGGCGGCGCGGGCTATGTGCTGGCCCCCCAGTGCCCCACCTTCTGGATGAATTCCGGTGCGGTGAACCATCAGGATCCCAAGGAGCTTACCAGCAGCAAAAGTATGTACACCGAGGCGGTGAAGGCCGTGATTGACGAGTTCATCGACCTTCACCCCGACATCGACCGGGACAGGGTGTACATCGGCGGCTGTTCCAACGGCGGGTTTATGACCATGCGGATGCTTCTGAGCTACCCGGACTTCTTTGCCGCCGCCTATCCGGTGTGCGAGGCCCTGCGGCCCAGCGACTTCTCAGAGCAGGATATTGAGAACCTCAAACACCTGCCTATGTGGTTCACCCAGGCCGAGAACGACCCAATCGTGCCTCCGGACGGTCTTGTGCTGCCCCTGGTACGGCGGCTGAAGGCGGCGGGTGCGGAGAATGTCCATGTTTCCCTGTTTGAGCGGATCGTGGACCAGTCCGGGCTGCATAAGGACGGCCAGGGCAGGCCGCTGGAGTATATGGGGCACTTCTCTTGGATACACACCTTTAACGATGACTGTGTGTATGATCTGGATGGGACGAGAGTCATGCACGAGGGGCGGCCGGTGACCTTGTGGCGCTGGATGGGGAGGCAGTGCAGAAAATAGAGGGACATACGGAAAAGGGCATGACAGAAAACACCTAACATCAACCAAGCAACAGGCTGTTGAGCCATGTGAGGGCGCTGTCAGACGATTTGAGGCAGTGGTAGAGAAATTGACCGACCACAGGCAAAACACCGTGTTGTGGCATTTGTGGCGATTTGTGAGGGATGATTACCACAGTGCAGATATGCAGGACTCTGAAAGATTTTCCCGCCTCAAAGGGCGTAGAAAACCGTCAAAAAGACAAGCAGGTTAAAGCGCGGGGGCGCTGGTCACCATGTGGCGTAGAGTTCATGCAAAACATGAACTCTTGTCAAGCACCGACCGAGCCGACTGAATTTCTGGCACTCAAAATTTGCGCTACATAAACAAAGAAAAAGCCCTTTCGACAATTTCAATCTGAGTATTGCAATTTTAGTGCGAAACTGTTAAAATAAATATAGCGAAAGCTAAAAAACACACAGTTTCGGTGAGGTTGCACTCGTGTGGCCTCTGACTTTCATGGCGCGCATCGGACACTAAAATTGCCCCGGGATGCGGGAGATCATGAACGTCCACAGTATTTGGCGCTGTGCCGACAGCGCTGTGTGGCCTTTCCCAAACGGAAAGGAGCCCGATGGTCATAATGTACGAAGGTGAGCCGATCTCAGTGCCAAAGGAGGTCGCAGAATTCCTGGAGCAGGACAGAAAGCGTGAGCGGGCAGAGGCTAAGCGGGACCAAAGGCATCTTAGTAAAGGTGAGCTCGAAACGGTGCTGTCCCCGAAAAGTTATTGCTTGTACTCGCTGGACGACCTTGCAATCAGGAGCCTCCGGCTTGAAAATCTGCGAAAAGCCGTGGCGAGCCTGGACAAGACCAAACAGGAATTGATTCAGCTACGCTATGGCGAGGGGCTGTCTTTGGAGAGAATCGGTGTGATCCGAGGCGTATCCAAGATGGCAGTCTCAAAGCAGCTGAAGAAAGTTCACAAAGAACTGAGGAGCTCCGTCTGGTGACGGACTCCTTATTCTTTTTTGTTTCGAGAATTTTTCTAAATTTTGGTTTACAAACTGTCTGCGAGTGTCCTTTATTATGTGGGAGCAAATAGAAATCTATGGAAGGAGAATGCGATTGAAGCAATCAGAACTCAAAATTTATGACGAACTGCCACTGTTTTTGAATGCAAAGACAGTGGCGCAGGTGCTGGGAATCTCGCTGGCTGGTACCTATGAACTTCTGCACCGAGAGGGCTTTCCAGTGGTGAAAATCGGGTCAAGGCTGGTGGTCCCAAAAGAAAAATTCCTCACTTGGGTTGAGGAACAGGCAGGAGGTAGATGCCATGAATAATTTTCTGAGAGCACAATGCAGCGGCGCAAAGAATTTCTTTCCTCTGCCTAACGCTATCTTTAGTTTAGGGTTGTCTACGGGGGAACTGGCTGTCTATGCGTACCTCATGTACTGTGAGGATAGGAAGTCACATCAGTGCTGGCCCAGCTACAAAACTATTGGTGAGGCGGTAGGCATGAGCCGCAACACGGTGCAGAAATATGTGCGGGAGCTGGAGTACAAGGCGCTGATTATTACGGAGCCTACAAAGTACGAATCTGATGGCGGGCAGGTTCGAAATGGTAATCTTGTTTTTACGATTCTGCCGATTCAAGGAGCAATTGAGTACCACAATGAGTGCCAGCTATCGGGGTAAGCGTTTGTAATCCCTGTGAGGGCCGTGTCGGGCAATTGTGGCAGGGGCTAAGGAAACAGCGACAGCCAGCATAGAACGCCGTGTGAGGGCATTTGTGGCGATTTGTGAGGGCTTTTTGAAAGAGAGCAGAACCCACAATTTTCCAGCCTTATTTCCGGAGATGAAAGGGCGAAGGGCGCAGAAAACCTGCCCTTGGGCAGGGCAAGCATAGCGTCCGGCTATACGCCGGACGCAGGAGCCGGGAAACCCGGCTCTCCCCCCGGCCCCCTAAAGGGGGAGTTTTAAGGGAAAGGACACAAAAAAGGGAGCGTGATTTTATACTGAAAAAGAAAACCACTATTATTACTGCAAGGCTTACGCCGAGTGAAAAAGCAGCTATTCAGAAACGGGCTAAGAGGGCCAAGATGACGATGACGGACTACATTATCCAGTGTGCGCTGGGCAAAGAAATCGTTCAAGTGGATGGTTTGGATAAAATTCTTTCAGAGTTAAAGGCCCAGGGACGCAATATAAATCAACTTACTATGCTGGCGAATATGGGGAGAGTCAGCGTGGTACAAAGTGAGGATTTGATTGCCGCCTACAGCAAACTGTGCTCTCAGCTGGAGAAAATTGCCAGGGAGGTGGAGTGATGGCGACATTTATCGCAATCAGGAATCGTAAACAAACGGCGGGCGCGATGCAAGGAGTACTGAAATATGTGGCGCAGGATCACAAAACCAAGTGGGGAGATTTGAAATTTGTGACAGGCCATAACTGCGTTCCACAGTGCGCTTTCACCGAGATGATGACCACGAAGAAGCGTTTCCGCAAGACTTACGGGCGACAGTTCTATCACTTCGTGCAGTCGTTCCCGGAGGAAGATGACCTCACTCCGCAAGAGGTAAACGCCATCGGTTTGGAATTTGCCGCGAGGGAGTTCCCTGACTTTGAGGTGGTGGTGGCAACGCATCTGGACACCGGACACCTCCATAATCACCTCGTAGTGAACTCCGTCAACTGTGTAAATGGCAAGAAACTCCATCAAAATGCCGCTGACTTACAAGCCCACCGCGATGTGAATGACGAGATTTGTTTGAAACATGGGCTGTCAGTTTTGGAAAAAGCCGAACGTCATAGCAAGAAAAAGCGCATGAAACCCGGCGAGTATCAGGCCGGCTTGCGCGGTGAAAGTTGGAAGTTGGATTTGATTCATGTGATCAATGAAGCGCTGGAGTACGCTGATGATCGAGAGTCTTTCATCTACAACGTAGAGCAAGAAGGGTATTAAGTGGTGTGGTCAGACACCAGAAAGCACATCACTTTCATTACACCAGAGGGACGACGGTGCCGCGACAGCAGCTTGCATGACGAAACTTTCCTAAAGGAGAACCTGGAGATGCTGTTCATGTTCCGGCAGGTGTTTGAGTTTTATCCCGGCAGCGAGGAACCAGAGGAAGGCTGGCTGGGTGAAGTTGCGTACAATGCTGTTGAGTTTGGGCGATACTTGGAACAGGCTATGGACACACCAGAGTTACCGCCCATCCCGACCTGGTCAGAGAGTAAGCAGCGCAGCCGAGAGGCACTGAAGAAGCTGGCGCATGGTCAGAGATTTAGCGGGGAGGATTATGGATACGACTTCACTATGTGAATATGGTGGCAGTTCAAAATCTGTGCTGCAAAACAAAGAATACGCCAGAAAAATCTCTGGACATTACCGAGATTATGTGGTAGTGTTGTCGTTTGAGAAAGGAGGCTGACAGATGGCTCAGAAAAAATTGTTGACCAATGGAAAAGCCTTTAAGAGAACTGATGACCGTTGGGGCGGCACCGTCTGGTACATGGACGAAAAAGGAGAGCGTAAGCGTAAATCATTCTCAGGCACTACCAAGGCTGAAGTCACCAAGAAAATGACCGACTATGTTGCGGCTTTCAACAATGCCTTGCAGGATTCAGACGAATCCCGCAAAACTTTGAAAGAGAGCATGACCCACTGGCTACAGGTTTTTAAGTTCCCCTCAGTGGAGCGTACCACCTACGACCGCTGCGAATGTACGGTGGAGCATCAGATTTTTCCTCTGCTGGGTGACAAGGTGGTGGGTGACATCACCGCCGCTGACCTCAAAGAGATGCTGAACCATTGGATGAATCAAGGCTACGCCTACACCACAGTCAAAAAAGTGTACATCGTCCTCAATGAATACTTCCGCTACCTGACCCAGCAAGAAACCCTCGCAAAGAACTCCATGAACAGC
>CAJUNQ010000075.1 GCA_910587835.1 uncultured Oscillospiraceae bacterium | reverse complement strand
TTTTCGACTTTTTTCAGCCGACCCGCGCTTGCGCTTGGGGCTCTTTCGAGCAGCCTGACTATCTTACCACACTCGGTTTGATTTGTCAAGTCCTTTTTTTCGACTTTTTTCAGTCGGCCCTCGCTTGCGCTTGGGGGCTCTCTTGAGCGCTCGATAATATTATCACAGACAGCCGCAGATGTCAACACCTTTTTTCAATTTTTTTCATCTTTTTCCTTCTGTTCTATATATTGCATTTTTCTCTAATCTATTTCACAATATATGGGTTCGATTCCTGGAATTCCCAGGCATACTCCAGCTCGTCCACCATATAATGGATAGAGAAAGGGGCGTTTGCCATGAGAGCGGAACGGAAAAAAGCACTTCTCTTTGCCTGGCGTGTTGCGGTTGTCTGCCTGGTCAACATTCTGATTATTGTCATGCTGCTGGACAGCGGCGGCGCTCGGGCTCTGTCAAAATACGGCTCTACCGGCAGTGAGGTAACCCAGATTCAGCAGCGTTTGCAGGAGCTGGGCTATGAGCCGGGCGCTGCCGACGGTATTTACGGTACCCGCACAAAAAATGCGGTCATTGCTTTTCAGCGGGACAGGGGCCTTTCTGACGATGGCATCGTTGGCCCCAAGACTCTGGAAGCTCTTGGCCTTACTGGCGGCGGCGGCTCGGGAGGCGGCGGCTATGGCGGCTTCTCGGAGAGCGACCTGCAGCTGCTGGCCAAGATTATCTCTGCCGAGGCCCGGGGCGAGCCCTATCAGGGCCAGGTGGCGGTGGGCGCGGTGATTATGAACCGCATCGCTCACCCCTCCTTCCCCAACACTCTTTCCGGGGTCATTTACCAGCAGGGGGCCTTTTCCTGTCTCTACGACGGCGGGATTAACGCGCCGGTGGCGGACTCTGCCTACACAGCCGCCCGGGAGTCCATCAATGGCAGCGACCCCACCGGCGGGGCAATCTACTATTACAATCCCGCCAAGACAACCAATAAGTGGATTTGGTCCCGGCAGGTGGTGGCTGTCATTGGCGCCCACAACTTTGCTATTTAGCCATCGGCAATTTCTGTTTCTGGATAGAATGAAGACAGCGCATGGGTGACAGCCGCTTTTGTCTAACGGCAGTCTGGCTTTCGACTGGCCGGGTCAAAACAGTTGTCAGTGACAATCTTCCTCCTGTGCTCCTTCTTCACTTCTTTCCTTTCTGACAGAAGACAGGCTTTGCCTCACGCCACATGTCTTAGGTGACAAAAAAGGAGCTCCCGCCGCTTTCTGGTGGGGAGCTCCTTTTCCTATTCTTGCTATGGGGGGCTACACATCGCTTCTCCCAGTCCTCAGGCGGGGTGAAGCCAGGCTCCTCCCTCCTGCCGATGATCAGAGAAGCCTTTACCGCTCCCTAAGTCTTTACTCTACTTCTCTACGACCGGCAGCCAGATAAAGCACTCATAGTCCGGCCCCATCTCGCTGCTGGGGTACACCTCCACATTGACAGGGAACGCCAGCTCATACTGCTCATTGCCCGGCAGCCACTCCTGGAAAATCTGGGAGTTGAGGGTCTGCAGCGAGCCCGGCAGCGGCCCCTGGGCCCGGAACTTGGCCCAGGTCGCGGCAGGAATCTCCCTGACTGCCAGCCCATCCGGCACCGGACGGCCGTCATAGTGTCCGGCAATCATATAAGTGAAGGCTCCCGGGTTTTTCTCGTCATCCAGGCACACGCCAAACAGTCCGATGCAGCACTCCTTCACAGCCCGCTCCACAGCATTCTCCGCTTTTTTCCCCTGGCAGAGGGCCCCCATATAGTCCTCCTTCACCTTGTCCCAGAACCTGGGGCACAGCTCATAGCCTCTCTCCATAGGGATCTCCTGCTGAAAACCGATGACCTTAAAGCTGTCCATTTTTTCAATGATGTAATCCACGTTTTTTCCTCCCTGTATTGTTATTTTGATTTTAAACGGCAGGTATGGGCGAATGGACAGGTGTTCCCTCTTGATCCGGGAAGGGGGAAAGCCGTGAAATCTGGCAAAAGCCTTTGCAAAGCTTTCCGGGGTCTGGTAGCAATATTTGTAGGCTATGTCAATAATCTTCTCCTCTCCTGCCAGCAGATCCAACGCGGCCAGATACAGGCGGCGGTTTCGCATATACTCACCCAGGCTGCAGCCGGTGATAATCTGAAACCCCTTTTGCAGGTAGAACTGGGACAGATGCACTGCCCTGGCTACCTCCTCGGGCCCTATGGGCTCCTGCATATGCTCCTCCATATAGTCGATAGCCCCCCGCAGACTGCTCAACCAATCCATTCCCTTCACCTCCTGACGTGATATCATTATAGCATCTTTTTTGCGAGACTTCCTGTCTTTGGCTGTTCTCTTTTGTCCATTCCAACCCCGGGACTGCACTTTCTTTAGTAGTTTTTCCATGGCGCAGTCAGACAAAAATATCAATCCATTTCTCCCCGCCACGGATGAACAATGACAAGTAAAGTGATTTTATGATTTCAACTCTGTAATCCGCTCGTCAATTCTTCGTACAACGCTGTTGGTGTAAGCTTAGAAATATTTCAGCCAGAATCCCCAGTTGGATTGAAGCTATCAAAGTCCACTCCAAGCTGGATATAGCCTTCTCCTTTCAACACAGATATAGCATAATTCAGTAAATTTTGATACAGCCCCTTGCCCCTGTGCTCTGGCAGGCAGTATGCGCCTGTGATATGCCGGTATGTACTGCCCTCCGCCACAAAGGTCTCGCCAAAGGCGGAGATTTTCAAAAAAGCGCATATTTTTCCCTTCTGCTTTGCCACAAAATAGCGTTCTCCCTCCTGCACGAAGGAGGCAGTCAGCTCCTCCTGCGTTTCGGGCCTGCGAAAGGACTTTCACAATAGTGGCGGTACAATGCCAGATGAAGAGGATAAATAAGGTGACATTCCTCCAACTCGGCAAAATCATAGCCTGCACAGGGTCCGCAGTCTATCTGCTCCATTGGGCGAACAGCGTCTAGGGCTTGTTTGAAAATAGAGGAAATGCCGGATTTTTGGTCCAAAGGAGGCGATTTCAAGGAGAAAACCGCAAGTAATACTTGCGTATTACGAGGATTTTCGACGCAGAAAGCGACTGCTTTGGGCCAAAAAGACGGTGTTTTCGATTTTTCAAACGAGCCCTAAACAGCGCAAACCAAAACCATAACGAAAAAACTGCGTGTGAAGCTCTTCGTCATGGGCATACAGGCAGATCGCGTGGGAAACTGCCCCGGCCTTTACCCACTTTTCCCCTGCCGCCTGATACATGGACGCATAAATTTTAGAGCGGTTTTCTTCTATGGCCCCGTTGGCGCCCATGGGAGAAAAACCCCTCTCACATCCGTGGCACGAAATACATTGTCAAAGGGCGCGCAGCAGCATAAAAACCCTATCATCTGTTCCTTTTCAAAGGTAGCAACGTCCAAACCGTTTTCAGCGAAACCGGTTAAATCAGGAACATCACACACTTCTGGCAGGTCTTTCCCATACTGTCTCTCATCATTGTAGTTTGCAAGGGCGATTTTCATTGCTTTCTTGACATGCTTTTTTCAAAGTGCAAAATATCCATCTATTTCCTCCCTGAATCAAAGGCAGATATTATCCTATTTTTTCACAGAACGCTGACCGAGTGTTCAAGCCTATCCTTCGGCTTTCTTCCGGTTTATGGAGGAAAGAGCGAACACCCCAAAGCTCAGCAGGTAAAGCCCGCTGACAGTGAGGTAAAAGGGCTTGGCCCCAATGGCGTCAAACAGCACGCCTCCCAGCAGGTTGCCCAAAATACCCGCCACCGAGGCCACTGAGGTAAAAAAGGCCTGGGCGCTGGCTTTCAGGTTGGCAGGGGCCAGCTCATACACATAGTTGAGGGAGGAGCCCAGAAACAGCCCGTTCCCCAGCCCGAAAAAGGTGCAGAACAGCAGCATGGTGGGCAGGGAATGGGCAAAAAAACCAAAGCCCAGGCCCTCTACCGCCATAAGCACCGCAGAGCCCATAATCATGAACTTCAGAGAAAACCGCTTGCGCAGCCGGACCATCAACAGCAAAAAGGGAATCTCCAGCAGGGCCCGGTAGGCCAGAATCACTCCGTAGCGCTCCGCGCTCACCCCAATGCTCTCCATAAAGTAGGTAATGAAATTTCCCTCGCAGGCCGCTGCAATGTAGAACAGAAACCCAAAGCCCAGAAAAACCATGTAGGCCCGGTTCTGAAAAAGCTCGCCCAAAGCCAGAGAGCCTTTCTCCTTTTTCCCTCCCTCACGCCGGACAGGCAGGGCGTTGGGCTCCCGGGCAAGCTGAGTAAACGCAATGGGGATGATCATAAACAGCCCTGTCACCCAAAAGGTGTTGGCCACCCCCAGGCTGGGCAGCCAGGCGGCAATAATCAGGCTGCCCACAGTGAACAGAAAAGAGCCCATGCTCCGCAGCGCGCCAAAGTTCAGCCTCAGCTCATTACAGTTGCGCACCAAAAGATTCTCCGCATAGGGGGACATGGAGGCGCGGAAGAAGTTGATTGCCGGCACCAGGCACAGCAGCAGCAGGTGCGAGAGCTTCAGGCTGGTGGGAATCAGGGGTATCCCGGCATAAAGCAGGGCGCCGCCTGCCAGCACCATGGTCAGCACCCTGCGCAGAGAGCCGGTGCGGTCGCTGACCATGCCCCAGAAGGTGACAGAGGCAATGCCCACCGCCGAGGAGATGGCGTTGAGCAGTCCAAGGGTGGAGGCCGAAAACCCTACGCTTTGGAGATAGACGGTCTGATAGCAGCCAAAGGCCCAGGCAAACCAGAACACACCGTTAACCCCCACCAGAACCAGCGCCTGCCGTCCACCCTCTCCCAGTGTGGACCATGGCTTTTTCATCATCTTCATAATTGGTTGATAACTCCTTTCCAGCCGGTACAGCCGGAGAACTTAAGAAGATTATAGCTCTCATGCCGCGCTTGTCAAGGCGGTTTGGCAAAATACTTTTTCTTCTCACTTTAATCAGAAAAACCTCCGGGTGCCTGTGGTTTTTTTACCTATTTTTGCAGGATATCCACAGTGAGCGCAGAGCTCTGTGGAAAAGTCTTGACCTGCGACAGGAAATCTCGCCCAATGCCACGCTCTAAAGCTCTCTCTGACTGCGGCATTCTCCCCTATTCATGATTTTTACCCGATAAACCGCCATTTTCCACCACTTTTTTCGTCGGCATTTCTTTCGTCTTCCTGCTTGAAATTTTTCTCTGCCAGTGTTATAATTTTCATTTAATAACAGCCCCAAATCCCCCCTGTCCCAAAAACTAAATGAGGAAAGAGAGTGTGCTTATGCTGAAAATGGACTTCCAACAAAAGTTTGTCAAAGAGGGCCTTACCTTTGACGACGTCCTCCTCATCCCCGCCGAGTCCCATGTGCTGCCCAGCGAGGTGGATTTTTCCGCCCAGCTCACCAAAACCATCCGCCTGAACGCCCCCATTCTCACTGCTGCCATGGATACGGTCACAGAGTCTGACATGGCCATTGCCATTGCCCGGGAGGGAGGTCTGGGCATCATCCACAAGAATATGACCATTGAGCGCCAGGCCGACCAGGTGGACCGGGTGAAGCGCTCCGAAAACGGCGTCATCGCAAACCCCTTCTTCCTTTCTCCTGACAGCCTGGTGAAGGAAGCAGAGGAGCTGATGGGCCGCTTTAAAATTTCCGGGGTCCCCATCTGCGAGGACGGGGTGCTGGTAGGCATTATCACCAACCGGGACCTGCGCTTTATGGAGGGCGAGGACTTCAATCAGCCGGTAAAAAACGTGATGACCCGGGAGCCCCTCATTACCGCGCCGGTGGGCACCACTTTGAAGCAGGCCCAGGAGATTCTCAGAAAGCACCGCATTGAGAAGCTGCCCCTGGTGGACGGCAATATGCGCCTGAAGGGCCTGATTACCATTAAAGACATTGAGAAGGCTGTGCGCTACCCCAACTCTGCCAGAGACCAGAGCGGCCGGCTGCTGTGCGGCGCGGCCATTGGCGGCACTGCCGATGTGCTGGACCGGGTTGCCGCTCTGGTGGAGGCTCAGGTCGACGTGGTGGCTCTGGACTCTGCCCACGGTCATAACGACGGGATCATCAAGGCTGTGGCAAAGGTCAAGGGGGCCTACCCCAATCTGCCGGTCATTGCCGGCAACATAGCCACGGCCGAGGGGGCAAAAGCCCTGATCGATGCAGGGGCGGACTGCGTCAAGGTGGGCATTGGCCCTGGCTCAATCTGCACCACCCGGGTAGTGGCAGGCATTGGCGTGCCCCAGGTCACCGCTGTGTTTGACGCGGCCAGCGAGGCCAGCAAGCACAATGTCCCTGTCATTGCCGACGGCGGCATCAAGTACAGCGGCGATATTGTCAAGGCTCTGGCGGCAGGGGCTGAGGCTGTCATGCTGGGCTCTATGGTAGCCGGCTGCAAGGAGGCTCCCGGAGACTACGAGCTCTATCAGGGCCGTCAGTTCAAGGTCTACCGGGGCATGGGCAGTCTGGGGGCCATGGGCAGGGGCAGCAGCGACCGGTACTTCCAGGGAGAGCAGAAGAAGTTTGTGCCTGAGGGCGTGGAGGGCCGAGTGCCCTACAAGGGGCCTTTGGCTGAGACCATCTTCCAGCTGCTGGGTGGCCTGCGCTCAGGCATGGGCTACACAGGCTGCGGCGCCATCCAGGAGCTCCACGACAGGGCTCAGTTTGTGCGCATCACCGGCGCGGGGCTGAAGGAGAGCCATCCCCACGACATTCAAATCACCAAAGAGGCGCCCAACTACTCGGTTCTCTCTTAAAGGACAATTTTTCTGAAAAATTCACGAAAAAGCTATTGACATTCTCTTTTCAATGCAGTATAATTAAGAGCGTCCCGCAGGACGGGGCGCAATATGGCGGTATAGCTCAGTTGGCTAGAGCAATCGGTTCATACCCGATGTGTCGATGGTTCAAATCCATTTACCGCTACCAAATGGCCCGGTGGTCAAGCGGCTAAGACACCGCCCTTTCACGGCGGTAACACGAGTTCGATTCTCGTCCGGGTCACCAAATGAGTCGGGGTCCGGAGGCCGAGAGCGGTGTGTTCTTGGCAGGACCTGGGCAAACCAAGGAAGGACGCTGGGCGTAAAGCTGCGGCGTTTTTCTTTTATCCTGAATTTTTTATGATTTGAGGTGCTGTTGATGTGGAAAAGAATAGCGGGTCTGGCAGCGGCCGGCCTTTTTGTGTTGACGCTGGCTGCCTGTGGCGGACCTGTGGAGCAGCTGGAAACTCTTGAGTCCCCCTCCTCCGGCATTCAGCAGACAGCTGTTTCGCCTGACGGCTTTGAGGACAACCTGGACGGTCTGTGTGAATACATGCAGGAGAATCACGCAGTGGCCGGCGAAAGGGTTGAGATGTCCTACAAGGAGATTGGCGCTGTGGGGGGCTACCGCTACCGGTTCAAATTCAACAGCAGCACCGCGCAGGTGGAGTTTTATGAGTTCGACCTGGACAGCTCTGACAGCAAGGCCAAGGAGTGTCTGGACAGCGTAAAGGAGAAAGGCTTCTTCACCCTGCTCGGCAACGACGTCCCCGCCACCCTCAGCGGCAAGTATATGATGATCTACACCGACGCCAGTAACGACCAGCTGAACACGGAAAAGCGGGATGAGGTTGTCGACCTGTTCGTCAGCTTTCACTCCTGAGCATAAAATCACAAATCAAGCCGCTGCCTGAACAGGACAGCGGCTTTTCTTGACTTTCCCCATGCCATGTGATATAGTAAACGCACTTGAAAATCAGCAAATAGTGATTTTCAAGCAGGGCAGCGCGGACATGCTTGTGCCGCCAGGTACAATGCGGTAGTACCTCTTTGAACTGCGTTAACTATGTCATGTCACAAAAATGAAAGGACGAGATGGGTTATGGATTTTTCCTTTGGCATCGGCATCTATGTGAAGAACAGCAAGGAGGCGGTGGACCTCTATCTGAGGGCTTTCGGGCTTACCCTGGGCTATCATGTGCTGAATGAGGACGGCAGCTATTTTCACTCAGAGCTGCTGGACGGCGAACAGGAGGCCCTGTCTGTGGTGGAGGCCCCCCAGGACAGTCCCAAGCCTGTGGGTAACCCCATTGAGCTGGGCCGCACCTTTCACACCGAGGAGGCCCTTCGGCAGGCTTTTGCGCTGCTGAAGGAGGGCGGTCATGTGAAAATGGAGATTCGCGAGCTGCCTTGGAGCCCTTGCGCAGCCTCTGTGACAGACCGGTTTGGGGTGAACTGGTTCCTCTCCCTGCCCAACCACCGCCCGCCGGAGGATTTCCAGCCTGGAGACGAAATATAGCGGCAGAAAAGCCATCCAGAATGAGATGTTCTGGATGGCTTTTTTCTATCTCTTCGCGTATTTCCGCCGGGCCATGGCGGTGATCCATGTGCTCAGCAGGCCAATGGCCAGATAGACCAGGGTAAAATAGAGGAAATCCAGCTGTCCCATTTCCAGGAAAATCCAGCTGCTCAGGAGGAACAGGAGGGAATTCGCCGCAGCCAGCCACCAGCGGAGCCTTCCGTCCCAGCCAGCGAAAATTCCCGTGGCCAGGGACCACAGCGGGCATACCACGAAAAATTCCAGCAGGACCGCCACCATAAAGCCGTCCACAGAGGTGATTCTGGCGGTTCCCAGCATTCCCAGCCTGAGCGCCGCCGTACACAGCAGCCAGATCAAGGTTTTTCGCTCCATGGCCCCCTCCTTTTATCCGATGAGCTCTTTTCCGCCCATATACATCCGCAGTGCCTCCGGAATCTTCACCGTGCCGTCCGCCTGGAGGTTGTTCTCCAGGAAGGCGATGAGCATCCGGGGCGGGGCCACTACCGTGTTGTTCAGAGTGTGAGGGAAGTAGTTGCCCTCTGTGTTCTTCACCCGGATGCCCAGCCGCCGGGCCTGAGCGTCTCCCATGTTAGAGCAGCTGCCTACCTCAAAATACTTCTTCTGCCGGGGAGACCAGGCCTCTACATCCACCGACTTCACCTTCAGGTCGGCCAGGTCGCCAGAGCAGCATTCCAGCGTCCGCACGGGAATGTCCAACGCCCGGAAGAACTCCACCGAATATTGCCACATTTTGTGATACCACTCCATGCTCTCCTCGGGCTTGCAGACCACAATCATCTCCTGCTTTTCAAACTGGTGGATGCGGTACACCCCCCGCTCCTCAATTCCGTGGGCTCCCACCTCCTTACGGAAGCAGGGGGAATAGCTGGTGAGGGTCTGGGGCAGTTGGTCCTCAGTCATCAGATTTCCGGCGAATTTTCCGATCATGCTGTGTTCGCTGGTGCCGATAAGGTACAGGTCCTCTCCCTCAATCTTGTACATCATGTTCTCCATCTCCGCAAAGCTCATCACACCGGTGACTACGTCGCTGCGGATCATAAAGGGCGGAATACAGTAGGTAAAGCCCTTGTCAATCATAAAGTCCCGGGCAAAGGCCAGAATGGCCTCGTGCAGCCGGGCAATGTCCCCCATAAGATAATAGAAGCCGTTGCCGCTGGTGCGCCGGGCACTGTCCAGGTCAATGCCACTCAGGCGCTCCATAATGTCTGTGTGGTAGGGGACCTCAAAATCCGGCGCCACTGGCTCGCCAAAACGCTCCAGCTCCACATTCTCACTGTCGTCATGGCCAATGGGGACAGAATCGTCAATAATATTGGGAATGACCATCATGCGCCTTTTGATCTCCTCGGTCATCTCCGCCTCTTTTTTCTCCATGGCTTCCAGCTCACCGGCAATGGCGGCTACCTGCTTTTTGGTCTCCTCGGCCTCGTCCTTCTTCCCCTCCTTCATCAGCCTGCCAATTTCCTTGCTGACTGTGTTCCGCTGCTGCCGCAGCTCGTCTCCCCTGGCCTTGCTGGCCCGAAAGGCCTGATCCAGCTCCAGAACCTCATCTACCAGGGCAAGCTTTTGGTCCTGAAATTTCTTCTTGATATTCTCCTTGACCAGCTCCGGGTTGGTCCTTACCAGCTTGATATCCAGCATGTCAATTCTCCTTATCCTGTAGTTTCAAATCGCTGAGAAGGTTCTGTAAATCCTCCTCGCCATAGAACTCAATTTGCAGCACGCCCTTTTTCTTGGTGCCCGCCACCTTTACCTTCCGGCCCAGATAGTCCCCTACCGCCAACTGGGCCTCAGCGTAAAACTGGCTGGGCTGGGTAGATCGGGCCGCTGCCTTTTTCTCTCCCTGAGGGGGCTTTTTTGCCATGGCCTCCAACTCCCGCACCGAGGCCCCTGCCTTTGCCTTTTCCGCTGCCAGGCGCATTTCTTCCTCATCGCCAAAGCTTAACAGCGTCCGGGCGTGGCCGGCTGAAATCTCCCCCTTCTCCACCATCTGCTGAATGTCCTCAGGCAGGTTCAGCAAGCGCAGGGCATTGGCTACTGCCGGCCGGGACTTTCCCACAGCCCTGGCAGCCTCCTCCTGGGTGAGCCCTTGGGTGTCGATGAGCCGCTGAAAGCCCCTAGCCTCCTCCAAGGGAGTCAGGTCCTCCCGCTGCAGATTCTCAATCAGGGCAAACAGCATTTCCTCATCGTCAGACATCTCCCGCACCACAGCAGGCACCTCTGACAGTCCTGCCATGCGGGAGGCCCGCCACCGGCGTTCACCTGCCACAATGCGGTAGCCCCCGCTGACCATGGGCCTCAGCAGCAAGGGCTGCAGCACCCCATGCTGGGCAATGGATTCTGCCAGCTCTGCCAGGGCCCCGCTGTCAAATTCCTTCCGGGGCTGCTCCCGGTTGGGCTCAATCTCCTCAATCCGTATGGTGACTGTGCCCTCAGCCCCGTCCGCCACATTTTCTGCGAATATGGCGTCAAGCCCCTTGCCCAGTCCTCTTTTTTTCACACTCATGCCACCTTATCCCTTCGTTTTTAAAACTTCCTCCGCCAGCTCCTGATAGGCCTTTGCGCCCTTGGAAAACTTGTCATAATACAGCACCGGCTGGCCAAAGCCCGGCGCCTCTGACAGCCGCACAGCCCGGGGGATCACAGTCTTGAACACCTTGCGGGGAAAATACTTCTTGACCTCCTCCACCACCTGCTGGGTCAGGTTCAGCCGCCCGTCATACATGGTCAGCAAAACCCCCTCCAAATCCAGCATACTGTTATACTGACGCTTGACCCGCCGCACCGTATTCATCAGCTGAGACAGCCCTTCCAAAGCATAATACTCGCACTGGATAGGAATGAGGATGGTGTCCGCAGCATTCAGGGCATTGGTGGTGATGAGCCCCAAGGAGGGCGGGCAGTCGATAAAAATGTAGTCATACTGCCCCCGCACCGTAGAGAGGGGCTCCTTCAGCCGCTCCTCTCTGCGCTCCACCTCCACCAGCTCAATTTCCGCCGCAGCCATATCAATACTGGCAGGGAGCAGGTCCAGGTTTTTGAACTGGGTCTTGAAAATGGCCTCTCCTGCCTTGGCCCCGCCTATCACCACCTGATACATGGTAACCGGGCAGTTCCGGCGGTCCACTCCTACACCGCTGGTTGAGTTGCCCTGGGGGTCTGCGTCAGCCAGCAGCACCTTTTTTCCCATGCTGCCCAGGGAGGCGGCCAGATTTACGGCGGTAGTGGTCTTTCCCACGCCGCCCTTTTGGTTAGCGATCGCGATTATCTTTCCCATTGGTCCTCTCTCCGATTCCTTTTTCTCTGACTCATTATACCATAAACCGCGGGGTATTACCAGCCCTAAATCACCTTCTGCCTTACTTTTTTGTTCCACGTGAAACAAAAAGTTAGCGGCCGGAGCTTTCGCTCCAGCCGCCTTCTGTGGGAAATGAATAAGGGAATGGGTTAAACTTGTACTCGTGATAATTTAGGAATGCGCACCACGCATTCAATGTATTCCTCCGTCTCCTTGCGCTCCGCCTGGGCCTCAATGCCGGCGGTTTTCATGGCATCCACCGCGTGATCGATGGTGTTGATAAAGAGCCGGATATCTTTTGCTACAAAGGTCCGCCGGCCTCGTTTAACCGGCTGCTTTTTTTCCAGCGACTCCCCTACCAGCTGTTCTGTCTGCGCCACATTAAGCCCCTTCTGGATTACCGTCCGGAGAATCCGCTGCCTGCTTTCAATATCGTCCACACGCAGCAGAGCGCGGGCATGGCGTTCGGTCAGTCTGTGCTGAACAATCTCTGACTGCTCGTCCGGGCTCAGCTTCAGCAGGCGGACCTTGTTGGCCAAAGCAGACTGGCTCATGCCCAGCCGCCGGGCTGCCTCCTCCTGGGTAATCTGCCACTCCCGCAGCAGGTTGAGGATGGCGTTGGCCTGTTCAAACATTTGCAGGTCCCGCCGCTGAACGTTTTCCAGAAGCGCCAGCACAGCGCTGTCCTCAGGCTCGCAGTCTGAGATAATCACGGGGATATCCTTCATGCCTGCCATTTTGCAGGCTCTCAGCCGCCGTTCTCCTGCCACTAAATAATACTGGCCGTTTTCCCGGCGTACTGTTACAGGCTGCAGAAGACCGTTTTCCTGAATACTCTGCGCCAGTCCCCGGAGCTCGTCCTCCTGAAAGATTTTTCTGGGCTGTGAGGGGTTGGGCAGAATCTTCGAGGTGGGCAGCCGGGTGAGTTTAAGCTTGTCCTTCAGAAACATCTGCCTTACCTCCCTTGCAGGCTTATTATACTACATGGAGTATGCGTGATTTGTAAGAATCTGTCGGCCCGCAAATTTTTTATTGAACTGGGTGGAAGGTAGATACAGGTCTGCCAAAAGCGAACTCAGAAACAACTCGGTACTCTTAAAGTCAGGCTTTACTTCCGATGAAAATAAAAGCGTAGAAAACAAAAGTCTTACCCAAGTTCTGCCATCACAACAAAAGAAATCAGAATTTGAGGCCAAATAGCAAATTACCTTACACTTTATAATTCACTTCTCTCTATCACTTCAAATACTTCTTGAATCCCTTAACCTCGTCAAAACCCAAGGCACTGTAAAACTTGTGAGCTCCCTTCCGGTTCAGCCCCGAGACCAGCATTTCATAATGACAGCCCTGCTCTCTCCCCCACCTCTCAATCTCCTCAAACATCCTGCGCCCCACACCTGCGCCTTGACATTTCTCCAGCACAGCCACATTCTCCACCAGGAGAATGGGCGAACCGTCCCCGCAGATGTCCTCAAAGGCCAGTCCATACAAGCTGCCTACAATCTCTCCACTGTCCCTGTTCTCTGCCACCAGCAGATATTTTTGCTCATCTTTGGCAATATGGGTGATCAGCTCCGCCATCTTCTCCGGCTGACCAGGTCCGTCGCTGATCACCTGCATGACCAGGTCCAACCCTTCAATGTCTGAAACCTCTGCCTTGCGCATCAACAAATTCATAACGCTTCCTCCTTATAATGGGTGTTTGGCAATGGTGCCCCCATGACGTGGGTAGCTTCTGGGGGTAAAGCGCAGCTTGCGCACCACCACCAGATTTCTCTCCCCTGCCTCAGGCAGCTGAACTGCCGCCACCTTAATCTGATCCCCTCCCAGCAGCTTCAGGGCATTTCCGGCCTGTTCCAGCTCAAGACTGGCCCCCGGGCCCTTCATTGCCACAAAATACCCCTTCATCTTTACCAGGGGCAGACAGTATTCACTGAGAATGTTCAATGCCGCTACAGCTCTGGCTGTCACCAGGTCAAAGCTCTCCCGCAGTTTCTTATCAAGGCCAGCCTCCTCTGCCCTCTTATGCGCGCGGTCGCATGACAGGCCCAAGGCTGAGCAGACCGCACCCAAAAAGCGCAGGCGCTTGTTTGCCCCATCCAACAAGGTCACCTGCAAGTCTGGTCGCACAATTTTCAGCGGTACTCCCGGGAAACCCGCGCCGGTTCCCACATCCAACACCTTGGCCCCCTCCTTCAGGGGGCAGGCGGAAAGCACTGTAAGGCTGTCCACAAAGTGCTTCTCTACAATCTCCTCCGGCTCTGTAATGGCCGTCAGGTTCAGCTTTTCATTCCATTCCACCAGCAGCTCCATATACTGCTGAAACTGTCCCGCCTGCTCCGCTGTCAGCTTAACGCCAAATTGCTTTGCCATGGCGGTAAGGCTCCGCCGAATATCTGTCATGATTCTCCTCCTCGCTGCTCCTGTGCCGACAGCCAGATCATCAGCACCGAGATATCTGCCGGGCTCACCCCGGACACCCGTCCGGCCTGGCCAAGATTGGCCGGGCGAACCTTTTCCAGCTTCTCCGCTGCCTCCAACCGCAGCCCCCGAATTTGCTGATAGTCTATATTACTGGGCAGAGCCTTACACTCCACCCGCCGCATCTCCTCAATGTCTGCCAGCTGCCGGCGAATATAGCCCTCATACTTCAACTGAATCTCCACACCTTCCAGCACGGCTCCCGGCAGAGCGGGCCTTCCCCTGTCCAGCTCAGTCAGGTCCTGATAGGTGAGCTGAGGCCGCTTCAGCAGCTCGCTCAACCGCACCCCTGTGGTCACTTCGGTTGTTCCACGTGAAACAAGTACCCTGTTCAGCTCATCGCTGGGGGGGAGCACTGTCTCTGTCACCCGTTTCAGCTCCTGCTCCTTCTGCCTCTGCTTCTCCTGAAATTTCTCCCAACGCCGCTCAGAAATCAAACCAAGCTCCCGCCCGATTGGGGTCAGCCGCTCATCCGCATTATCCTGGCGCAAAACCAAACGATACTCCGAACGGGAGGTCATCATACGATAGGGATCAGTGACTCCCTTGGTGATCAAATCATCGATCAAAGTGCCAATATACGAAGTCGACCGATCCAATATCAAGGGAGTGTGACCCTGAAGCTTCCGGGCCGCATTCACCCCCGCGATCAACCCTTGAGCAGCCGCCTCCTCATAGCCTGAGCTTCCATTAAACTGCCCTGCCCCATACAGCCCCGGCCAGTCCCGAAATTCCAGACTTGCCTCCAACTGTAAAGGGTCGCAGCAGTCATACTCAATGGCATAGGCGCTACGCATCAGCCTGACCTTTTCCAAGCCCGGTATAGTATGATAAAAGGCCTCCTGCACCTCCTCAGGCAGAGATGAGCTCATTCCCTGAAGATAGAGCTCCTCTGTCTCAAGACCGCAGGGCTCAAGAAACAACTGGTGCCGCCGCTTATCAGGAAAGCGCATCACCTTATCCTCAATACTGGGACAATAGCGGGGACCCACCCCCTCAATCAGTCCCGCGTACAAGGGTGAACGGTGAATGTTTTCTCGTATGACCTGGTGGGTCTCCTCATTGGTCCAGCTCACATGACAGACCGCCCGATTGCTCAGCTCCCCCTCCGTGTCAAACGAGAACGGCACAATCTCCTCATCTCCATGCTGCACCTCTAACCGGGAGAAGTCCACAGAGGACCGCAGCACCCGGGCAGGGGTACCTGTTTTGAACCGCCGCAGGGACATGCCCAGCCTTTTCAGAGAATCCGGCAGAAAGGCCGCCGGAAACATTCCATCCGGCCCGCTCTCATAGGCCACCTCTCCGGTAAAAATTTTGCCGCCCAAAAAGGTGCCGGTACAAATAATCACAGTCCCTGCCCGGTAGACCGCCCCCAGCCGGGTGGTCACCTGCCAGGCTCTCTCACAAGGGGAGATATCCACCACCTCTGCCTGACGAAGGGTCAACCGATCCTGAAGCTCCAGCTTATGCTTCATCACACGGGCATACTGGTTCCGGTCAATCTGTGCCCGGAGGGAGTGGACAGCCGGCCCTTTACCCAAATTCAGCATCCGGCTCTGTATCATGCAGGCGTCTGCTGTTTTTCCCATTTCTCCGCCCAAAGCGTCAATCTCCCGCACCAGATGCCCCTTTGCCGTGCCTCCAATACTGGGATTACAGGGGCAGTTGCCTACCGCGTCCAAATTGATGGTAAAAACAACAGTCTCACACCCCAGCCGAGCCGCGGCAAGACCTGCTTCAATTCCCGCATGTCCCGCGCCGATTACCGCCACATCCACTGCCCCAGCGTCATATGACTTCATATTACCACCTCCTATTTGCCAACACAGAATTGCTCAAATACCTGGTCCACCACCTGCTCTGACACCTTCTGACCAGTGAGCTCAAACAAAGCGTCCAAGGCATTCTCAACGCACACAGTCACCGCGTCCAGGGTAAGGGCCAGGGCATCCCTTCCCTGCCGTAGGGATTCCCATGCCCGCTGAACCGCCGCCTGCTGACGCTGGGTAAACAGCTCACCATCCACAGGATGAAAGTCCGAACCCCCCAGCTTCTTTACAAGCATGTCTTCAAGCTCCTTCAAACCCGAGCCCTGAGCTGCCGAAATCCGGACCAGTCCGCCTAAGGCCTGCCCAATCTTCTCCGTGTCCATCCGGTGCTCAAGATCAGACTTGTTTACAACAGCAATCACAGGCAGGGTTTTCAGCTCCTCCATCAAGTCCAGGTCCTCCCGGCCCAGCTCCCGGGAACCATCAAACACCGCCAGCACCAGTTGAGCAGAGCCAAGCCGCTCTCGGGCCACAGCCACCCCAATTTTCTCCACAGGGTCCGAAGACTCCCGAAGACCGGCAGTGTCAGCCAGCAGCAAAGGGATTCCTCCCACAGAGACCGGCTCCTCCACCACATCCCGGGTGGTGCCCGGGTGGGGGGTGACAATGGAACGCTCCCGGCCTGAGAGCAGGTTCATCAATGTGGACTTTCCCACGTTAGGCCGACCCACAATCACGGTACGCAATCCCTCACGGTAGACCTTTGCCTTGTCAAAGCCAGTCAACAGCTTGGCCAGCTCCTGCTCCGCCTGATCAAGAGCTTTCTCTGTCTCCTCAACAGATACCTCATCCACATCCTCCTCAGGAAAATCAGCCCACGCAGCCAAATGCACAGCCAACTTCTCCAAGTCGGAAATTATGCCGGCAATCCGTTTTGACAGCGCCCCGCTGCTTCCGGCCTGAGCCAGACGGGCGGCCTGCTCCCCTCCCGCGCCAATCAACTCCATCACAGACTCTGCCTGAGCCAGGTCCAGCTTACCATTCAAAAAGGCCTGTCGGGTGAACTCCCCCGGCCCGGCAGGGTCCGCGCCCTGGGTCAGAACCTCGCTCAGCACCCGCCGGGTCAGGTACAGTCCTCCATGACAGGAGAGCTCCACCACATCCTCCCCGGTGTAGCTTTTTGGTCCGCGAAACACAAGAGCCACGCAGTCGTCCAGCTTCTCCCCCTCGGCAGAATAGATTCCTCCCACTGCCGCCGAATACCCGGCCATCCCAGTCAACGGCCGGCCGGAGCGGGCCCGGAAAACCCGCTCTCCCACTGCCAGGGCCTGGGGGCCGGAAATGCGCACCACCCCAATTCCTCCCGGGGCCTGACCGGTAGAAATAGCGGCCACGGTCCGAGTCTGATCATACATCTGAAAACCTCCCACAATAGAAAACGCGGGACAGCCAAGCCGCCCCGCGAATACCTTACTTTTTCACTTCGATCTTACCATAAATAGGCGCGCCAGGGTCGTCTGACTTGGGCCCGCTTGTTCTGGGGGCTCCACCACGCTGAGAGGAACGGGGGGGCCTTCCACCGCCCCGGCGGTCCCTGTCATAGCCGGGCTTTCCAGAACCATAGCCGCCCCGGCCACCCCGGCGGTTGTCCCTGCGGGGCTGATACCGCTCGCCGTTCTCCGGGCCGATCACAACATGACGTGCCTGGTCTACTCCCTCACTCCAAGATTTTGCGCCCGCTACCGTCTGCACAGCGGTATGAATAATCCGGCGCTCATAGGGGTTCATGGGCTCCAAAGAGGAATTGCGTCCGGACTTCACTGCCCGGTAAGCCATTTTACGGCCCAGGGCCTCCAAAGTCTCCTTGCGCTTTTCCCGATAATTTCCCACGTCCAGGGTCAAACGGAAATAAGAACCCTCCTTATGGTTCGCCACCAAAGAGGCCAGATACTGAAGGGCGTCCAGAGTCTCCCCTCTGTGCCCGATTACAAAGCCAATATCATTCCCTCCCAGGGTCAGAGAGGCTCCCCCCTCCACAGGCTCAATGGTTACCTCAGCGTCCGGCAGGCCCATGCCCGCCAGTACACTTTTCAAGTAGACAGCGGCGTTTTCCGCCGGGTCCCCCTCTACAGAGGTTTGGAGCGCCGGCTTTGCCTCCGGCACAGAAGCCAGCGGCGCGGAAACCGCCGGCTGCGGGGGTTCGGGGCGGACAGGGGCAGGAGCAGGCTTAACCTCATCCGGCGCCTCAATATAGGCACGCACCTTGGCAGGCCGCCCACCAAAAAGCCCCAGGGTCTTCTTTTGTGGCATCTCAAGAATTTCACACTCTGCGTCAATGGTCTCCACACCCAAAGCCTTACAGGCGTTGGCAAAGGCGACTTCCACATTCTCACCTGTGGCGACGGCTT
Organism: uncultured Oscillospiraceae bacterium; assembly: GCA_910587835.1. GTDB lineage: Bacteria > Bacillota > Clostridia > Oscillospirales > Acutalibacteraceae > Acutalibacter. The sequence goes on along the minus strand of CAJUNQ010000075.1, from coordinate 18,464 downwards.
CCTTGATCATGATGAAACCTCCTTACAACTAGGGTATATCAACAAATCAAAATTACTTCCTGCTTCCCATATAGCTGGCTGTATCTCCCCCGCCAGTCTTTTTCTTTTTCTGCTGCTTCTGCTTGGGGGCCTCCTTCTGCTGCTTCTGCTGGGGCATGGAGGAGAGCTTATCTGCAATCAGCTTCTGCTGGGCCGCAGGCAGAGGGCGCACCCCGGCCTCTGCCAGCTCCAGAGCCACAGCCCGGCGGGCCTCGTTGGAGGCAGTCAGCTGGTCGGTACTGAAATACCGGTTCATCACCACAGTCTGCAAAGCGCTGGTGACAATAGAGATAATATTATACATACCCACAGCAGCCGGCATGATGAAAGCCCAGTACACACTGATCAGCGGGAAAACATACATCATGGCCTTGGTGCAGCCGGTCTGGGCCTGGCCGGTAGAACGTCCCATATACCACTGAGAGGCAAAGCTCAGCACCAGCGAAAGCACCGGGATGAGCCACAAAAAGCTGAGAAAAGCAGACCCTTGGGGAGAAGACAGCAGGTCAAGCCCCAAAAAGCGGAAGCCCTTGGAGAAAAACTCAATCTTTTCCAGGTCCCCGGCAGAAAACATGGTCAGGTTCGGCCGCAGAACCTCAAAATGCTTGATGATCTGCAGCTCAGAGTAAAGCCCCAGGCCAGTGGCAGAGGCCACGCCAGGGATGCGGGAGATGTAGTCCGTCGCCTGCTGCACGGTCTCGCCGGCAATGTGCAGGGTGTTGGACAGGGGCATGATCACACTATAAAAAATACCCAGCATAATCGGGAAGGGAATCAGCGTGGTTAAACAGCCCGAGCCCGGGTTGACCCCCTCCTTCTCATAGAGCTTCATCAGCTCGTCATTATATTTCTGCTGGTTGTTGGCATACCGCTTCTGCAGCTCCTTCTGCTTGTCCGAGAGCTTTGCCTGAGCGGCCATGCTCCTCTGCTGCTTGACAGACATGGGGAACATCACCGCCTTCAATATCACGGTGAAAAGAATGATGGCCACGCCGTAGTTCCGGAAGATCGAGTAGAGGAACCACAGAAGATAGCCCAGAATGCTGCCAAAGAAATTAAAAATCGCCATAGCTCGGTTGACTTCCCCTTTTCCACCGGCGCGACAGCCCGAATGTACACCTATAACACCCCAGGCCGGCGCCGCTGATATTTTTCTGCCGGTCAGGCGGGGACAAAGCCCAGCCCGGTCAGCCAGTATTCCTTTTTGATTTTTTTTCCGGTACCGGGTCATAGCCTCCCCGGCTCCAGGGGTTGCAGCGCAGAATGCGCCACAGGGTCATAGCCCCGCCCTTCAGGGCGCCAAAGCGCGCAATCGCTTCCAGGCCGTATTGGGAGCAGGTGGGGATATACTTACAGGAAGGCCTGGTTCTTGGAGAGACCTGACTGCGGTAAAATCGGATGAGGGCAATCAAAATGTTTTTCATAAAAATTCAAAGCAAAACAAAAGCATTCCAAAAGATTCCAAACGAAAACAGAAAAACTCCAACTGAGACACAATAAGCCGCAATTTCAAGCCATAAATAAAAACCTCTGCGTTACAGCAACCCAGCCGCCGGCCATAAAGCCCGCCCGACTGCGCCCGCTGCGTCAAAGCTCTGTAAAGCCAAGCAATGGACCGCGTTCTCTGGATTTTCCGGCTTATTTGCCGTCAATCGTGCTGTCCGTCTTTTCCATCAGCAGCCCCGCTGCCTTCAGCTGCTTTTCCATGTGCTTCTGCACCTCTGTACTCTTTACATGACAGGTGCGGCCCCTGGCCACAAGCACCAGGTCATACCCAGGCCGGACCCGCCCGGCCAGCTGCCGGTACGCCTCCCGAATCACCCGCCGGGAGCGGCTGCGCTGTACCGCGTTCCCTGTCTTTTTACTGGTGGTAATGCCTACCCGCAAAAGCTTCTGCCGGTTTTTCAGCACATACACTACAACCACAGGGGAGACATAGCTCCTTCCCCGGGCATAGGCCCTGCGGAAGTCGCTGTTGCGGGTAAGCGAAATGATTTGATCCAAGCTCTTTCCCTCCCAGCGGCGGAAAAAGCCGCTGCCGCCAATCCCTTATTCTCGCGTAAAAAACAAAGAAAGGCCACGCCAAGACTCGCCTTAAAATCCCAAAACGCTGCCTTATCCTGACTGAAACGGCTCTTTCCTCCCGCGGTCCGTGAAATGCGAAAACGCTTTCAGGGCCGCCTGCAAAGCCCGCTCCGGCAGGCCGGCCAGATAAAGATACCTCGCGCCCGGATAAAACCCAGCAATTTTTCAGTTTTAAGACGACCTCTCTGTGACCTTCAAGCGCCGGACAGATATGGCACGATCAAACCGATCGGATGCTCATGAGCGCCATGTCTTTGCCGGGCCGGTTTTCTGCCCGTGCGCACTCCCTTTTCCTTATTGTTCAGAACAAGGAAAATCAGTAAGAAAGACGCGCCCGGCCCTTCGCGCGGCGGCGGGCCAGTACCTTGCGGCCATTCCGGTCGGCCATTCTCTTACGGAAGCCATGCTCCTTTTTCCTATGGAGCTTCTTGGGCTGATAGGTTCTCAGCATAAAAAGTCCCTCCTTTCGGGCTATTCCCTTGCATTTTTAGATTATAACCCAAGAGGGGGGCTCATGTCAACAGAAAATTTGCAGGTTTCCCGGGAAAATTCACCGGCCCCGCGCCCCTGTCCGGAACGCGGGGCCGTCTCCCCTCTGTACTTTCCCATCATGACTGACCCAGGCGGCGTTATGGGTCGACCCCCAATTCAGCCAGCGCCGACTTCAGCTGACGCCACTGGGCCAGCAGCTCCTGATACAGCTCCCGCCCCCTGCCGGCAACCCGGTAATATTTGCGGGCAGGCCCGCCGGAGGTCTCCCCCATATAGGTCTCCGTCAGTTTCTCCCGGCTGAGCTCCCGCAGCACCGCGTAGATAGCGCTCTCCTGGGTGTCGGGAAAAGCCTTGTGCAGCAGCTCCAGCATCTCATAGCCATAACGGTCCCGCTCCGCCAGCAGGTGGAGCATACACAGGCGCATCAAATCCTTTTTCAGCATAGGCCACCCCGCTTACCGCAGGCCCAGGGCAGCGAGCACAGCTCCAATCCCAAAATACAGGGGCGCCTGAAAGGCCAGGGGTTCCACAGCAACCGCAGTTGCCGTGCCTGCCTTATAATCCCTTACAAGCTGCCACAAGCAGGGGGACCAGTTCCATACCAACTCCTGCAGCCCCATACACATGGCAAGCCCGGTCAAACAGAGAATACCTACAGCCCGCCAGCGCCGGTCCCACAATCTTGCCATCACAATGCTGAACAGCGCACCGGCGAAGCACAGACCACCGGCGCACAGGCTTCCGGCCTTAACCCAGCCCAAGTGCAGCATCAGCCCCATATCTACATAAAAACCGTACAGGCAGAACCCGCAGACTACTGCCACCCCCCATGCCGCCAGACACAGGCTGACAGTCAGGAAGCTAGGCATTCTCTGCTTGGGCCTGCTGCCCAATCCAAACAGCAGCAGCATAATCAAAGCAGCCGCAAAAAAGAAAAAATTGACTTCATACCCCCAGGGCAGACCGATACGCAGCGGTTGATGCCACCCGGCCAAGCGGTTATAGAGATTTGTTAAAGCCCGGGTTGGCCCACAGCTATAGACAAAGCCCATAAAGCCTGCCAGCATCAAAGCCAGCACGGCAACCGCCCTCTTTTGGTAAGAACCGGCCAGCACTACCCAAAGGGCTGCAAAAAACATCGCTCCGCACAAAAAGAGGTCAGAGAGCTCATAATAAAGGATTCCCCTTCGATAACAGAGGAAATAGAGCAGGCAAGGGCTGATCATCAAAAACAGCAGCATGACAAAGAAATAGTGCCACTTTCTTACTTTTTTCGGCTCAGCCAGCCCCCGCACCAGCTTCACCGGCGGGCCGAACCGTTTTATGGCCTCCTCCGGCCCCTCCACTTCAAGAAGAATGTCCCGATAGTCGCTGATTACCCCCTCTGCCTCCTCCCGGGGCAGAAACCAGCGCGCCGCCAGAGACAGCTTTTCCAAATAACCCCAACGCTTCATGTATGTACCTCCTTATTCTGTTCAGCAAATTTTTATTAGACTTTACTCTGCTCACAGCAGAACTCACAGCAGACCCAGGGCAGAAAGAACTGTCCCCCCGACAAAAAATGCGGAGACCTGAACCAAAAGCCGGCTGCTCCCCTCATTAACAAGGTCCTGCACCGGGCCCATATAGATGATGACTTTCATCATAATAGTCAAAACAGCAATACAAGCTATACTGAGGATAAACAAGGCCCGCCAACGACGGTCAGATACCCGGGCCATCACCAGCGCGGCGATTGACGACATACATAGTAACAAAATCAAAATACGCATAAGGCTAACAATTCTTGGACCAAAGCCAAAGTGCGGCTGCATGTCAACACACAAAAAGCGAAAGGACAGAGCGGTAAAAGTCAGAAAAAACAACATCACCGCAATCAGCCCAGCCAAAAGCAGCCTGGGCAGCCTTTGCTTTTCTCTTTTTTGAAAGCCAAACCATAACAGCGCAAAAACCGCCGCAAAGGGAATGCTGTACTCTGGGTAATAGCTATCAAAATAAATCATCAGAAAACAATAAACGAGAAGCTCAAAAACAGCAAAACCACCTATAACAGAAAAAACAGTCAGCAGAGAGAAAAAGTATGGATTCCCGTTTTGAAAAGCTTCTGCCCAGCGCCCACCCGGTCCCCAGCCAGAAGACCAGGCAAAAAATTATAAGAAAGATGAAAAGCGCCTGCCAGTCGAAAAGCGGGAACTCAAAAAATGGATTGATACCAAAGCAGAATCCAAGGGCCAAAAATACCCCAAACAGCAGCAAAAACCCACATGCGCCCTGCCACATCCATATTTTTCTCTTGTCCGCAGAAAAAACAGCCGCCCGGACCGGCCCCCCGAACTTTCTTTTGAACGCCTTTTCTCCCATATCCTCCAACAACTCCCGGTAGTCCCGGATAGTATCCTCCGCCTCCTCCCGAGGCAGGAACCAGTGCGCCGCCAGAGATAGCTTTTCAAAGTAGCCCAGACCCTTCATCTTGTGTACCTCCCTTTTTCGCAGAGGAGAGGTCATATTCCCTCACTACTGCTAAAAATATTACTGTCAAAAATATAATAGTGCTTCTCCCTGAAAAAGTCAAGAGGAATGTTGAAAAATATTTGAAAACTGGGCTTAAGTGTGCTATACTAGGTCTACATAATCAGTCAGTCTGCGGCCTATATCCAAAACGCCTCTGTTTTTTAGCGGCGTAAACGATACCGTCAGGCTCTTGTTTTCGTGACTGTTTTGGAGGTATTGCGGACGATTCCGCACCGGGAGAGCAGACATTCCGGCAACGAAGAATTGGGAGGGTAATGTACTTGGATTCATTTGATCAGGCATGGGAGATTATCTGCGAGTTCTGCAAGTCGCAGATCACAGACGTGGCGTATAAAACCTGGTTCAGCAGGCTGCGCCCCGTCTCGATGGACTTTGAGAACGGGCTGGCTATTATTGAGACGCCCAACGAATTTCACCAGCAGACTCTGCAGCGCTGCTACAGCGAGCTGCTGGAAAGCGCCCTGCGCAACGTGTTCGGAGACAATATTGGCTTTAAGCTGGTAGTGCAGAAGGACGAGCCGGCCCCTGTGGAAAGGGACGCCTCTCAGGACGACGGCTACGAGCTCACCTTCGAGACCTTTGTGGTGGGCTCCTCCAACCGGTTTGCCCACGCGGCCTGCCAGGCAGTGGCCAGCAAGCCTGCGCTGCTGTATAACCCGCTTTTCATCTACGGCAACTCGGGACTGGGCAAGACCCATCTGCTCTCTGCGGTGTCCCGGGAATTTCAGAACAACTTCCCTGACCGCAGCGTGGTCTATGTAAAAAGCGAGGACTTCACCAACGAGGTCATCGAGGCCATTGCCCGGGGCACCACAGCGGCCCTGCGCACCAAGTACCGGAACGCCGACCTGCTGCTGGTAGACGATATCCAGTTTATTGGCGGCAAAACCTCCACCCAGGAGGAATTCTTCCATACCTTCAATACCCTCTATGAGGCGAAAAAGCAGATCATCCTCACCTCTGACCGGCCCCCCAAGGACATTGCCACCCTGGAGGACCGGCTGAAGACACGGTTTGAGTGGGGCCTTACCGCTGACGTGCAGGCCCCGGAATTTGAGACCCGGGTAGCCATCATCCGGCGCAAGGCCGAGAGCTTTGACTTTGACATTCCTGAAAACGTGTGCGAATATATTGCCAACAAGCTGAAAAACAACATCCGCCAGCTGGAAGGAGCGGTAAAAAAGCTTCGGGCCTTCCATATGCTGGAGGGACGTCCGGTCAACGTGGCCACTGCCCAGACAGCCATCAGCGACATCATCAACAACTCCCAGCCCACGCCGGTGACAGTGGACAAGATCATTGAGGAGGTAGCCAGAACCTATCAGGTGACCCCGGAGGACATCCGTTCCCAGAAGCGGAACGCGGCGGTATCCAAGGCCCGGCAGGTGGCTATGTATGTGGTGCGGGAGATCACCCAGATGTCTATGGTGGAGATTGGCCAGACCTTTGGAGGCCGGGACCACTCCACCGTGGTGTACGCCCTGCGGCAGATGGATGAAAAGCTGGAAAAAGAGAGCCATACCAAGGATACGGTCAATGATATTATCAAAAATATCCGGGACCGGTAACGGAAAAGTTTTCCACTTTTCCTTCACATTCCACACCACAGCATTTCACAGCCTGTGGAATGAAAAAAACGGCCTTCACTTTTCCCCCTGCTTGTTCACAGGCGGAGGTGAATAGATTTTTCCCGGGGTTATGGGGGCGAAAGGGCTTTTCCACAGGTTCCACAGCCCCTATTACTGCTTCTAAATCTTGAATAATAATAACAAGGATTTTTTGGCGGCAGACAGAAAACAGCAGCGTGCACAGAAAACTAGCTGTCAAAGTAGGCTGAAAATGGAAAGGGCTGGACAAGAAAGCTCTTTCCTCCCCCTTCCCTGTCTGCAAACCAGAGAGTTGCCATCTTGTTTTGTAAGCCGCAGGAGCCATATAAAGGTCGAACGCAACTGTGCCCACCGGCCTTAATGCAAAAAACGGACTATTTTCTCCGAAATTTACCAGCTATAAGGCAGGCCGCTGGCCTCCTTTCCATCGTTCCCGTTATGTCCGACTTAACGAAGCCAAGCCAGGCTATGTGATTTGACCTATTCCACCGTGTAATTTTTACTACCAGAAAGGAAACCAACCTATGAAACTGACCGTCAATAAAACCGATATGAACGAGGCTGTCTCCAACATCCAGCGGGCCGTCTCAAGCAAGACCTCCATTCCCGCCCTGGAGGGCATTCTCCTCAGCGCTGCCGAGGGCCAGCTGGAGCTCTCCGGCTACGACCTGGAGCTGGGTATCACCACCGTTATCCCTGCCAAGGTCCAGGAGCCCGGCCGCTCTGTGCTCAGCGCCCGCCTTTTGTCCGATATTGTCCGCCGCACCCCCAGCGACGCCATTGAGATCACGGTGGACCCTAAAAATATGGCCGCCATTGAGAGCGGAGCCAGCCATTTCTCCATTATCGGCATTCCTGCCGAGGAGTTTCCCGAGCTGCCCAAGCTCTCCGACTCTGTCCAGATCAGTCTGCCCGCCAACGTGCTGAAAAGCATCATTCGTCAAACTGTATACGCTGTGGCGGAAAGCGATGCCAAGCCTATCCACCAGGGCAGTCTGTTTGCCATTGAAAATAATATGCTTGACGTGGTGGCTGTGGACGGCTACCGCCTGGCCAAGCGGTCGGAAGCCATTGCCTTTGAGGGCAAGCTCAGCTTTGTGGTGCCGGGCAAAACTCTGAATGAGCTGACCAAGCTTTTGAAGGACTCTGACGACCCAGTGGAGATCTCTGCCGGACAGCGGCATATTCTCTTTAAAATCGCCAACTATACAGTAATTTCCAGCCTGCTGGAAGGAGAATTTCTCAACTATAAGGCCACTATTCCCACCACCAGCAAAACCACTGTTACCCTGCGCGCCCGCGACGCCATTGAGAGCGTGGAGCGGGTCTCTCTGCTGATCACCGACCGGCTGAAGAGCCCGGTGCGCTGCATTTTTGGCGACCATGAGATGAAGCTGCTGTGCACCACCTCCATGGGCCGGGCCAGCGACCAGCTGCCGGTGGAGATGGAGGGAGACGAGGTAGAAATCGGCTTTAACAACCGCTACCTGCTGGACGCCCTGCGGAATACCGAGTGCGACGAAATCCGGGTGGGCCTCAGCGGCCCCCTCAGCCCCATGACCGTACAGCCCAAGGAAGGGGACAGCTTCCTGTTCCTTGTTCTGCCTGTGCGGCTGAAGAATGACTGAGAACGGAGCGTCGCAGATGGAGAAAATCAGAATTGAGACAGAGTTTATCCGGCTGGACGCGCTGGTAAAGCTGACAGGGATGGTAGATACCGGCGGGCAGGCGAAAGCGGCAATTCAGGATGGCTTGGTGCGGGTAAACGGGGAGGTCTGCCTGATGCGGGGCAAAAAGCTGCGCCCGGGGGATACAGCAGAGCTGAACGGCCGCACCTTCCAGGTAGAGCAATAACCAAAACCGCGGGCAGAAAAGGCAAAGTGAAGCAGAACAAAGGTGCGCGAATAAAAAGTTTCGTCAACCTTTTCAAAGGTTGCAGAGGTTTGGGGACAGAGTCCCCAAGGTCTTGACCTTGACCTTAAAACGGCGGCGCAGAAAGTAAAAGCGCGAGGCACGAGTTCGCTCCCACAACCAAGTTTGGGCCGGGGCAGAGCTGCGCCGCCGTCGACTTGCCGCAGGCAAGTCGGATGCCGCAGGCAAGTCGAACCTAGCGCGGTCGACCGCAGGGAGACCAGCGGCCCCCTTGCTGTCGTCAAATCCAGAGAAGAATACCTTCAGCATACCCGTCAGATGCCAGCGAGCGCAGACGCACGTTCTTGGCGGCTGCGGAAGGTTTGCGAAGCAAAGCTTCCTCCCCTTGCGGAGCAAGGGGGCGAGCGTCCTGTTTGACGCCGGAAAAATCAGAGGAAGACCCTTTATTTTTCCTTTACTCAAGAATGTCAGCGTATACGAAACAGAGAACACAAGAAAAACTTCAGAAAACAGGTAACCACCATGACTGTAATCAGATTTGCCGCCAAGGATTTCCGCAATATTGCTGACGAGGAGCTCTTCCCCTGCGAAGAGGTCAATGTTATTTACGGCGGCAATGCCCAGGGCAAAACCAATCTGCTGGAGGGCCTTTGGCTGTTCACCGGCGGCCACTCCTTCCGGGGGGCAAAGGACAATGAGCTCCCCCGTCTGGATGAGTCCACCGGCAAAAACGCTCCCTCTACCACCATTGAGCTGGACTTTTTCAGCGAGGACCGGGAACAGAACGCTGTCCTGCAAATTGAGGGCGGCAGGCGTACCAGCTGGATCAATGAGGTGAAAAAAAACAGCGGTTCCGCGCTGGTGGGCAAGGTCCGGGCAGTAATCTTCTCCCCCGAGCATCTCATGCTCATCAAGGAGGGCCCGCCCCACCGGCGGAAATTTATTGATACGGCCCTGTGCCAGATCAAGCCCGCCTATGCGGGTCTGGTGGGCAATTACCGCCGGGCGGTCTCTCAGCGCAATGCCCTGCTCAAGGAGGTGGCCAAAAACCCCCGGCTTATGGAGACCGTCAGCGCCTGGGACGCCAAAACCGCCGACCTGGGGGCCCGGGTGATGCTGGAACGCCGGCAGTTTATTGAGAATCTGGCGCCCTGTGTGCAGGAGGTCTTTCAAGGCATCGGCAAGGGGCGGGAGGAGCTCAGCCTGCGCTATGCCCCCTCCTTTGCCGGAGGCGACACCCTGCTGGAGACCACCCAGCTGTTTTTGCACGAGCTGGCCCGTACCGCTGCCTCGGATGTGCGCACAGGCTTTACCATGACCGGCCCTCACAGAGACGACCTGGATATTCGTATTGACGGGGTCTCGGCTAAGGCCTATGGCTCCCAGGGCCAGCAGAGAAGCGCAGTGCTGGCCATGAAGCTGGCAGAAGCCAGACTTTTAGAGAAATATTCCGGCGAGACTCCCATTGTTCTGCTGGACGATGTGCTCAGTGAGCTGGATAAGGACCGGCAGGACTATCTTTTGAATCATCTCCATGACCAGCAGGTATTCATTACCTGCTGCGACCCCGATGCGGTGGGAGGCATGGAGGCAGGAATGCGCTTTCGGGTAGAGGCAGGGGCAGTGTACCCGGAGGAAGTATACTGAGAAACCCACAGCTGCTCAGAGGCTGGCCTATGTCTTATGACGAAAGCGGTTTTTTGCGGTCAGGAAAGGAAAAAATATGCAAATATACCTTCATTTGGGGCAGAATACCATTGTGCGCACCGCCAGCATCTCCGGTGTGTTCGACCTGGACAACACAACCGGCTCCAAACGCACCAGAGAATATCTGGCCCGGGCCCAGCGGGAGGGCCGGGTGGTGGATGTGACCTCGGAGCTGCCAAAATCCTTTATCGTCTGTCAGGAGAACGGCCGCGAGACCGTTTACCTCTCGCAAATGTCCCCCGCCACACTGCTGCGCAGGGCCAGCCAGGCCCTGCTGGCAGAAAAATAAATGGAAAGAAAGGGATGACCATTAGCCTATGCGTTATTTCGGAGTACCCAGATGCCCGTACTGTAAAAAACGAGTGAACCTCATTCGCACTTGGTCCCTGAAAAAACAGGGAGAATATCAGTGCCCCCGCTGCGGCGGCATCTCCAATATCTACCTCTCCCCTCTCATTTATGTGTTGGGACTGCTGGCAGTGTTTACCAGCGGCGTGCTCTATTTCTTTCACAAATTTGTTCTGGATGATATCTCGCTGGAAACAGCGCTGTATGTTTTTCTGCCCTTTGCGGCGTTTTTCCTGTTCAGCCTGTTCATGGTGTACCTGGAAAAGCCGGTGATCAAACGGATCTCCCGGGCTGAGTACGAAAAACGCCGCCTGTTCCGGGGCGGCAAGGAGGAGCCCTCTCCTGCTCCGGCCCAACGTCCGGAATATTTTGCTGAAGAAGAGGACCACTTCCCTCGGGCCTCTCAGCGCACCGGCCCTGTGCCTCAGCCCGGTAAGAGCGACACCGGGGTGGTGAACCAGCAGGCCTTTCAGCGGGCCAGGGTCCAGGCGGAGAAGGACAATCTCCAAATGAGCCAGCGCATCCATGTACCCCGGCCGGCTCAGCCAAAGCCCCAGCCTCCCCAGCCCCCTCGGCCGGCCAGGCCCGTTGCCCAACCTGCTCCCTCCCAGCGGCCTGCCGCCAGCGTTGCAAATAACCGGCCAACCGGCTACGGCCAGCCTGCCCGGCAGGGTATGAGCTTTGCCCAGCAGGGCGCGTCCATGCAGCATGGAGGCCGTCCTGCCTCTGGGGCTCCCAGAGCTGGCATGGGAACGCCGGTCAGCCAGGTGGGCGGGCCGCGTCCAGGGGGTCCGGCTGCTGCCCAGCGCCGTCCTGGGCAGCAGGAGCAGAATACGCCCAACGGCAGACAGTTCCGCTGACAGCATGATATAAATAATTGCCAAAACTCAGGCGGAAAAATGAAATATTTTTTCACATAAAGCTCCCCGGAAAGCTTACGCCGGGAGACTTTACAAATTTGCGAAAATCTGCTATAATGTAGAAATAGTAGAATAGGATAAGAAGATACAGGAGATATCCGGCCTTGTGCCGCCAGTCCTTTTCGGCCGGTGGAAGCAAGGCGGGCTTTGCCTTTTGTAAACGAGCTTTGGAGGGCAGTTGCTTTTGGAAATCAACGAGATCACGGACATGACAAAAAGTGAACAGGCCTATGACGGCGATCAGATCCAGGTCTTAGAGGGCCTGGAGGCGGTGCGCAAGCGGCCCGGCATGTATATTGGCTCCACAGGCCCCCGGGGCCTGCATCATCTGGTGTATGAGATTGTGGACAACGCCATTGACGAGGCCCTGGCGGGCTTTTGCGACAAGGTGGTGGTGCGCCTTCTCCCCGGCAATGTGGTGTATGTGTCTGACAATGGGCGGGGAATTCCCGTGGGCATTCAGCATCAAACCGGCTTGCCCGCAGTGACAGTGGTGTTCACCATCCTCCATGCCGGCGGCAAGTTTGGCGGGGGCAGCTATAAAGTCTCCGGCGGCCTGCACGGCGTGGGCGCATCGGTGGTCAACGCACTGTCTACCTGGCTGGAGGTAGAGGTTATTACCGACGGGGTGCGGTACTACCAGCGCTTTGAGCGGGGCAAGGCTGTCACCGAGCTCATCGAAAAAGGTCCAGCCCCTGAGGGCAGCACCAACGGCTCTGTTATCTGCTTTCAGGCAGACCCGGAGATTTTCAAGGAGACCACGGTCTACAGCTACGAAACCCTGCAGACCCGGCTGCGGGAGCAGGCTTTCCTCAACGCGGGCATTACCATTGAGCTCATTGACGAGCGGAACCCGGAGGAGCGCGTGCCCGAGGAGCGGGAGCGGGAACGCCCGGTAGTCAACAGCTATTGTTATGAGGGCGGCATCCGGGAGTTTGTGGACTATATCAACAGGAACAAAGCGGTAGAGGTCATTCACCCTGAGATCATGCACTTTTCCGCTGTGGCTGAGGACAACAACGCCACTGCGGAGATTGCCATGCAGTACACCGACAGCTTTAACGAGCTGGTGCTCTCTTTTGCCAACGACATTCGTACAGTAGACGGCGGCACCCACGAGGAGGGCTTCCGCCGGGCGTTGACCCGGGTGATGAACGACTATGCCAGAAAATATAATATTCTCAAAGACAACGACAAGAACCTCTCCGGCGAGGACGTGCGGGAGGGTTTGACCTGTGTGATCAGCGTGAAGCTGAAGGAGGCCCAGTTTGAGGGCCAAACCAAGGCCAAACTGGGCAATACGGAGATCACGGGCCTGGTGAGCTCCATGCTGTACAAGGCAATGCTGCAGCATCTGGAGGAGAACCCAGCCACCGCCCGGGCAATTTTCGATAAGGCTCTTACCGCTTCCCGAGCCAGAGAGGCGGCCCGGAAGGCCAGAGAGCTTGCCCGGCGCAAAACCGCTCTCGAGAGCAACTCTCTGCCCGGCAAGCTGGCAGACTGCCAGTCCAGAGACCCGGAGGAGACAGAGATTTATATTGTGGAGGGCGATTCTGCCGGCGGCTCCGCCAAAGGCGGAAGGGACCGGAAATTTCAGGCTATTCTCCCCCTGTGGGGCAAGATGCTCAACGTGGAGAAGGCAAGGCTTGACAAGGTCTACAGCAACGAAAAGCTTATGCCCGTGGTGACTGCTCTGGGCACAGGCATTGGCGAGGACTTTGACATCAGTAAGCTGCGCTACGGCAAGGTGATCATCATGGCCGATGCTGATGTGGACGGCAGTCATATCCGCACCTTGCTGCTCACCTTCTTTTTCCGGTTCATGCGGCCCTTGGTTGAGCAGGGTCATGTGTACCTGGCCCAGCCTCCCCTATACCGCATCACCAAAAACAAGCGTCACTATTATGCCTTTTCCGACCCCCAGCGGGACAAGATTCTGGCAGAGCTGGGAGGCAACTGCCCCATCCAGCGGTACAAGGGCCTGGGTGAAATGGACCCCATTCAGCTGTGGGAGACCACCATGGACCCTGCCGCCCGGACCATGCGCCGGGTGGAGGTGGACGACGCGGCCCAGGCGGACCAGGTGTTCACTATTCTGATGGGCGACAAGGTAGAGCCCCGCCGGGATTTCATTGTGGAGAACGCGCAGAAGGCCAACTGGGACGTATAACGGCCAGGACAAGCCCGGGATGATCAGAGAACGACTCTGATGTTAAGGAGAAGTGTAGATGTCAGAATTTGAGAACAACACCCCCCCCTCTCAGGAGGAATCCGGAGGCCGGATTATAGACGTGGCCCTTACCAAGGAGATGGAGCAGTCCTTTTTGGACTATTCCATGTCTGTTATTGTGCAGCGGGCCCTGCCGGATGTGCGGGATGGTCTGAAGCCTGTGCACAGGCGCATATTATATAAAATGTACCAGGACTCTCTTTGGCCTGACGGCGCCTACCGCAAATGTATGGACACCGTGGGCAAGACCTTGGCAGAGTTCCACCCCCACGGCGACGCGGCGGTGTATGACGCCATGGTCCGTCTGGCCCAGGATTTCTCTCTGCGGTATATGCTGGTGGACGGTCACGGCAACTTCGGCTCTGTGGACGGCGACCCCCCTGCCGCCCCCCGTTATACCGAGGCCCGGATGACCAAGCTCTCCGTGGCCATGCTGGACGATATCAACAAGGACACCGTGGACTTCAAGCCCAACTATGACGACCGTCTGAAGGAGCCTGTGGTGCTCCCCAGCCACTTTCCCAATCTGCTGGTAAACGGTTCGATGGGCATTGCCGTGGGCATGGCCACCAATGTGCCCCCCCACAACATCAACGAGGTGCTGGACGGCGTCTGCTGCTATATTGACAACCCGGACGCCACCCTGGACGATTTGATGGAGCACATCAAGGGGCCGGATTTTCCCACGGGCGGCATAATCATGGGCCGCAGCGGCATCCGTTCCGCTTATGCCACTGGCCGGGGCAAGGTAGTGGTCCGGGCCCGGGCAGAGATTGAGGAGGAAGAAAGGTCCGGCCGCTCCAAAATCATTGTCTCTGAAATTCCCTACAAGGTCAACAAGGCCGAGCTCATCAAGAGCATTGCCGACCTGGTGAAGGAAAAGCGCATTGAGGGCATCTCCAATGTAGACGACCACTCTGACCGGGAGGGTATGCGCATTGTCATTGACGTGAAGCGGGAGGCCTCTCCCCAGATTGTGTTGAACCATCTGTTTGCCCTGACCCAGATGCAGGTCTCCATTGGCGTCATTATGCTGGCTTTGGTAGACGGCAGGCCGGAGATTCTGAACCTTCAGAAGATTCTGCAAAAGTATGTGGAATTCCAGATGGAAGTCATTGCCCGGCGCACCCGGTTTGACCTGAAAAAGGCCCAGGACCGGGCCCATATTCTGGAGGGCCTGAAGCGGGCTGTTGACATTGTAGACGAGATTATTGCCACCATACGGGGCTGTAAGGGCGGACGGCCTGAGGCAAAGCTGGCTCTGATGGAGCATTTCGGCTTTGACGACCTTCAGGCAGACGCCATCTGCCGGTTCCAATTGGGACAGCTGGCAGGGCTGGAAATTTTGAAAATTGAGACCGAGCTTAGCGAGCTGCATGAGCAGATCGCGGACCTGACAGATATTTTGCAAAGCGAAAGCCGGCGCAAGGCCATTATCAAGGACGAGGCCATTGACATGAAAAAGCGCTTTGGAGACGAGCGGCGCACAGAGATTGCGGCCATCAGCGGCGAGGTGGACGTGGAGGACTTGATCCCTGTAGAGGAGTGCGTCCTCACCCTCACGCAGTATGGCTATGTCAAGCGCCAGAAAATGGAGAATTACAAGTCCCAGAAGCGGGGCGGCCGGGGCATTTCGGCCATGAGCCGCCGGGAGGAGGACGCGGCCTCTGACATTTTTGTCACCGGCAGTCACGACTATATTCTGTTCTTCTCTGACCTGGGCCGCATGTACCGCATCAAATGCTACGAGGTGCCCGAGGGCTCCCGCACCAGCCGGGGCATGCACATCCGCAATCTTTTGCCCCTGCAGGGAGAGGAGACCATTACCTCAGTCCTGCGGCTGGACGGTATGGACGAGGAGAAATTCCTGGTAATGGTCACCCGAAACGGCGTGGTGAAGCGTACCAGGCTCTCGGCTTTCAAGAATGTGCGTAAGGCCGGCTTGATTGCCGTTGACCTGGACGAAGGAGACCATCTGGCCTGGGTGCAGGTCACCGGCGGTAGTGATGATTTGATATTTGCCACGAAAAACGGCATGGCTCTTTGTATGAATGAGACTCAGATTCGGGAGCTCAGCCGCAATGCCCGGGGCGTCAAGGTGATGAGCCTGGATTCTGGGGACAGCATTGTGGGCATGGATGTGCTGCGGGAGGGCAGTCTGGTGCTGACTGTCACTGAAACCGGCTTTGGCCGGCTGAGCCCCCCCGAGGATTACCGCATTCAGAAGCGGGGCGGCAAGGGTCTGAAGAACTATCATGTGGATAAATTCGGCGCGGTTGCCGGTATCCGGGTGGTTTCCCCTGAGGAGGACATCATCCTGATTTCCAGCGACGGCATTGTGATACGCACCCCGGCGGAGGAAATCCGTCAGTGCGCCCGGCCCAGCAAGGGTGTGCGGGTGATGAAGGTGCAGGAGGACAGCAAGGTGGTCACCCTGACCAGCGCCCCCAAGGAGGAGGCGTCTGCCGGCGAGGAAATGGCCGGCGAGGAGACAGAGGAACTGCCGGCAGAGACTGCTGAGAGCACAGAGGGAATCGGCAGCGCAGAAACAGAAGCTGAGAACAATACTCAGGCACAGGACGCTTCCACACAGCCAGAGGACCAGTAGCCGGAAGCGCCTATCCCGGAAACGCCGGGAGAATGAAGGACGAAAATACCTCACTTTAACCCTCATATTCATAAAAAAGCAGGTCCATTCTGACGTTACTCAGAATGGACCTGCTTTTGTTTTATGCTGTCCTGTCAACAGAGGCTTATGACAGTGAGATAAGAGAGCCTCTCAGAAATGCTACTTATACAAGTCTCAACTCAGGGTGTTTGTCTGCACGACATGCAAAGTGACAGCACAGGTTTTCCACAGGTATAAACAAAAATGTGGAAAACCTTTTCACCCCATGGGAGCGTCGCTGAGCAGCGCCTCAAAGTCCGGGAACTGTCCAGTGAGCTCAGCGTATTTTTTGCAAAGAGCCTGGGCCCGGTCACGACAAAGTGACATAACCGTAGAAGAAGCCTCTGTGGCCTTGTCCAGGTCTGTCTGCAACAGCTCCTCCTCCGTGCTCCCTTCCAGAACAGATTGAAGAGCCTCGTCCTTCTCCAAAGACCAGGCTTCCGCAGCCTGGTCAAACTCCTCTTTCTCCTGTCCCTCCAACAGTTGGTTAGAGATGGTATCAGTCAGCCGGTCCACAAAAAGCACCCACTTCTCTCTGGCTGTCTGAAATGCCAGATAGGCGTCCTTTGCGGTAAAGGCGTTAGCCAGGTCTTCATCCTTTTGGGCGTCAATGGGGTTTTCTGCAAACAGCGCGTCCACGTCCATGGACGGAGTAGGCTCTGGGGTGGGAGTGGGTTCCTGGGTGGGCTCCGGCGTGGCGGTAGCTTCCGGGGTGGGGGTGGGTTCTGAGGTTGCAGAGGGGACAGAGGCCGGAGAGGAGGACCAGCTGTCCTTGCTCTCGCAGGCAGAAAGCCCTGTGGACAGAACCGTCAGGGTAAGTCCCAGCAACAGCGGGGCAATTCTTTTATAGTTCATGGTTATCATTCCTTTCAATAAAAATATCTAGGACTGTTTATAGCAAACCCTTTTCTACCAGTTGGGCAGTTTTCAAAATGCCAATCTGAGTCTTGGCATCCGGAATCTCATTGCGGCAGACCATCTCTACCGCATCCTTCAAGGGAATCCGTTCCGTGTCCAAAAACTCGTCCGCGTCCAGCTGAAGAGCCTGCTGTTCCCCTGCCGCCCGGCAGGCCCACAGGCGAATGATCTCTCCACAATACCCGCCGGTGGGGTACACCTCTCCCAGGGACACATAGTTTTCTCCCCGGGTGCCGGTCTCCTCCAGCTGCTCCCGTTTCATGGCCTCAAAGGGGTCCTCTCCGGGCTCCAGCTTACCGGCAGGCAGCTCAAGCAGCACCTTGTGGTAGGGGTAGCGGAACTGCCGGACAAAAATCAGCTCGTTCTTCTCTGTCAGCACCGCCACACAGACCCCGCCGGGATGGTCCACTACCTCCCGGCTGGCAGTCCGACCGTTTTCCAGCTCTACCTGGTCCACATGGACATGGATGATGCGGCCGTTATATATTTCTTTTGTGCTGAGGGTCTTTTCAAACAGCTTCATATTGCTGCACTCCTTCTATACTTGTAGTCTCCTGGTTTGACTGACAGAGCCTTATGGAAACAAAAGCTCTCCGCTGCCAGGGTCAAAAAAACCCAGACCCAATTGATGGGCAAGGCTTTTTGCCAGGGCGCAGGCCTCTCCGGCGGCTGACCAGGCAAAGCCCGCGTAGATCATCTCCCGGCCAAAGGAATAGTCTGCCGTCCGGCTCTCAAAATCCTCAAGCTGGTCGGGGTTAGGGGAAAAATCTCCGTTCATAGGGGGAAAGTCCTCCTTCATTGCCAGAAACCAGCTTTGAAGCAACGGCGAACACACCTTAATTGAGCGATAGTCGTGGTCCTCCTCCCATTCCACCTGCCGCTCATACCATTTCATAAAGCCGGACTTAGGGCTTGTTTGAAAATAGAGGAAATGACGAATTTTTACCCAGAAGAGGTTCATTTCAAGGAAAAAACCGCAAGGCAATCTTCCGATTGGCGAGGATTTTTGACGCAGAAAGGGGCCCCTTCCGGGTAAAAAGACGGCG
>CAJUNQ010000074.1 GCA_910587835.1 uncultured Oscillospiraceae bacterium | reverse complement strand
TGGTAAATGGGGTTCCAGCAACGACCACACTTGATCGCTTATGTCATGTCTGTGATAGGAAGCATCCATCTTTTCCTCTCCTGTCTTTTTTGATGCTTCCATTCTATCACAATTCCTCTACCTTGTGTAGACACTATCTAAATCCATGTCATACTCCTTTCTTAACTATAAAAATATCTTCAACTTTACAGTGAAGTACCTTAGCCAGTTGGAGGCTATTCTTTAATCTAGGCTGTGTGACACCCCTTTCCCATTGACTTATCGCAGTTTGATCCACATGAATCATTTTAGCTAAATCACCTTGTGTAAGGCCCTTTTCCTTTCTAAGCTTGCGCAGTCCCATATATTGCCTCCTTTCGTTTGAGTAGTTTTCTACTATTATAAGCGGAACTCCTATAATGTTAAAGAGGATGTGATTTTTTGAATTCCATAAGAGAGCTTCGCAAAAATAAGGGCTTGTCGCAGCGGGCACTGGCAGATTTATTAGAGGTAAACCAAACTGCAGTCAGCCAATGGGAAAGAGGCGTTACAACACCTTCTTCGCATATGCTTCTGAGGTTAAGCCGAATATTTGAGATTTCACCTAACAAATTGCTTGATATAAAAGGCGCCCAGCAGGAGCAGTACAGTTGGGAAGATAAAGAAGTAATGGGTGCCGTAAAAGATACCATGTCAAGTTTGATAGCTTCCCTGCAAAAGGAAATACGGGAGTCCCCGGATGAATACCAGAAGCAATATTTTGATATGCTGGAAATGTTGCGTCATATTTTGCAGGTGGCTAAAGGAAACAATGATAATGAGCCTATTGCACTAATCTATGGGCTTTTGACCGAGGCAACGAGGTTTGTTGATTCTCAAAAGAAAAATGCAAAGACATGAGATAAGGAGGATGATATTATGCAATCCGAAAAATGGAAACTATTAACTTCGGAAGAACTTCAGCAAAAGATTGATGAGGACGAAATTGTTGAAAGGGATTGGAAACAGCTTGATTTAGCTTTGAATTGTGAAAAAAAGAATCTCAAAAGGGCAATCGAAATTTATGAAAGCTTTGTTGCCGTTTCTGCAAAATACCCCCTTCCATATCTTCGATTACCAATTATTTATAGGAAACAGAAAAGTATTGATGATGAGATTCGTGTACTGGAAACAGCCGTATCAGTTTTTGAGCGTGATAAAGATGAGCGCAATTTAGCGGATGCAGCCGCGCGTTTAGATAAGGCTCGAAAGATACTGGAAAAGCAAAAATAGACCTATATTTCCATATTGCTACTATAGCACAAGAGTTTTCCTATGTAAGCGTTTTGGGACAGAATCCCATTTTTCGGGATTTTTTCCCGCTTTTTGTGATATGAATCTAAGCCCATATTGGAAGGGTACTCAAAAGGCGAGTACCCTTGTGACACGCCCTTTGGAATGGGGTAACGGAACCTCATCATCCAGGGGCCGGTAAAACTCCGATCCCGATAAAGGGTGTAAGTCTAATCTACACCCTTTGACCGCAAGAAAGCGAGAGGAGGGGCGCGAAACACGACCTCCCTACCGATGAGGACAAGCAAATTCTTCAAAAGTCGGAAGTGGCGACCTTAGAAAATCACATACCGAAATAGGCTATGGAAATACCGTCCATTTTATGGACAGTATTGTGTCAGATTGCCAAGTGAGGAAGCCCTAAATTAGGGCTTCCCTGTGCCCTTTTAGGCAATGTTTAAGCGACCTAATTTTGGGGAGGATTCCATTGGTGTAGCCCGTGCAAAATGCCCTCTCGCTATTTTTTCAAAAAAGCCCGAAAGCTACTGTTTTCTAGGCCCGTGCATAGTTTGGTAGCCCGTGCAAAAAACGCACGGGCTATTTTCGCTTAAAGGCAAAAAATAAACCCTTTAAGCGGGCCTGGGCGCATTTGCTTAAAGGGCTGTTGTTATTTTCTTAAACACCGCTTAAACCGCGCCAATGCTAGGTTTGTGCGGTTTCTTAAAAGGTTTGGGCGCGGCCTTAAATGCTCCTAAAGGGCAAATTTGAACGGTTGACTACTTTGCGCCGTGCGGCCCGTTTTAGGGTCAAAAACGGGCAAAAAAATTTTGCAATCCCATTTTGAGGAATCGCAAAATTTTCACTTCCATTCAAGCGGTTTTCCGCGAAAAAACCTAGTATTTAAGCCAGTTCCCAGGTTTTTCCACATTCTTGCATATCAAAATGTCGGCCCGCCTGGGATTTCTCAGTCTTCTTGAAAACTTACAGCGGTGGGGCGGACGCCTCACGGAAAAAGCCGGCGGACCGCGTTTTCGCGCTCCGCCGGCTTTTATAGTAAACCTGCTTGAAAAATCGCCTTTTTTGAACCGCGTTAACGCTATCTTCGCAGAAGGTAGCGGCTCAGCTTTTGCAGGGGGGGGAGGGTCAGCTTCAGCGTTGTGCCGGTGAGCAGCCCTGTCAGCAGGCCATACCCCAGCAGAAAGGGCCCATAGGCGAGCGCCGCCGGGGATGTCAGCACACAGGCCACCCCCAGCTGCGCCAGATTGTGCCCCAACGCCCCCCACACCCCGGTAACCGCCAGCCCGGCAGAGGTCTTTGTCAGCGCCAGCCACATGAGCGAGGCGCTGACCAGCCCCCCGCACAGGCTCATCAGCCCTGCCGTCAGCCCCCGGGTGAGAAAGCCAAAGCCCGCCTTTACCACTGCCACTGCCAGGGCCCAGGGCAGGCCCAGGCACCCGGCGGCGTA
Organism: uncultured Oscillospiraceae bacterium; assembly: GCA_910587835.1. GTDB lineage: Bacteria > Bacillota > Clostridia > Oscillospirales > Acutalibacteraceae > Acutalibacter. Next base: position 9,562 of record CAJUNQ010000074.1, on the reverse strand, counting down.
CATGGTCGCCAGGTTGGAGAGCCCCAGCCGGGCCCCGGGGGGCATACCCGGCAGAGGGGGCAGCAGGCCCTCTAAAAAGGAGAGGGCCAGGGCCAGGGCTCCCAGCAGCCCTGCCAGGGCGATGGAGCCGGATTTTGGTTGTCTCATGGCCCGCCTCCTTCCGCTTTAATAGGTTTCCGCGTCCGCGCCGGCCGGGCCGCCCTCCAGCCGCAGCACCACCCGGGCGGGCAGGCACACGGCGCAGTCCCCGGCCTGGGTGAGCCAGCCGGTGCGCTGGCAGCTTTTGTCTGGACAGCCGGCCTCTATGACCCGGGCGCCCTGGGGGGAGAGCTCTACTGTCACCTGCAGGCCCCCGGCTCCGGCGGCGGTCAGGGTCTCCGGCTTGCTCAGCAGCCGGAGCTCCCGCCGGGCCAGCTCCCTGCCCTCCGCCTCGACCACGGCCACTGCCCCTGCCGGGGCCAACCGGGTCCACAGCAGCAGGCCCCCTGCTGCCAGAACCAGGACCAGAAGCAAGGGCAGCTCCCGGCGGGTGAGAAGCTTTCGTCCGGTGAGCGGGCTCATGGCAGGGCCTCCATGGTGTAGCCCGGGGCGGTGAGGCGGAAGCGTTCTCTCAGCCCTGGGGTGGCGGCGACCCTGCGGTCGTTGGTGACAAACACACCCTGGGCCCCGTATTCCTCCAACAGCGCCAGAGCCTCTTCTAAGCCCAGCACAAAGCAGGCTGTGGCCAGGCCGTCGCTCAGGGCCCCGGAGTCCTGGCACCACACGGTGACAGAGGTCAGTCCGCTCTCCGCAGGGTACCCGGTGCGGGGGTCCAGCAGGTGGCAGTAGGTGCGGCCGTCCTGCTGGAAAAATTTCTCATAGCTGCCGGAGGTGGACACAAAGCCCCCGGGGAGCTCCAACACCCCCAGGCTCCCCTCCCCCTCCGGGCTTCGGACGCTGACCCGGAAGTCTTTGCCGTCCGGCTTCTTGCCGTACAGCCCAATGCTGCCCCCCACGGCGACGACAGCCCCCTTTATCCCGGCGCGGCGGTATTCCTCCAGCGCCGTGTCGCAGGCCGCGCCCTTGCCGGCAGCCCCCAGGTCGATGGACATGCCGGGGTCCAGCAGAGCCGCTGCCTGTTCCAATGGGGCCGCGTTCCCGTCGAACAACTCCCGGGAGACAGAGGTCAGTTCAAAAAAGGCCTCCTCCCCGGTAACCAGCCTGTCATAGCCCACCAGAGTCAGGGCCGCTTTCAGCTCCTGGGGGGCTGGCAGGCGGGGCTCGCTGTCAAAGCTCCACAGGCGGGAAACCGGGCCGATGGTGGGGTCGAAGGCCCCGCCGCTTTTTCTGCTCAGGTCCAACAGCTGGTCCAGCAGGCCCCCTATGGCGGGGGGCAGGGAGACGGGCGCTGTCCCCGCGGCCTGGTTCAGCAGAAAGACCGCGCCCTTCCGCCCCCCCTGAGACTGAGAGGCCTCCTCCCGCCAGGTGAGCTCTCCTTCCAGGGCATCCACCGCCCAGGCGGCTTGGCGGGCGGCCTCCTCCCCGCCGGGCCCCCACAGGGTCTGGCGCACATAGCTGCCCATGGAGAAGGTATCCAGCTGGTAGCTGGCGTTGCGGGCCCGCAGCGCCCACAGGCCTGCCGCCAAACCAAGGACCAAAGCCAGGGCCAGCGCAAGGACAAAAAAACGGGCCCGCTTGCCCAAAGGCAGGCGGGCTTTTGCGTCAGGCTTCATCTGTCCAGCTTGCGGGCCGCGTCAATGAGCAGCTCGACTGCCTGGTCAATGGTGAAGCGGGAGGTGTCGATGGTGATGTCATAGTTTTGTAGGTCGTCCCAGCGTTTGTTGGAGTAGAAATTGTAGTAGTTGGCCCGCTGTTTGTCCTTTTTGGTGACAAAATCCCCGGCCTTGCGCTCCTCGCAGTCCTTTTTGGCAATGGAGCGGCGGATGCGCTCCTCTTTGTTGGCGTGGACGAACACGTTCAGGCAGTTGCCGTGCTCGCGGAGAATATAGTCGGCACAGCGGCCAATGACCACGCAGGGGCCCTCGGCAGCAGCCTTTTTGATGATGTCGGACTGGATGATGAACAGCTTGTCGTTAATGGGCATCTCGTTGATGCCGGGCACCCGGGCCCCAAAGGAGTAGCTGCCCATGACCATGGAATAGAGCAGGCTGCTGGTGGCCTTTTCGTCGGCGTGGGCAAACACCTCCTCAGAGAGGCCGCTCTGCTTGGCGGCCATGGCGATCAGGGCCTTGTCGTAGAAGGGCACATTCAGCTGGCGGGCCAGCTTTTCGCCCACCTCGTGGCCTCCGCTGCCGAACTGACGGGAAATGGTGATAACGGGCAACATAGTGAATCCCCCTTTTTAATAGGATATGGGTAGAGCAGATTGGGAAACCGGACACTTTCTCTATTTATAATATAGCTTATTTTGGTGAAAAAGTCAACCATAACATAAAAAAAACTACAGGGCTTTCAGAGAGGGCGCAAAAACCCCCGGGGGACTGGACCCTCCGGGGGGTGATTGCCGCTATTTGACAGGCTGGGCTTACCGCCGGTCATGGTCCCTTCTGGGGGGACGGCGGTCCCGGCTGTCCCGGTCCCGGCGGGGAGGCCGGTCGCTGACGTCGTTTTCAGGCACGGCTCCGTCCAGGTCGATGAGGGCGTCCCGGCGGGACAGGTTCAGGCGGCCCTTGTCGTCAATCTCCAGCACCTTCACCTTTACCACGTCGCCTACGTTCACCACGTCCTCCACCTTTTCGGTGCGCTTCACGTCCAGGCGGGAGATGTGCACCAGGCCCTCTTTGCCCGGGGCGATCTCTACAAAGGCCCCGAAGTCCATCAGACGGGTGACCCGGCCGTTGTAGTAGCTGCCCGGCTCCGGGTCGTTGACAATGGTGTCCACAATGTCCATGGCCCGGCGGCATTTCTCAACGTCCAGGCCGGAGATGAACACATGGCCGTCCTCCTCCACGTCCATGGTGATCTCGCACTCGGCGCAGATCTTCTGGATGACCTTGCCGCCGGTGCCGATGACCTCCCGGATCTTGTCCACGGGGATCTGCATACTGAGCATCTTGGGGGCATAGGGGGAGAGCTCGGGCCGGACCTGCGGGATGGCCTTGAGAATGATCTCGTCGATAATATAGTTGCGGGCCTTGTGGGTCTTCTCCAGGGCCTCCTTCACCATTTCAGGCAGCAGGCCGCTGATCTTCAGGTCCATCTGGATGGCGGTGATGCCCTTTTTGGTGCCGCCCACCTTGAAGTCCATGTCGCCAAAGAAGTCCTCTACCCCCTGGATGTCCACCATGGTCATCCAGCGGTCGCCCTCGGTGATGAGGCCGCAGGAGATGCCCGCCACCGGGGCCTTGATGGGCACGCCCGCGTCCATGAGGGCCAAAGTGGAGCCGCAGATGGAGGCCTGAGAGGTGGAGCCGTTGGAGCTCAAGACCTCGCTGACCAGGCGGATGGTGTAGGGGAACTCGTCCAGGCCCGGCACTACCGGCACCAAAGCCCGCTCGGCCAGAGCGCCGTGGCCGATCTCCCGCCGGCCGGGGCCCCGGCTGGGCCGGGTTTCGCCCACAGAGTAGGAGGGGAAGTTGTAGTGGTGGATGTAGCGCTTGCTCTCCTCCTCGTCAATGCCGTCCAGCAGCTGGTTGTCCCGGATGGAGCCCAGGGTGGCCACGGTGAGCACCTGGGTCTGGCCCCGGGTGAACATGCCGGAGCCGTGGGTGCGGGGCAGCAGGGCCACCTCGGCGGCTAAGGGCCGCATGTCGTCCATGCCCCGGCCGTCTACCCGCTTCTGCTCGTCCAGCAGCCAGCGGCGCACCACATATTTCTGGGTTTTATAGAGGCACTCGTCGATTTTGGCCTCCTGCTCGGGATACTCCGGGTCAAAACGCTCGTGCACCTTGTCGTAGACCGGACGCAGCCGGGCGTCGCGCACGGTTTTGTCGTCCGTGTCCATGGCGGCGCGGACGTCCGCCTCGGCAAAGGCCTTGACCGCCTCGAACATCTCCGGCTCGGGCTCGTTGCTGGGGTAGTCGAACTTCTCTTTGCCGATTTCGGCCTGGATGCCCTGAATGAACTGAAGAATATGCTGGTTGGCATTGTGCCCGGCCATAATGCCGTTGTACATGACCTCGTCGCTGACCTCGTTGGCCCCGGCCTCAATCATGGCGATGCGCTCGGTGGTGGAGGCCACGGTGACGGCCATCTCAGAGACCTTGCGCTGGGCGGCGGTGGGGTTGATGACGAATTCTCCGTCCACCAGGCCCACGGAGACCCCGGAGATGGGGCCGCTCCAGGGGATGTCGGAGATGGTGAGGGCAATGGAGGTGCCCACCATGGCGGCAATCTCCGGGGAGCAGTCCTGGTCTACGGACATGACGGTGCAGACAATGGACACGTCGTTGCGCATGTCCTTGGGGAACAGGGGGCGGATGGGCCGGTCGATGACCCGGCACACCAGAGTGGCCTTTTCGCTGGGACGGCCCTCCCGCTTTAAAAAGGAGCCGGGAATTTTGCCCACGGAGTAGAGCTTTTCCTCAAAATCCACCGAGAGGGGGAAGAAGTCGATGCCGTCCCGGGGCTTGGCGGAGGCGGTGGCCGCCACATGCACCACGGTGTCGCCATAGCGCACCAGGCACTCGCCGTTGGCCAGCTGGGCCATTTTGCCGGTTTCAATCACCAGGGGGCGTCCGGCAAAGTCCGTTTCGTAGCGCTTAAAATTCTCAAACATGATGGAATATCCTTTCTCCCCCGGAGCGGGGGCGAGTGACGGCCCCCTGCCGGCCCTGTTTGACAAATAAACCGGCCGGAGCCGTGGGGGCTTCTTTTTAAAAGGGGGAATGAAAGAAGGAGGGGGCCCCGGCCGGTTTATTTGTAAAACAGGTCCCGATGGAGGACCGCTGAATATTTTGCTGGCGGATGTGCTGGGAAAATCCGGATCGCAAAGAGTAATAAGCGAAGGGGGCGGCGGCTGCCAGCGGGCAAAACCGCCGCCCTCGTTCATCCACTTATTACGAAGGACGGGCAGAGCTTACTTACGGATGCCCAGCTGCGCGATAATGGAGCGGTAGCGCTCGATATCGATTTTGATCAGATAGTTGAGCAGGCTGCGGCGCTGGCCTACCATTTTCAGCAGGCCCCGGCGGGAGTGATGGTCCTTTTTGTTCACCCGCAGATGGTCGGTCAGGTCGTTGATGCGCTTGGTGAGCACCGCGATCTGCACCTCGGGGGAGCCGGTGTCCCCCTCGTGGCGGGCATACTTCTGGATGATTTCGGTCTTTTCCACTTTGGTCATGCGATTCACCTTTTTCCGCGGAACGGGCAGGGCCCGCGTATACCGCTGTAATATTCACCCGTCCCCACAGGCTGGGTCGGTGTTTCCCGGGTCCGAGGGGTGGGCATCCTTAGTATTGTAGCACACTTGGGGCTGTTTGTAAAGTGGGATAAGGGGAAAAAGCGCGGGCCGGAGGGGGGCGCTTTTTTTCTTATTCCTCAAATTCCCCAAAATCCTCCTCCCGGCGCATACCCTCCCGGATTTGCCCGTAGCTGTAGCCCATGCGCTGCAGGGCCGCAAAGGCCCGGCGGCGGGTGCGCTCGTCCTCTTGCCAACCAGAATATTTTTTCTCCAGGATGGCGGCGATATTCTCTTGGGCCAGCTCCCCGGCGTATTCCTCCACCAGCTCGTCGATCAGCTCGCTGGAAATGCCCTTTTGCCGCAGCTCCTGGCGGACCCGCATGGCCCCGTAGCGTTTGCGCTGGAACAGCTCTTTGGCCTTGCGCCGGGCGTAGGCCTCGTCGTTTACCAGGCCCAGCTCCTCCATGCGCTGGGCGGCGCTTTGAGCGGCCTCCCGGCTGGCGGCGGTGCGGGCGATTTTATCGGCCAGCTCCTTTTTCGAGTGGTCCCGGTGTTCCAGCAGGTACAGGGCTTTTTCGTTGGCCCGGCGGGCGTCGGAGGCCAGAATCAGCTGGCGGAGCGTCTCATCGGTGATCTGGTCCCCGGGCCTGAGGCCTGAGCGCAGGAAGGTCTCTGTGTCAATTTTCACAGCGGCCTCGCCGTCAATAAACAGCTGGGTCAGGCGTTTGCGCCGGGGCTCGGCGGCAGTCAGCTCCATCAGTCGTCCACCGTAATGTCAAGGCTCAGGTCCGGCTCGCTGGCCGGAGGCGGAGCAGCGGGGACCGGGGGCTCCTCGGCGGCACGGGCGGAGGCCGCTGCTGCCGCTGCCTTTGCCCCGGGCTTTTTGAACAGCTTGTCCACGTTCTCTCGCACAGCGGCCTCGATCTCTCCGGCCACCTGGGGATTGGAAGCCAGGAAGTCCTTCACCTTTTCGCGGCCCTGGCCAATGCGCTCGCCGTTGTAGGAGAACCAGGAGCCGCTTTTTTGCACGATCTCCAGCTGGACGGCAATGTCTACCAGCTCGCCGGTGCGGGAGATGCCCTGGCCGTACAGCACGTCGAACTCGGCTGTGCGGAAGGGGGAGGCCACCTTGTTCTTCACCACCCGGGCCTTGGTGTGGGAGCCGATAATGTCGGTGCCGTTTTTCAGCACCTCGCCCTTGCGCACGTCGATGCGCACAGAGGAGTAGAATTTCAGCGCCCTGCCGCCGGGGGTGACCTCTGGGTTGCCGTACATGACGCCCACCTTCTCCCGCAGCTGGTTGATGAAAACCGCCACGCAGTTGGACTTGGCAATGGCGCCGGCCAGCTTGCGCAGGGCCTGGCTCATGAGCCTTGCCTGCAGGCCCACATGGGAGTCGCCCATCTCGCCCTCAATCTCCGCCCGGGGCACCAGGGCGGCCACGGAGTCGATGACAATCACGTCGATGGCGTTGGAGCGCACCAGGGCCTCGGTAATCTCCAGGGCCTGCTCGCCGGTGTCCGGCTGGGACACCAGCAGGCTCTCAATGTCCACCCCCAGGGCCTCGGCGTAAACCGGGTCCAGGGCGTGCTCCACGTCGATAAAGGCGGCGTTGCCCCCCATTTTCTGCCCCTCGGCAATGCAGTGCAGGGCCAGGGTGGTTTTGCCCGAGGACTCGGGGCCGTAGATTTCCACAATCCGGCCCCGGGGGAGCCCGCCGATGCCCAGGGCCAGGTCCAGGGACAGGGAGCCGGTGGGGATGGCCTCCAGGTTCAGGGGGGAGTCGGCGCCCAGGCGCATGACCGCGCCGTCGCCGAACTGCTTTTTGATTTGGGACAGGGCGGTTTGCAGGGCCTTGTCCTTCTCCGCCTTATCGATATTTTTATCGGCCCGGGTAGAGATGGGGGGCTGTTTTTTTTCTGCCATAGCGAATCATATCCTCCTTGGGGTGGGGTCTGGTCAAGCGGTCAGATGGGTACGGTTGTTCGTATGGCTTTCATTATACAGGAAAGCGCTGGGAAAAGCAAGGGCTTCTGTTGAATGTGCCGCTGGATGGCCCGCGTGGTTTTTGAGGCCGTGTGATTTATGGGCGGGGCGCAGGGGATTTGCCCTCCATGTCCTGCCGCCTTTGAATGGGAGGACCGGGCTTTTCTGTTTTGTGGGTTTTAAAATATGCGGTATGGACGGGAGCTGGTCACGCCGCCCTTGCGTTTTCCCCCTGCTTCTGTTATAATATAAACTATATTGGAAAAAATACCCCTATCCGCTCCCCTGAAGGAGGTTCCGCCTTGGCCCAGGAAAACAAAAACGGCTTTATGATCGGCGCTGCCATTCTCTCTGCCTCTACCCTCCTGGTCAAGGTGCTGGGCCTGCTGTTCTCCATTCCCCTGGCTAACTTTATCAGCGCGGAGGGCATGTCCTATTTTTATGGGGCCTATGATATTTTTACCATCTTTCTCATGCTCTCTACTGCGGGGCTGCCCATTGCGGTCTCCCGCATGGTCAGCACAGCCTATGCCAGAGGCAGGAAAAAGGAGGCCGACCAGGTGTTCTCGGTGGCCTTCTGGCTGTTCTTTGGGCTGGGGCTGCTGGGCTGTCTGGTCATGCTGTTCGGCTCGCGGCAGATTGCCCAGCTGCTGGGCAAGCCCGGGGCGGCCAACACCATTGTGGCCCTGGCCCCCACTGCCTTTTTTATCTCTGTTATGTCCTCTTTGCGGGGATATTTTCAGGGGCGCAGCAACATGGTGCCCACGGCGGTGTCTCAGGTTATTGAGGCTGTGTCCAAGGTGGCCATTGGCGTGGGGCTGGCGGCTTATATTATTCAGCAGTACCACTCGGACGCCTGGGCGGCGGTGGGGGCCATTACCGGCGTGTCCATCAGCGCGGCCCTGGGGATGCTCTATCTGGCGGGCTACAAGCTTCGCCAGCGGCGCAGGGACCGGGCTGTGCCAGAGGACGCCCAGGCCCTGACCCCCAGGCGGGACATGCTGCTCTCTCTGGTCCGCTTTGCCATTCCCATTACCCTGGGGGCCTGCTTTCTCAGTGTGCTGGACTTTGTGGACAGCGCAGTGCTGATGGACCGGATGAAGACCGTGGCGGGCTTTACCCAGGACCAGGCGGACTGGTACAGCGGCGTGCTGGGCCATGCCCGCAAGCTTTTCGACCTGCCCGGGGCCTTTGTGGTGCCTATTTCCACCAGCCTGCTGCCGGTGCTCTCCGGGTCTATTGTCTCTGGGGACAAGCAGGCGGTGAACCATATTGCCTCGGTTTCCATGCGCATGACCCTGCTGATTTCCATTCCTGCCAGCGTGGGCATGTCTATTTTTGCCCGGCCCATCTGCCAGCTGTTTTTGTTCAACCGGCCTGAGGTGGCGGAGGGGGCTGCCCGGCTGCTGCAGGTGCTGGCCGGGGCGATTGCCTTTAACAGCACCTTGTTCACCAGCAACGCCATTTTGCAGAGCTTTGGCCGCACCACCCGCCCGGTGGTCGACATGGCCATTGGCGGTGTGGTGAAAATCGGCGTGTCTTATTTTCTCACCGGCATTCCGGAGATCAATGTCATGGGCTCGGCCATTAGCACGGTGGTCTCTTATTTCATTATTATGGTGCTGAATCTGGCCGCCATTCGGGGCAGCCTGCCCCGGATGGACAGCACGGCAGCCACTGCCGCGCCTATTCTGGCCTCGGCGGTGGTGATGGGCGGGGCCTCCTATGGGGTTTATACCGGGCTGTGCTCTGTTTTGCCGGAGCGGGTGGCTGTGCTGCCGGCTATTCTCACGGCGGTGGTAGTATACGCGGTGTGCGTGGTGCTCTTCCGGGGGGTGAGCTACGACGATGTGGCCATGCTGCCCAAGGGCGAGGCCATTGCCCGGAAGCTTCGGGTAAAGCGGAAGGTTCGGGCCCGGCACATGGCGGAGAAGACGGTCTCGACCCGCCCAGGCAAGGGCGGGCGGCATATGCGCAACATGTGAGGGAAAAGCAAGGAGCCCAGGGGCTTGACGCCGCTGGGCTCCTTTTCTTTTGCTATGTATGTATAGAGCCAGGGAGCTTGTACCGGTTAGGGCTTGTTTGAAAAATCAAAAACGCCGTCTTTTTACCCAGAAGGGTCCCTTTCTGCGTCAAAAATCCTCGCCAATCGGAAGATTGCCTTGCGGTTTTTTCCTTGAAATGAACCCCTTCTGGGTAAAAATTCGTCATTCCCTCTATTTTCAAACAAGCCCT
>CAJUNQ010000073.1 GCA_910587835.1 uncultured Oscillospiraceae bacterium | reverse complement strand
TTACCAGGCCTATACGGACATCTATGGCATGATGGACCAGACGGAGAACCTGATCCGCTTTGTGGCCCACAAGGTGCTGGGCACCGGCAAGGTGGAGCAGGATGGAGTGGAGATTGACCTGGACCAGCCCTTTGCCCGCATGAGCATGGTCGAAGCAGTAAAGCAGTACGCCGGGGTGGACTTTACCCAGGTAAACACCTTAGAGGAGGCCCGGGCTCTGGCAGACCAGCGTCATGTGGCCTATGAGCCCCGTCACAAAAAGGGAGAGATTCTGAACCTGTTCTTTGAGGAGTTCTGCGAGGCCAAGCTGGTGCAGCCCACCTTCCTCACCGGCCACCCGGTGGACATCTCTCCGCTGGCCAAGAAGGACCCGGAGAACCCGGAGTACACCCAGCGGTTTGAGCTGTTCATCTGCGGCAGCGAATACGCCAATGCCTTCAGCGAGCTCAACGACCCCATTGACCAGCGCCAGCGTTTTGAGGCCCAGGCTGCCCAAAAGGCCGCAGGCGACGACGAGGCCTGCGATGTGGACGAGGACTTCCTCAACGCCCTGGAATATGGCATGCCCCCCACCGGCGGCATGGGCATGGGAGTAGACCGGCTGGTCATGCTGCTCACCGGAGCCCAGTCCATTCGGGACGTGCTGCTGTTCCCCACCATGAAGCCTTTGGATTAAGAAAAGCCCGTGTTTTCAAGGCTTTCCAGCCTTGAAAGTCGGAAGAAAAAGAAGATTTACACCTGTTTTACACCTAATCAAAAAGAATCCGATACAGTAATAACGCCTCTACCGTAGTTGGTAGGGGCGTTTTTTTATGTTGTGTGGGATTGTCACGCCTGACGCTACCCCCTGTCGCACATTTTCTGCTATTCTATGATTAGTTGCGTAGGAGGTGGCGCAACATGATACTCATAGGTGATAAACTAAAACAACTGAGACAGGAAAATGGCTTGAGGCAGGAACAAGTTGCCCGGCTGGTAGGAGCAGACAGATCAAGCATATCCGCTTGGGAGAATGATACACGTCAACCGTCTTATCAGGCGCTTGTTCGACTTGCAGAGGTTTATAATGTATCGACTGACTTTCTGCTTGGGCGTACAGATGGTAGGCCACTGGATTTGTCTGGGTTGACAACCGCTGAAGCCACAATGATAAGTGAACTTGTAGCCTCAATGACCGCTAAAAATAAGAAAATGGAGGAATTTTCACGATGAGAAAAAGCAATCTTGACTGTACTTACAATTCTGATGCTGGTGATTCCCGCCTATGCAGCGGAGGGTGAATCTACTACAGATCAGCCTATCCCACAGGAACAAGAGCCTATTGCGGTTGCTTCGCTGGAGGCATTGCAGGAGGCTATTAATGCCGCTGAAGATGGAGATACTATCTATCTTGCAGCAGCAATAGGCGTTTCAGGCGCAACCATTGAGACAGACAAAAAGTTAACTATTGCCAACGGTAATGAACATAATAATGAACTGTTACGCTTATATGATGGAGCAACGATTAGGGGATTCCGTTTTTCTGAAACTGAATTTTCAGGTGACGCATTCATAAAAATTGATGACACAACAGCTGATAGAGTCACAATAGATGATTGTAATTTTGAATATTTAGGCGAAGGTTTAGTTAGCTTTGTAAGCATATATGGAAATCTAAAAACAAATAAAGCAGATATAAAAAGCTGTACCTTTATAGGTGCAACTCATAGTGCAATAAATATAATGGCGTATACTGACGTAACGATTGATTCATGTATCTTCAAAGGAAATGAGAACTATTTACCGGGTGGCGCAATTTCGTCTGCTGGTAAGCTATATGTGGCAGAGTCGATTTTTACGGATAATTTTGATAATTCGGGAGGAAGTGTTTTCTGTCAGCAGGATTTAGCGATTGCAAATTGCCAATTTATCAAAAATAGCATTAATCAAAATAGCATTGTATATGATTTTCAAACCATAGGAAAAGTATCAATAATCAGTGTATTGGATAATGCTTTTGATTATTACAACAAGGCTTCTGGTGAAAAAATTGAATTGCCATTGATTGACTGTGAGAGTATAACACAATTTGTTTCATTGACAGAGGAACAAGCGGCAGTATATTTTGCGCCGGAACTGCCTCCACAGCAACCGGGGGATCAGACCGGGGATGATGATACCACAGGTGGAGAGCAGCCCCCACAGGAGTCGATACAACCGTCAGAAGGGGAGGGGACAGGCGGCGATACCAACACCCCCGATACCGGGGATCAGAACGTACCGCAGCAACCAGCACAACCCCCGCAAGGCGACAACGAGGGCGATCCAACAGATACCCCGTCACAGCCCCCACAGGAGCCTACACAGCTGCCGAAAGATGAAACTACGGACAATCCCGCAGACACTACACCGAACACGCCACAGCCGCCGCAAAAGCCCTCTGACGGTGGCAACGGTGATTATGATGATTATACCCCTCCAATAGATTATAGGCCGTCACAGCGGCCTACGAAGCCCACAGAGGATAATACGCCACAGGAGCAACCTGACATTCCCGCTACAACAAAACCACAGCTTGCTTGCAATGGAGCAGTTATAGACACGTCCCGAACAGTTGTATTGCTTGGTTATGGGGATGGCCTACTCCATGAGGATGATCCCCTGACAAGGGCGCAGTTGGCAACTATTATATACCGTCTATTGGATGATGATTCCATTGTAAAATACAGTAAGACAGAACTGGCCTTTACCGATGTTGCCGCCGATGCGTGGTATGCTCCATATGTTAAGACAATTAACGGTTCTGGAATTGTTCAGGGAGTCGGAGATGGTAAGTATTCCCCTAACAGCTATGTAACTTGGAGTCAGATAATCACTGTATTAACTCGCTTTGTTCAGCCGCAGGAACATACATTACAACACATCCAGTATAGCGGATGGGCACAAGGGGCCATAGAAACCGCTGTTGCGCTGGGCTGGATTGAAGATAATGCAGGATTCAACCCCGATGCCGTGATTGGTAGGGGCGAACTGGTACAGCTTGTTAACAGAGTATTGGCTTTGTATCGGTGAAAAAAAGGCAGCCGCCGAGTGATCGGTGGTTGCCAAATATTTAACAGTTATTTTCCGGGCTTCCACCGATGACCACATTTCAAACAAGTCAATACAGTTTTACCACTCCCCACAAATCCTGTAACTAAACTGAACCCTCTTGCGCCAGCGTGATATTCCTTTGATCCACACTTAGGACAAGAAATAATAAAAGCGTTTTCTTTGCAAGTGATTGTTTCTATATCCTTGTTCGATAGAGTAATTGTCGGCTGGATACCAACATCCAAAAACTTCTGTTCTACAATCTTTGCTTGAGCAAATGAAAGTCCATCCTGAACCACTACTTGTTTTCCTCTTAACAAAAGGTCGGTTACTTCATATAACTGTGCTTTTTGAATATCAGCTGTAATTCTTGCCGCAGTAGCCGCCTTTTGTTTAATTTCTGTAAGTAGCGGTAATGTAACTCTATAATACTGATTTTCTGGTTGCTGCTCTTGAAATGGATACCCACAGTGAATACAAGCAGGAGTCTTATCGCTAACCTCTTTCCCACATTCAGGGCATTTAATAAGTGCCATAATATTTTCTCACTTTCCTGGCTTCCACCGATGACCGCATTTTAGACAGGTTAATACCGTCTTTCCGCTACCAATAAACCCTGTAACTAAGCTGAAACCTCTTGATCCAGCATGGTATTCAGTTGATCCGCATTTGGGGCAGCAAATAACATCTTTATCTTTTGCCGGATTGACAAAAGCCACAGGCTCAGAAGAACCATATATTTGTGAGGCAACACCGATAGCCTGAAATTTTTGTGCAATAAGGTTTGCCTGATTCTGGCTTAGACCGTCTTTTACAACAACATACGGTTCTGGTTGCTCTACAAAGGCTTTGGCCTCTGCAAGGCTCGTTCCCATAACTTCTCGCACAATTTTTATGCAAGGGATTTTTGTTTGCGAGACTTCCCTATATGTGGGAATGATTACCTTATTAGATACTCTTGCATCAGAAATAATTGGTTGCTGCTCCTGAAGCGGATACCCACAGTGAATACAAGCAGGAGCCTTATCACTAACCTCATTCCCACACTCAGGACATTTAATTAAAGCCATAATTGCTATTGCACCTCCAGTATATTTGCAAGATTAACAATATTTTTTCTTTCTTCTGGCATATTCCATTGTTTTAGCCGCCCCACCGCTGGAACATACATAAGCAATCAAAATATCAGATTGATCTACCATGTACTGATTAGCCTTAATAATGCGGTAGCGGTAAGGGGTATCTTCCAGCGGTGGCGTGATGGTATTATCAAACCGATTATACCGCTGCTGTGTATACTCGTCAATGTGTGGGCGATAATAAGGAAGTATCAGACAGACTTCAATATGAGGGTATTTCTTTTTCAGTGCAAAACAAACCGAAGCTACCAGACTGTCAAAATCCCCATGGTCGCCAATCAAAAAGCTATCAGCCCCCTTCTTTATTTGATCTCGAACAATTTCATAGCATTTTCCCTTTACAAGATCATACTTGCTATACAGTTTGCTATGCCCACAAAAGCACGCTGTCATATCCGCATATACAACCTCCCAATGTAGCCTTAACACATTATAACATCTTTCCGTGGGTATTTCAACTTCTTTTCGAGTTTTTCAGCCACCCCTAACATTTTGTAGATGTAATACAATGATGCGGTAAGGAGGTTGCCGCTTATGTATATTCAGTTTTTGCGGAACAGGATCACACAGTTACGCTTGCAAAAAGGAGTATCCGAGTATCAAATGAGCCTTGACTTAGGCCATAGTCGGGGATATATTCAAAATATCAGCAGCGGTAAGAGCCTCCCTTCAGTAGAGGGTCTGTTTGAAATCTGCGATTACTTCGGTCTAACGCCAGCACAGTTTTTTGATGAGAGCGTTGATGATCCAGCACTGGTAGCGGAGGCCGTTAAAGGGTTGCGGCAACTAAGTGATAGTGATAAGTTGCTGATACTTAGCAACATTAACAGGTTGATACAAGGATAATGATAGCGGGGTATGGCTTAAAGCTGTACCCCGCTTTTTGCTATGAGAAAGTTATCTGTTAATTTGTTGAAAATGAGACTATTTTCTAAACAAGAACAGGACGTGCGCTAACACGTCCTGTTCAAATTATTACTCAAACGATACACCAAGTTTTTCTGCTATTTCTTCCGGTGACATACCAGCTTGTTTAGCCTTCTCAATCACTATTTTCATTTTCTGTGCTTTTGTCATACGTGGCTTTTTCGGCGCAAGCACCTCGGCCTTGCGCTGCTCCAGTTTCTTGATAGCGTCCTTGTGGGCGGCAATCTTAACATCAATTTCAGCAGCAATTTCTTCTGGCGAACGGCGAACACGCTTTTTGACTTCTTCGATCATAACGCAAAATACTCCTTTAAGGTGATGAATTAATTATAGCAGATTACAGTTAAGAAGTAAACAGAGAATTTGAAATTTTGGAAATAAATTTGGTGGTTTGGAATACTGAATTGTCGTTTCTTGGGAGAGGTAAGCCACGTGTTTTGAGCAGATGTACTTTGGCGGCAGGACGTTTTCAAAATCCCGAAAAAGTGTAAAGTCCCCCCCACATGACAGCGGGATCACGTGGGGGGCTGGTTTATTCTGTTGTGTTGGCCTTGCTTGCCGTTGTTTCCCGTTGCGCTGCTAATGCCCTGTATAGTGTGGCCTGACTAATACCACAAATAGCGGTTATTTCCTTTATGCTGTGTGTTTGTGTGTGGTATAGCTTGATAGCCTTTTTGACGTTGCCGGGATCAGCCTTCGGCCTTCCTCCATTCCTCCCCCGCTTTCTTGCCGATTCAAGCCCTTCCTTTGTACGCTGTACAATTATATCCCGCTCAAACTGCGACAAGGCAGAAAGAACAGTAACAAGTAATTTTCCCGTTGGTGTAGTTGTGTCTATCTGTTCTTTAAGACTAACCAGCTTCACGCCTTGCCCATTCCATTCTTCCAATAATGCAAGCAAATCCTTTGTGGAGCGGCCTAAACGTGATAGAGACTCAATAATAACAGTATCACCTTCCCGCAGCTTGTCCTTCAGTTTGTCCAGTTGTGGCCTATGCGCCTTTGTACCTGTTATTTTCTCTGTGAAGATTTGATCAACGCCGTATTTCTCTAATGCGTCAATCTGCCTTGCAAGTTCTTGATCTTGAGTGCTAACACGTGCATAGCCGAAAATATAATTTTTCACTGTAAAAGCCTCCTTTGAATTATCAATAACGGTTGTTCGTGATAGTTTGTTTTTGAATAAAGTTTTGATAAAGAATCAACATTAAAAAAGCGGCCTGTTTGCCCGGATCAAAAATCTATCAATAACGATGGTTTTTGATAAGCTAATTTGGAAATTAAACAGGGCAGCGGAAACCGCCCTGTTTAGAAGATAATTAACTATACTGTTATTGATCCTCTTCATTATCACGCTTTATTGTATCAGTAATAGCACGTTTAATAAATCCATTGACTGATTCCTTCCGTGTTTCGGCGTGTGCTTTGATTTGTTCATAGTCAGGTATTGGCACGTCAAGAGGTATTCGCTTCAATTTATCCTTTTGATATTTATAAAGATACTCTTTCCGTTGATCAGACATTGCCATTATATCACCTCCAATAAGGCAACATTATTATAGCATATAAACATTGATATGTACATAACCAAAATGCACAAAAGTTATGTACGTAATTTGGGCGGTTTGCCGTCTTGACTGTTATGTACATAACTGCTATAATGGATATAGTCAAGGAGGGAACAAAAGAAAAACCAGAGTTCCCCCACAAAATAAAGGAGGATCACAAAATGAGTACCATTGAATTAAACAGCAAGGTTAAAGAACTACGTGAATTGAAGCGCATGGCTGACGAACTGCAACAGGAGATTGACGGCTTGACAGATCAAATTAAAGCCGTCATGACAGAGCAGGACACAGATACACTGAACGGGGACGATTACAAAATTACATGGAAAGCGGTTACTTCCTCTCGGCTGGACACGGCAGCACTAAAGAAAGCCCTTCCGCAAGTTGCGGAACAATTCACCAAAACCAGCACAAGCCGCCGTTTCGTGCTGGCATGAAAAAAGGCCACTTACCTAACACCCTGACAAAGTAGATAGGTAAGTAGCCCCACCAAAACCCCCGAAGCGGGGGACGGTATAACTATTATAGCACAGCCGCCCCCGCTCCACAAGTAAAAAAAGGAGCGTCTAAAATGAAATGGTTTAACAATCCGCAAACACTGGAAGATTTGAAGCAGCAGTATAAGCCGCTTGTAAAGATCGTTTAACCCATTACATAATAATATAGCTGACCTATCGGCTTGACGGGGAGAAAGGCAGATAATGACATACGGCGCACAGGAGTTGTTAGAAATACTGCATGACGATATAAACACATATCAAGTAGCCGCTGACCTTTTCCAGTTAAAGGGCGAATTTGGCAACATGGAGCGATATACTGGCAGGGTAGAAGAGGCTAAGTCCATAGTAGGGTGGATCAACCATTTTGCAGACACGCACGAAATATAATAAAAAGGATGATTTATAGATGATCTTCGGGATTTTTCACCTTGGAGGGAAAATTATCAAGGAGAAATTAGCTGAAATAAGCGCACAGGCCACGGTGGAACAATGGAACAAAGAGATTGCCGCAATGCCTGTATGGGATGGAATAGAGCGACAGATCAGAGAGCACAACCAGTTTTATGGCATATCTCAGGACTGGTATAAGGTTGGCGTGAGGTTTGGCGATGATCCCAATAAATGGCGAAACATCAGCTTAATGGACGTTAAACATAATCGGGAGTTTTGGAGTAGCAATCTAACTCCCGCAAACTTCGCAAAGGAATACTTCCTGAAAAGGTATCAGGAAAATCCAAATTGGAATGATCACTACGCAGAAGATGTGTTCCGATGCTTGTATTTATGGGATGCAGACGGTAACGAAATTCGGGCGGATGTTGGAAGCCTTTACCACGGAGAATTTATAATGTACATGAGTAGCTATCCAGACCCTAAATACACTGAAGAATTAAAAGTTAATATTGAATAAAGAGAGATTCCCCAAAGTCCCCCTACCGATGAACAGGTAAGGGCGGAAAATTTTTAAACTGTACTTGACAAATCAAATGTCAGGAACTATAATAAAAGTGTACCTGACAAACGGATTGTCAAGAAGCGGAGGACAAATATGAACGGACTACAGCACATCCGAAAATCATTCGGCATGACATTAGCTGCCCTTGGCAAGAGAATGGGAATCACACGCCAAACTATTTCTCAATGGGAGCAAGGAACCTGCTCAATCCCGGAAAATCGTCTAAAGGAGTTGTCAGCTATTTTTGAAATCCCCGAAACTTTCTTTGGAGAGATTAGCGAAGATGAGGTTGATGAACTAAATGAAATAATTGTCAAACTAAAATCCGATATGGAGGATTCCTATTGGTTTTCTCAATACGAGAGAACTATGTTGGAAGAGCAAAGGGTACTGAGTAAAATTGATTATCATCTTAAAGGGAAGGGCCAAAAATTTGATAGTTTTCAAGCAACCATTGATTATATTGAGAAGGAAGCAGAAAAATTTGAGAAATTTGTTGATGTGGTAGAAAACTTTGCTTATCCGTCAATTATCCAACGTATTTTAGGCACCTTGATGTCTATTGATACTGGTTTGGAACTTGATGACCCGTTTGGAAGAAAATTTGTAGCACTTGTAAAGGAGGAATGTTACCACATTGAAAGCGAAAGAAAAAATGCAGCAGAACTGAGGGGACAATCAAAAGCCGAAACAGAATTATTTTAGGAGGGATGTAGTATAAATCAAATTATAGTCGTAGATTCCCCTATGGGGACGGGAAAAACCAGCGCAATGATTCAGAAGATGAACTTAGAGCCTGACAAAAACTATCTATTTGTTACTCCTTATATTGACGAAATAGAAAGGATTATTGCAGCAAATACAAGTGGAAATTTCAAGCAACCTGAGTATCACGGGAAGTTTCATACCAAGTTGGACGATTTACACAATTTGTTAGCCAGCGGAGAAAACATTGCAATGACTCATGCCTTGTTTCTTCTCGCAAACAAACAGACAGAGCGGTTAATCCTTGAAGGTGACTATGTACTTATACTGGATGAGGCTCTTGATGTATTACACTCTTATAATGAAGATATGATCAGGAACCAGAGAAAAATAATGGATGAAGATGATCCAGATTTGTTGCTGACCAACAAATTTATTGAAGTGGACGAACAATATAATGTCCACTGGATCAAGGAGTCCACAGGAAAGAGTAACCATCACTTTTCAGAGATACGCAGATTATCCAATAGGGAGATGTTACGATATATAAATGGAAGTTTTTACTGGGAGTATCCACCTGACATATTCCAATGGTTTTCTAAAATTTATATTTTGACATATATGTTTGAAAATACTGTGCTGGATTGCTATTTTAAAACATATGGCCTTCAGTATGTCAAAGTATCTGCGGAAAAGTCTGACGGAAGTTTTAGATTGTGTGATTTTACCGATACCGCCGAGCAAAAAGAAAAGTTTAGTAGTCTTATCAATATATATGATGGAAAATATAATGAGTTGGGAACAAAAAGGAACGCTTTTTCTATAAATTGGCTGAGACAGTGCAAACCTGAGAAGTTAGAGGAAATAAGAAAGGCTATGCGCAACTATAAAAACAGTATCAATGCTCCAACTGATTCTGTTATGTGGACAACCACAAAACAATTCGGCATTAATAGGAAACTGGAAAAAGCAGGAGGCTTTAAATTCACCCATATTTTGACGCAAGAAGAAAAAAATTTACCTCCACGGGAACAAAAGAAATTTTTGCAATTTGTTCCCTGTAATGCCAGAGCAACTAATGAATACAGGAATAGAACAACATTGATGTATATGCTTAATTACTATATGTTGCCAGATTATGAGCAGTATTTCAAAGCCCGTGGCTACGATTTGAATTTAGAACAAATATCTCTTAGTGTGCTTATTCAGTGGATTTGGAGAAGTGCAATTAGAGATGGTAAGCCGATCAACCTTTTCCTTCCATCATCCAGAATGAGGCGTATTCTATGTGAATGGCTTGGAAAACCCGTATTTTGAAAGTGGTATTTTCAAAAATATGAAATTAACCCTTTAAAAACCCCTTAAACTATGGTGGTTTCAAGAGGCGGGGTGTAAAAAGGAGTAATTAAAGATTCTTCCAACAAGCATACAGCAGAAGGACTAATCCAGCATGACACACCCTTATATATATCCCCGCACAGGGGGAAAGGTTTTGTTCGGCACAGCGAAAAGTTTTTGTTCCCCTGTTCGGGGAAAAGGTTTTGTTATCTTTGTGTCTATTTGCCGCTTTGAGGCGGCATAGACACTAAGATAAAGGTTTGGCCCCTCAAGGGGCAAGGTTAATATAACAGAGTGGAAGGAGGAATGATGATGTATCAGACCGTTGATCCAGTAGTGGACAAATCCAGAAGCCCGGAGTTACAGCGGGACGAATTAAGCACCTTGATTCTGAATGGATTGTTTAGCGGTGAAATAAAGGCACGATCCATAATCCGTGATCAGGTTAAGAAGTTGCCTATTGACAAGATTGCAAGTTATACTGCTTGCCTGAAAACCAACTTGGAGCCAGTCAGTATTACGCTCAAGGCAAAAGACGAAGCAAAGAACTTCCGCAACGCATATGCCCGTGTAAGATATATTCTTGCGATACCTAACAGGTATGTTTCGTGGTAATACTATAGTCATCGTGAAAACCGCTTAAACTAAGGCAATTTGGATGGATTTTAGCGTGATAAAGTGCGCTTATTATGTCATCGAAAGTGTCATCGTAAAAATACCTGTAATACAGACATTTTGGGAGGAAAACGCCTCTCAATATGTGGAAAATCTTTCAATCGGAGAAAAATCCGAGGATGTTTTGAGTAAAAGTTATTTTTTAATTAAACAAGACAACACACTTTATGAGTTTTATATAATCAAAAAAGTTTTCAGAATCTAACAAGAAAGCAGAAGGAGTGAAAAATTATGATGCAATTATAGATAGTTGCGGGAAGGAGCAAAAAATGATTGATATTCCTATATGGAAAAAATACACACTTTCTGTTGATGAAGCTGCTGCATATTTTCGCATTGGGCAAAATAAGTTGCGGCAGATTATTGATAGAGACAAAGATGCGGATTATTTGTTGTGGAATGGGAACAGGCCGCAGATAAAACGCATTAAATTTCAGCAATATGTAGACTGTCTTTGCTCTATTTAGGAGAAAACCAATATAATCGAAAGGGGGCAATTTCTCCCTTGAAAAATCTGTTCTGAGTGGTTATAATAAGCATACTGTGTTCGGATTCTTTTCAGGGAGTGGAATTCTTATGCCTGAAAAGAGAAAAGACAGCAAGGGCAGGAACCTTCGCCAAGGGGAACTGCAACGCAATGATGGTAAATACGAATACCGATACATCGACTCGAAGGGAGTGAAGCGTAGCGTATATAGCTGGCAACTGGTAGATTCAGACAAAATACCTACTGGCAAGCGCAGTAAGGAGTCTTTACGGGCAATGGAGAAAAGGATTGCCCGTGATCAGGATGATGGGATTGATACACATGGTGCGTCCAGGACTACGCTTAATGCCTATTATGACGATTATATCACGTCAAAAAGGGAACTCAAACAGTCTACAGCTACCAATTACAAGTATATGTACAATCGTTATGTCCGTGATGAGATTGGACATAGGAGCATTGCATCTATCAAGTACAGCGACATACGTAAGTTTTATTTGTCCTTGATCCATGACAAAGGTTTTAAACCTAACAGTATGGAGATTGTTCATACCATATTGCACCCTGTTTTTGAAACGGCGGTGCGGGATGGGATGATTAGACTTAATCCGACTAACGGAGTAATGTCTGAAATCAAGAAAAGCCATAGCTGGGAGAAACCGAAGCGACACGCTTTGACAGAGACACAGCAGACCGCATTTGTAGATTACATTGCAGGATCGAGGACATATAGACACTGGTTGCCCTTGTTTACTGTCCTGCTTGGAACGGGGTGCCGGGTTGGTGAGGTTATTGGCTTACGGTGGGAAGATTGCGATTTTCAAGAAGGAATTATTTCAATCAATCACAATCTGATTTATCGCCTACAGGACAGCGGCAAAGTTGAATTTCATATTACCACACCAAAAACCAAGGCGGGAGAACGCATAGTACCCATGCTTGGAGAAGTTAAAAGTGCATTGCTCCAATTACGGCTTCAGCAGATGCAGACGGGGTTTTGCAAGGCTGTTGTTGATGGATACAGCGGATTCATTTTCGCAAATCGCTACGGTGATTGCCTTAGTCCCCATTGTATCAACCGGGCGATTGAACGGATCAGCCGGGACTACAACGCACAGGAAACAGAACAGGCGAAAAAAGAACGCCGGGAACCTATAATCCTCCCGCATTTCTCAGCACATAACCTCAGACATACTTTCTGTACCCGTTTCTGCGAAAACGAAAC
Source organism: uncultured Oscillospiraceae bacterium (assembly GCA_910587835.1). Taxonomy (GTDB): domain Bacteria; phylum Bacillota; class Clostridia; order Oscillospirales; family Acutalibacteraceae; genus Acutalibacter. Next base: position 40,438 of record CAJUNQ010000073.1, on the reverse strand, counting down.
TAACCTGAAGATCATTCAAGAAATCATGGGCCATGCGGACATTTCAACCACAATGGACATTTACAACGAGGCCACGAAGGAGAAAAAGCAGGAGAGTTTTGCCAATCTTGAAGGCAAGATCAAGATCAGTTAAGTACACCTGATTTTACACTTCGTTTTACACCTTTTCGCCGCAAAGTTGTGAGAGGAAAAGAGAGGATTCAGCATGAGCGCTTTAAAAATGTATGGGAATAGCACGAAAACGAGAGCATTTAACCCCATATGGATGTTTCATGCTTTAATCCCCACGATGAAGCCGCTGGACTGAGCCCAGGGATTTCTTCTGCTGCCTCTGAGGCAGGAGGACAAATTTTGACAGAAAAGAACGCCTCTGCTGTTATAGTCAACGCGGTCCGGAAGAGGAAAGCCCTCTTTCGGGCGGGCAGCAATGCTGTCTGCTGGAGAATGAGTCTGACTCTCAAGCGCGTTTTCTATGCTGGCAGAGGCGTTTTCGGTTTTCAGGCTGTGGGTAGGGCAGGGGATTCTTTGGCTTGCCACAATCCGGCAGGTGGACGGCGGCGAAGCCTTTGCTCTGTTCAGGGGAAGCAATACCTTGCACTTTCACTGTCGACAAAGAGAAAAACCGATTCTGTCGTTGAGGTCTATAAAGGGAAGCCCCAGGCCTCAGCCCGGGACCGGGAATGTTTTCTGCCGTACAGTCTGTTGGAGGTCAGAACAGTACTGGGGCTAAAAAATGCTCAGATACAGCTCTCTGCTCAGTCGTTCCAGCAGGTGGATTCCTGCCACACTGTTGCCCTTCCGGTCCAGCGCCGGGGAATAAATGCCGATCCCCATGCGGGTGGGGGCCACCGCCATAATGCCCCCCGACACGCCGCTTTTCGCGGGGATGCCCACCCGTATGGCAAACTCACCCGAGCCGTCGTACATGCCGCAGGTAGTGAGAATGGCGTTCACATACCGGGCCAGAGGCGCGGGAAAGACCCGCCGGTTGGAGTCTGGCAGACGCCCCCGGTTGGCCAGCACTGCCCCCATGTGGGCCAGCCCCCGGCAGTCCACCTGAATGGAACAGGCCCGGAAATAGCAGTCCAGCACCTCCTCCACATCGCCGTCCAAAAGGCCGTGGGACTTGAGCAGATAAGCCAGAGCCCGGTTTTTGCTGCCGTGGCTTTTTTCAGACAGGTAAACCGCCTGGTCAATCCTCACCTCCGGGTCCCCCACCAGTTGGCCCGTCAGCGTCAGCAGCCGCTGAAAGCGTTCCTCATAGCTTCCGCCGTGGATGAGGCTGCACATCACAATGGCCCCCATGTTCACCATGGGGTTGATATGCCGGCTGTCCAGGGCACGGTCGCCCGCGTTAATGGCGTCAAAGGGCTTGCCGGTGGCCTCCACGCCCACCCGGCACTGTACCGCCTCTGTGCCGTTGTCCAGCAGGGCCTGCAGCAACAGAATGGGCTTGACCATGCTCTGCAGGGTAAACCCCTGGCGGCAGTCTCCGGCCCAGCTGTGCTTGCCCTCGCTGCCAATAACATAGACGCCCAGGGCGTCCGGATTCTTTTTTGCCAGCTCCGGGATATAGTCTGCGGTTTTACCCTGGCTGGTATAGGGGCGGCATTCCTCCAACAATTGTTCCAGCAGTTCCTCCATGGTCTCGCTCCCTTTCCGCTTTTTCCTCTGACTGTATTATATCATAAATCTGTTCGGAGAAGTCCGGCGCTTTTGCGTAGCAAAAGAGAAGCGCTTCGCGCTTCAGGGCTTCTCCTTGTGTTCGTCAGAACACATTTTACCATAGAAGCGGGGGAGACGCAAGTGCCAGGCAAATTGCGGAGTCCCCGGCCTGGGGGGGAGGGCTCGCCCCGTCATACTGTCCACAGACAAGAAGAGTATACATGGACGGGAAGGGGTGCTCTTTATCTGCTTTCTACAGCTCTATGACACGATGGCCTTTCCTTTGCCGGCACAGCTCCACCCTGTTTGCAGTGGGACAGTTCTGAGGAAATGCAGCTTTTTCCCATTACCCTCTTGACAATCCCGCCACAATCGATATAATGATATCAAAACCCAACACGGCCCAGGCAGGGCAGGAACCGTCAGTAGGGACGGAGACGACCACACAGCCGGAAGACCTCCGACGGCGTTCTCCCAACCCAAACCGGCTGTCCGGCCTGGGCAACATAGCGAATATAGATTTCTCTGCCAATCAAAAACATATCTGCCGGAGGGCTGCGCCCTGTCGGCGCACCTTCCGGCATCGGAAGGAGTTTTCCCTTTGAGCAAACAAACTGAAAAACCACCTGTGTCCCCAGCGGTTCCCGGCAAAAAAAGCGGCTGGGAAGCCGCCAAGTCTTACTTGCGCCTCTACTTTGTAGACGCCATGAGCGCCATGGCCCAGGGCCTGTTTGCCTCGCTGCTGGTGGGGACCATTATCTCCACCCTGGGCGCCCAATTCGGCCTGCCCGTGTTGGAGGAGATTGGGGGCTTTGCCAAGTCCATGGCCGGGCCCGCTATGGCTATTGCCATTGGCTCTGCCCTGAAGGCCCCGCCGCTGGTGCTGTTCTCCCTCACCGCGGTGGGCACGGCCTCCAACGCGCTGGGGGGCGGGGGAGGCCCTCTGGCGGTGCTGCTGCTGGCTATTCCTGCCTGCGAGTTGGGCAAGCTGGTCAGCAAAAAGACCCCGGTGGACATTCTGGTCACCCCCCTGGTGACCATCGGCTCGGGCGCTGCTTTGGCTTATCTGTTCGCCCCGGCCATTGGCTCGGTGGCTACGGCTTTCGGCCAGCTGATTAAAGACGCCACGGTCCTTCAGCCCTTCTGGATGGGCATTGTGGTGTCTGTGCTGGTAGGCATTGCCCTCACCCTGCCCATCTCCTCGGCGGCGTTGTGCGCGGCATTCAGCCTGACGGGCCTGGCGGGAGGAGCTGCGGTGGCAGGCTGCTGCGCCCAGATGATCGGCTTCGCGGTCATCAGCTTCCGCGAGAATTGTTGGGGCGGACTGGTGACCCAGGGGCTGGGCACCTCTATGCTGCAGGTGCCTAACATTATCAAAAACCCCCGCATCTGGATTGCCCCCACGCTGGCCTCGGCAGTCACCGGGCCTATTGCCACCTGTGTGTTTGGCCTGCAGATGAACGACCCCTCTGGGGGCGTGGCCTCGGGCATGGGCACCTGCGGTCTGGTGGGGCAGATCGGCGTGTACTCCGGCTGGGTGAACGATGTAGCCACCGGCGCAAAGGCGGCAATCACTGCCTTTGACTGGCTGGGGCTGGGGCTGGTGTGCTTTATCCTGCCGGCTCTGCTGGCCCTGGGGATTGACCTGGGCCTGCGCCGGCTGGGCTGGGTGAAGCTTGGCGACATGAAGCTGGATGTGTAACCTACTCAAGAAAAAGGACCTGGCGCAAGCCGGGTCCTTTTTTGATATAACATCGCCTCGCAGCAGGGGGCCTTTTTCCCAAGTATGTCACAGACGGTGGTGGGACAGAATCCCGCCACCATCCCCTCACCTTGTACCTACACGCAGGTCGGGGCGTCTAAGGTGCTGGTGGGCTCTCAGGGAGGCTTCGTGCAGCGAATGTCAGACTTTGTGCAGCGAATGTCAGACTTCGTGCAGCGAATGTCAGAGGCTCCCTGAGTTCGCCGTATAAAACTCTACCGCCGGAACACCTCTTGCAGACACCCCTATTTATGATAGGCGCTGCCCCGTAAAATCTGTAGTCCCCGGTACACCTGCTCGCACAGCATTACCCGGGCCAGCTGGTGGGGGAAGGTCATTTTTGACATGGAGATGCCCTGGCCGGCCTGCTTCACCCGCCCGGCCAGGCCGTGAGAGCTGCCAATGACAAAGGTCACGCTGCCCGGCGATTGCATGGCCTGGTCCAGCAACGCCGCCATACCCGGCGAGTCCAGCAGCCTGCCCTCAATGCACAGGGGGCAGACAGTTCCCCGCAGCCGGGGGAGGATCAGCCCGGCCTCCTTTTCCAGCCCGGCGGCAATCTGGGCCGGGGAGGGGTTCTGGGGCAGCCGCTCCTCAGGCAGCTGGATGAGCTCCAGCCGGCACAGGCTCTGCAACCGCTTCTGATACTCCGCCACAGCCCCCTGCCAGAAGGGCTCCTGCAGCTTGCCCAGGCAGACAATGCGCACCCCCAGCATCAGAAAATCACCGTCCTGCCCTGAGAATTTTCTACCGGCGCGGTTTCCAGCAGGTAGTCCACCTCCCGCACATACCCGGCCTGGGTCAGGGCGGCAACGCTGGCGGCTTCTGCCAGCTGGGGGCTGTTGTTCTCCCGGCTGAGATGGGCCAGCACAAACCGCCGCACCCCAGACTGTAGCAGCCAGGGCAGAATGCCCGCGCAGGCCCCGTTGGAGAGATGTCCCTGACTGGACAGAATCCGCCGCTTGAGAGGGGGCGGGTAGGGGCCCATGCGCAGCATCTCCACGTCATGGTTGGATTCCAGCACCACCGCGTCGCAGCCTGTCAGCGCGGCCTTCACCTCATCCGAGAGATACCCCAGGTCTGTGGCCAGGCAAAAATTTCTGCCGTCCCCGGTATGTATGCGGTAGCCCACAGGCTGGGCGCAGTCGTGGGACACGGGAAAGGGGCGCACCTCCATACCGGCCAGCTCCGCGCCGCCGGAGATGTCAATCAGCTCCACGTCCCCCACCTGGGGGGCCATGGCGTCCAGCGTGCCGGGGGTGGCGTATACCGGCAGGTCATGCTTTTTTGCCAGCACCCGGATGCCCCCGATGTGGTCGCTGTGCTCATGGGTCACCAAAATGGCCTTTACAGCAGACATCTCAATGCCGCACAGGCCCAGAATGCCCTCCATCCTGCGGCAGGAGGGGCCTGCGTCGATCAGCACCCCCGCGCTGCGGGAGCCAATATAGTAGCTGTTCCCCGAGCTGCCGGAAAACAGCGGGCAGAGACGTGCCATATACCTTCCTCCTCATAAAACGGCCCTGCCGGGGCTGCCCGGACAGGGTGCATGTCCTCTTATTGCTTTTGCTCGGGCCTGAGCTGGCCCAGTATATCCCCCACCCACTGGGTGTGGTCTGCCTGCCGGGCCCCTTTTCTTCGCCAGGACAGGGACAGCGGCAGCTGAACGCCGTTTTTGGCCTGAGGCCCCAGGTCCCATTGACCAGACCCGTCCCGATGCGCTTCCAGCCAGTCCGCCGCAAAGCCCAGCTTCTGTGCCGCCTGACCGTACCCCAGCAGCAGCTCCACCGCGCTGAGCCAGCGAAGGGTCTCTCGGCCGGCAAATTCTCTGGGCGGACGGCTCACCGGGCCGTCGCAGATATAATAGATGCCCTCCGGCTTCTCGATCACATAGTCCAGAAACCAGGCTTCGGTTTGCGGCGACAGCAGGCCCTTGACCAGGCTTACATGGTAAAAATCCACAAAGTCCCGCTCCCGTCCGCCCCGGGGCGGGGCCCCGAAAGCGTTGGTATAGGCATACCGGTAGCTCCCGGCATGATACCGCCCTTCCGCAAAGGCAGACTCCACCACACCGGCCCACTGCCGGGCAAAGGCCAGGGCCTCGGGCTCCTCCGGCCAGAACTCCCGCACCCAGGTGGAGAGCATCAGCCGGGTGAACAGGGCCCAGTCGTGGCCCTTCTCCCAGTAATTGTCGATGGTTCTCTCCCCACGCAGGCAGCTGACCATACAGTCCACCGCCCGGCGGATGGGCTCGTCCTCTATGGTATAGCCCAGAATGCACAGCCGCCGCAGGGCCTGTTCCGTGGTCATCAGCCCCCGGCGGCGGTCCGGCATGGACAGAGTATGAAACTGACTGCCCCAGGTGCCGTCCGGGTTTTGCAGCGCCAGCACTTGGGCGGCGCTGGCCTCATAACGCCTTCTTACCGGCATAACTCAGCCGAGGCGGTAATTGCTGCCATAGCTGTCCGGGGTCCGCTGCAGATGGATGTCCGCGCCCAGCCCCGCCAGCTTGTCGACAATGTTCTCATAGCCCCGCTCAATAAACTTGATGTTCTCTACCTGGGTCACCCCGTCGGCCATCAGACCGGCCAGTACCATGGCAACCCCGGCCCGCAGGTCAAGAGCCCGCACCGGCGCGCCCTTAAGCATGGGAACGCCCTCTACTACTGCCAGACTGCCCTCTACGGTGATTTTCGCGCCCATATTCCGCAGCTCGTCCACATATTTGAAGCGTCCGCCGCTGAAAATACCCTCTGTCACCATGCTGATGCCCCCCGCCGTGGTGAGCAGGGTGGTGATTTGAGGCTGCATGTCTGTGGGAAAGCCAGGATGGGGCAGGGTCTTTACATTGCATTTGCGCAGCTGGCCGCTGCACACCACCCGCACACTGTCGTCCCCCTCCTCCACAGTTACGCCCATTTCCACCAGCTTGGCAGAGATGGACTCCAGGTGCTTGGGGGTCACGTTTTTCACGGTGACGTCCCCATGGGTGGCGGCGGCGGCAAGCATATAGGTGCCGGCCTCAATCTGGTCGGGGATAATGGCATAAGTCCCCCCGCGCAGCTGCTGCACCCCGTGAATCTTGATGGTATCCGTGCCCGCGCCCCGGATATCCGCGCCCATGGTGTTCAAAAAGTTGGCCAGGTCCACCACATGGGGCTCGCGGGCGGCGTTTTCAATCACGGTTACGCCCAGGGCCTTGGCGGCGGTGAGCATGATGTTCATGGTGGCCCCCACCGACACCACGTCGAGATAGATATGGGCCCCATGCAGGTCATGGGGGGCGGTGACAGAGATCATGCCGCCGTTGTCCAGGCTGTGCTCGCAGCCCAGGGCCTCAAAGCCCTTCAGGTGCTGGTCAATGGGGCGCACGCCGAAATCGCAGCCCCCGGGCAGGGGCACAAGGGCCCGGCGGCAGCGGCCCAGCAGCGCGCCGATAAAATAGTAAGACCCCCGCATACGCCGGGCCACACCGGCGCTGACCGTATGGGTCGCAATGGGCCGGGGGTCGATCTCCATGGTGTGGCGGTCAGGGTATGAAACAGCCGCGCCCATCTCTTCAAGGATATAGGCGGCGTTTTTTACATCAGAGATATCGGGCAGGTTTTCAATACGGCAGGGGGAATCGGAGAGGATGACAGCGGGCAGAATAGCCACGGCGGCATTTTTTGCGCCGTTGATTTCGACCGAGCCGCAGAGACGGCGGCCGCCATGAATGACATATTTATCCACATTTACACTTCCTAAAAGGCCCCAGGGGCTGGCCGTTCTATTTTTCAGGCTCAAAGGCTCTGCTGTTAGTATGAGAACTTAAGGCTATAATAATACATCCGGCTTCAAAAGTCAAGCGCGACCCGCAGGGACAAGGAGGGAGACGCCTGAAATCCCCCAATTTTACCGGATATCCCACACGCTGCGCACCCGCAGGTTTTTGGGCTGGCCGCGCAGCACCTTGACCCGCCGCTCTCCCGGCAGCATGTCAAAATAATTGTCGCTGAGCACCATGTCCTCCCCGCCATTGCGCAGCTCCACGCACTGGGCATAGCCCAGGGCGGTCACAACGATCTCATCCCCCTCAACCCGGCAGTCCAGCCCCGGGTCCACAAAGCGGTAATACTTGGGCTGGGTGAACAGCACGGTTCCCTGGCTCGCCCTGGCTCCGTTCTCCCACAGGGAATAGCTCACAAAGTCCTCAAACACATCGGCCTCGGGCAGAAGGATTTTTTCCAGCTCCACGCTCTGCAAAGCCGGGACCCCCAGGGTGATGGTCTCCTCCCGCTTAATCCGGCTCAGCCGGTCCCGCAGGGCCCACTTTACCACCACCTGCCGGGGGCGGCGGGTCTCGTTGGTCACGCACAGGGTGATGCTCTTTTCATAGTCCTCCGGCTGGGCGTTCAGGTTGGGGGACTGGGTGAGCATACCCTCCTCCCGGCAGGAGAGCAGCACCGGCGCAAAGAAGCGCCGGGCAAAATAGTGCAGGGCTTTCCACCGCCCGGTGTAGTCGATGGAGGACCAGGAGGCCACGGGCCAGCAGTCGTTAAGCTGCCAGTAGAGGGCCCCCATGCACCGCCCCCGCCCCTGGCGGAAGTGCTCCACCCCATACCGCACTGCCTGGGCCTGAAGCAGCTGGGTGGCATACAGGGTGGCGTCTAGGTCTGTGGGACGCTGGTAATACTGCTGAAGATAGGCGGCCATCAGAGCCCCGCCCATGGCGCAGCGCTGGTGGCGCTCCATCACCGGCCCGTACAGGTTCCGGTCCCGGGGCTCGGTAAAGGTCTCCACCGTAGACAGGCAGGGCCAGCTCTCAAACCCGAACTCTGACACATACCGCCCCATATTCCGCCGGTAGGCGGTAAAGGGCTGCACCCCATGCCACACGCTCCAATCGTGCACATCTCCCCGGGCCTGGCCGTTGGGGTCGTCAAAGCCGCCTCCGCTGGAAGGGCTCCCCGGCCAGTAGAAGGCCTGGGAGTCGCTCTTCTGTACTGCCTGGGGCAGAATGTACTCATACATGCGGATGTAGTCCGCCTTGCGCCGGGGGCTGTCCACCCAAAGGCCCTGCTCCCCAAAGAGCTCCATCTCGTTGTTGCCGCACCACAGGGCAATGCAGGGGTGGTGGCGCAGGCGCTTCACATTGTCCTCCACCTCAGCCTCTATATTTCGGATGAACTCCGGGGTCAGGTCATAGGCCGCGCAGGCGAACATCAGGTCCTGCCACACCAGCAGGCCCAGCTCGTCGCAGATATTATAGAAGGAGTCGTCAGGGTAATAGCCCCCGCCCCACACCCGGATGGTGTTGAAGTTGGCGGCGCAGGCGTCTTCCAGCAGGCGGCGGGTGCGGTCCTGGGTGACCCGGGACAGAATATTGTCCTCGGGAATATAGTCCGCGCCCATGGCGAAAATTTTTACCCCGTTGACCTCATGGGCAAAGCTCTCCCCCCACTGGTCCTTTTCTATGGACATGCCCATGGTGCGCAGGCCGATGCGCTTCTCCCAGCGGTCCAGCTCCCGGCCGTCTTCTTCCGCGGTGACAGTGACCGTGTACAGGGGCTGCTCCCCATAGCCCCGGGGCCACCAGAGCTGAGGGTCCTCCACAGTCAGGTCATCCGGCCAGATGCCCTCCCCCTTGGGGAAGGGGACAGCCTGGCCCTGGGGGTCGGTCAGCCAGGCGCGGACCTCCACCTCAAGCGCTGAGGCGTACGCTATGCAGCCGTCCAGAAGCAGCGTCACCCGGCCCTGCTCATGCCGTTGGACGAGCTTAATGTCCTGCAGCCGCCCCCCTTCCACGCCCAGCAGCTCCACCGGCCGCCAGATGCCCGCGTCGGGCAGATGAGGGCCCCAGTCCCAGCCGAACATGCAGTGGGCCTTGCGCAGGCTGGGGAAGCCCTTCATGGCGTCCGGGCTGCCTGTGGCGAACCCCAGGCCGCTGTGCTCCCGGATGTACCGGGTGGGGGAGGTGATTTTCACTGTCAGCCGGTTGACGCCGGGGAGGAGCAGGGGGGCCACGTCCAGCTCATAGCACCGGTGCATATTCTCCAAATGCTCGAGAGGGAAGCCGTTGAGCTCTACATCCGCGACCGTGTCCACCCCGTGAAAGCGCAGAACAACCCGGCGGCACTCCCTCAGCCCGGGGAGGGGGGTAAACTGACAGGTATAGGTAAAATCGTGGTCCATCCAGGCCAGGGCCTCCCTCTCGTTGTCCCGCCAGAAGGGGTCCTTCATTTTTCCCGCCGCCAGCAGGTCCCCATACACCGAGCCGGGCACAGCGGCGGGGATGGGCTCCTCCTGGTCTATTGTCAGGGTCCAGCTCTGGTTCAGGCTTTGCGTGATCATAGGCTTCTCCTTTTTGAGCTCCGCTCTTTTTTTGACAGGCCGCTCCCCGGTCAGTCCTTGCCGTCCTCTTTTCCGGGGTTATAGGGCCTGGCGCTGTCCTGGCTCAGCCAGGTGGAATACAACGCCAGATCCCCCACCTTCCACCCGGTGACCTCCTCCATGGCGTAGGCGTACAGCTCCAGCTGCCGCTCATACCGTTGCCACAGCTCCTCCATGTCCTCGGTCCGGTCTGTTTTGAAATCAATGATATGCAGCTTTCCGTTCTCCACAAAGGTGCAGTCCACCGCCCCCTGCAGGATCATGGTCTCTCCTTCGCCCCCAACCGCCTCAGGCTGGGCCATGTGGGGGGGGATGGCCGCTGTAAAGCGCCGCTCCCGGCGCACCTCGGGAGAGGCCAGCACCCGCCGGCCCAGCCCGCTGCGGAAAAAGGCCTGCACCCGGTCCAGCTCAATGGCTCCGGCCTGCTCGGGGGTCAGGTAGGCCCGCTCCGCCAGCCGGGCAATCTCTCCCGCCGGGTCCTCCGCCGCCCGGGCAAAGTCTGCAAACTGCATGAACTCGTGGAGGGCAATGCCCCGTTCCGCAGGGGTCATGCCCTGCGCCCCCAGCCAGGCAGGCTTTGACAGGTTCAGCTCCCGGCTGCCGCTCTGTTCTGCCGACAGCTTGGAGGCCGACACCTTGGCCCGGATTTCCAGACAGTCCTCAAAGGGGTAGACAAAGTCCGCCTGCACCCGCAGCTCCTCAAAAAGGGCCATATCCGGCTGGGCGGGGGCCTCCTCTGGGGGGGGCTCCCACTCCTCAGGGGCGCAGCTGTGCAGGCTGATGGCCCAGGGCGCGCTGTCCGGGGTGTCTGCCGGGGGCTGGACTACGCCTGCCGCCCGGCGCAGAGCGCCCCCGCTGGGATGGCGCAGGGCGCAGGCCAGCAGCCAGTCCCCGGCGTTTTTTGCCTTTCGCACCGTGAAGGGGGAGGGGGGCTCCGGGGTCAGCTCCATAGCGGCCCGGCCCAGAGCCGGCTCCATGTCCCGCTGAGAGGTGACCAGAATCAGCTTCTCCTGAGCCCTGGTCATGGCCACATACAGCACCCGCAGCTCCTCGGCCCCGGCAGAGCGGGCGGCTTCCAGGGCAATGGCCTCCCGGGGGGCGGTGCTGTACCGGGCGCCGGTTCCCGGGGTCCGCAGCCGAACCCCCAGGCCCAGCTCCGGGTGCAGCAGCACATCCTCTGTCCGGTCCCCGGCAAAGCTCCGGCCGCAGCCGGCCACAATGCACACCGGGAACTGCAGGCCCTTGGACTTGTGAATACTCATGACGCTTACCGCCTCCGGCCCGGCGTTCTGAGCACCCGCCGCCTGCATGTCTGTGCCGCTGTCCCGCAGCCGGTCCAGAAAGCGCACAAAGCCGGTCAGCCCGTGGTAGCCTGAGCTCTCATATTCCTGGGCATACCGCTGCAAAAGACGGAGGTTCTCCAACCGGCCGGCACCCTCCTCCATGGCCAGCACCATGTCTGTGTACCCGGTGCGGCTGTAGAGCATGGTGAGAAAGGCGTCCGCGGCCATGGTGGCGGACAGGCTCCGCAGCCGGTCCAGCTCCTCCAACACCCGGGCGCAGCGGGGGTCTTCTTCGGCCCCCCTCAGCAGAGAGAGATACACGCTGACCGACCGGTCCCCTGCCCGCAGCCGGGCCGTGTCGTCAGCGGAAAAGCCGTAGAGCGGGCTCATCAGCACAGCCAGCAGGGGGATGTCCTGGTTGGGGTTGTCGATGACCCGCAGCAGGGAGAGCATGGTCTGAATCTCAGCGGCGGCGAAAAAGCCCCCTGCCACCGTGGCCCGGGCGGGGACGCCCAGCCGCTTCAGCTCCCGGGCGTACACATGGGCGTACTTGTTTGCGCTGCGCAGAAGAATGCAGAAATCCCCATAACCAATGGGGCGCTCCTCCTCTCCCTGGCTGACTGTAAAGCCCTCCTCCATCAGCTGCCGGATGCGCCCGGCAATGTACCCCGCCTCGGCGGTCTCGGCGGGGATGTCTCCCCGGCTGAGGAACGCGGCCTCGGTTTCGCAGCCGGGCTTATTGCGATAGCCCGCCCCGCACACCAGCCGTTCCTCTCCGGTGTAGTCGATGTCTCCCGCCTCCTGGCTCATGAGCTGGGAGAACACAAAGTTCACCGCCTCGGTCACCTCCCGGCGGGAGCGGAAATTCCGGTCCAGCACAATGTAAGAGGGGTAGGCCTGCCGGGCCCGGTCAAACTTGCCAAAGGCCCGGCGGCACCGGAGGAACAGCTCGGGCATGGCCCGCCGGAAGCCATAGATGCTCTGCTTCACGTCCCCCACCATAAACAGGTTTTTCCCCTCCCGGGAGATGGCCCGAAAGATGGAGTCCTGCACCTCGTTCACGTCCTGATACTCGTCAATCATGATCTCGTCAAACCGGGCGGACACCTCCCGGGCGGCGGGGGTGGGCTCTCCGTTCTCCCCGCAGAACAGCCGAATGGCGCAGTGTTCCAGGTCGCTGTAGTCCAAAAAGGATTTTTCCCGCTTCTTCTCCTCATAACGGCGGGCAAAGTCCAGGGTCAGCTCCGCCAGGTCCCCCAGCAGAGGGCCGGCGGCTTCGAGCTCTTCCAGGCACTGCTCCCGGCTGGCGGCAAGACTGCTCTTGAGCCCCTCCATGGTTTTTTTGACTTCCTTGCGGCAGCCTTCCAGCCGGACCAGCAGAGGGTCGTCCTTGTCCCAGCCCCGCAGGGTCCCCCGCCGCTTGGGAGAAAAGGCCTCCCGCAGCCGGGCGGCGCCCTCCCAGTCGCCGGCACGGGCGGCTGCGGACATGGCCAGACAGGCCTCCCGGTCGGCCAAAAGGGCGGGGGCAAAGGCCTCGTACAGGGCCGGGTCCTCCCCGGCCAAACCGGCGGCGTTTTTCAGCAGGGCGGCGCAGTAGTCTCCGGCTCCGGCGGCGTATTCCAGAATCACCCGCTCCCAGGGGGAGGGGTCCCCGGAAAAATACATGTCCACCTTTTCCCGCAGCCAGGCCTCAGGAAAGGGGTGGCTCTGCATGAACCGGTAGAGGGACAGAACCATCCCGCCCAGCCGCCGGTCATCCCGCTCCCCGGTGAAAGCGTCTGCCAGCCGCTCGGCCCTGCCGGCCTCAAAGGCTCCGGCAACCGCTTCCTCTATGGCAAGGCCCATCATCTCCTCCTCCCGCTTGTCCGAGAGAATCTTGAAGTCCGGGGACAGGTCCAGCAGATGAAAGAACTCCCGGACCATGTCCGCGCAGAAGCTGTCCACTGTGCCGATGTGGGCCTGGTGGAGCAAAATACTCTGCCGCCTGAGCCAGCTGTCCCGGGGGTTCTCCCGCAGCAGCTCAAAGAGCCTTTGTTCCAGGCGGGTGCGCATTTCTGCGGCCGCAGCTTTGGTGAAGGTGACAATCAGCAGGCGGTTGGCGTCTGTGGGGCAGCGGGGGTCCGTCAGCCGGTTGACGGCCCGCTGCACCAGCACTGCGGTTTTGCCCGACCCTGCCGCCGCCGCCACCAGAATAGTGCCGTTCAGAGACTGGGCCGCGTCCAGCTGGCTGTCGGTCCATTGCATGGGAACACCTCCAAAGGGAATAGCGGGAATTTTTGTCGTAATTTGTGGAGTGAGAGAAAGCCTGCATAGCTCGCGGTCCGCGGCTTCGGCTCGGTGGGCTTGCGGCCTGGTACGCTGCACTTGTTTTGCCCAGTACCCGGCGCAACGCTCACCTCAAACTCTATCAGGGGCCCGGATGCCCGGGTTGGCCTGCAGACCCAGTTGTCCGGACTGCCGCGTAATGGTTCCAATCGTCCCACACAGAGAAAAATGAGCGAAAAAGCTTTGTCCGCAATTAAAAAGCCGCAGGGTGTGGGGCAGAGCCTTAGAGTCTTGCACCGAGGGCTGCTATTTACCGTCATCCAGCAGCTGCTCGCAGTAGCGGCACCGGTAGCGGTGCTGCTCGCCGCCGCACAGGTAGAATTCCTGGTCCACGTCCTCCGCGCTGGTGACGCACCGGGGGTTTTTGCACTTGACAATGTTCACCAGCCGCTGGGGGAGCTGGGGCTGCTTTTTCTCCGCCAGCACCCCGTCCCGGATGACGCACACTGTGGCGTGGTCGTCGATAAAGCCCAGCACGTCCAGGTCTATGTCTGTTATGCCCTCAATTTTGATAATGTCCTTTTTCCCGAACTTGCTGCTGCGGGCATTGCGGATGATTGCCACACAGGTGTCCAGCTTGTGCAGCTCCAACAGCTCATATACCCGCATCCCCCGCCCGGCGGTAATGTGGTCAATGACGATCCCGTTTTCAATGCTGTCAATGTTCAGCATAGCTCAAGCCTCCTTCAGAATGTGGGGTTCCAGCCCCAGCAGCGCCAGAATCAACGCCATGCGCACAAACACGCCCCCCCGGGCCTGCTCAAAATACAGGGCCCTGGGGTCCTCGTCCACCTGCTTGTGAATCTCGTTCACCCGGGGCAGGGGATGCAGCACAGCCAGCTCCTTTTTGCCTAAGGCCAGCTTTTCCGGGGTGAGGATGTAGGAGTCCTTCAGCCGCACATAGTCCTCCTCGTTGAAAAAACGCTCCCGCTGCACCCGGGTCATGTACAGCACGTCCAGCCGGGGCATGGCCTCCTCCATGCGGCGCACCTCCTCAAAGGGGTGGCCCGAGGGGCTCAGCACCTCCTTGAGGATGTACCCCGGTGTGCGCAGCTCCTCCGGCGAGATGAGCACAAACCGCACATCCTCATACCGCACCAGGGCCTTGATGAGGGAGTGCACGGTGCGCCCGAACTTCAGGTCGCCGCACAGGCCGATGGTGAGGCCGCTGATCTGCCCTCTGCTGCGCTGAATCATAAACAGGTCGGTGAGAGTTTGGGTGGGGTGCTGGTGGCCTCCGTCCCCGGCGTTGACCACGGGAATTTTTGAGTACCGGGAGGCCACCAGAGGCGCGCCCTCCTTAAAGTGGCGCATGGCCGCAATGTCCGCATAGCCGGAGATCATGCGGATGGTGTCCGCCACGCTCTCGCCTTTGGCCGCCGAGCTGCTCTGGGCTGAGGAGAAGCCCAGCACCTGCCCCCCCAGCCGCAGCATGGCCGACTCGAAGCTGAGCCGGGTGCGGGTGCTGGGCTCGAAAAACAGGGTGGCCAGAATTTTGCCCTCGCAGCGCCGGGCATAGTCCCCGGGCCGGTCCAAAATACGCTGGGCCAGGCCCAGCAGCCGGGCAGTCTCCTCCCGGTCAAGGTCCAATGGGTCGATCAGATGCCGCATGATACCGCCGCCTTTCCAAAGCATTCCACATATTTCGCAAAAAAGCCGCAGGCAGCATGCCCCGCGGCTGTGTTCATTGTTTCATTATATATGATTGGGGGCAGGCTGTCAATAGAGGAAACGGGAGGGGCAGGGAAATGTCCAAACACGGAGTGAAAAGAGGTCAAAGAGAGAGGAACAGCGGTGCCAGGGTGGGGATATAATGGCGCAAATCAGCATTGACGCTCTCCACCGTGAACGTGTCATTTCGATTTGTGAAGGAATGTTTCAAGAACGCCTGAAACAGAAGTATTCTGATAAAGAAAAACGGTATAGCCCTTAAGACTATACCGCAATTTGATACATAATTGCCTTTGGAACATTAAGTTTCTTATGCAAAGAATACAAGTTTGAAATCTTTTCCTATGCTACAAGGCCCTACGTTCCCATTCCAGCAGCCAGCGTTTTTTGTCTATACCACCGGCATACCCGGTGAGGCTGCCGTTGCTGCCCACCACTCGGTGGCAGGGGATGAGGATGGAGATAGGGTTGCGCCCTACCGCGCCCCCCACTGCCTGGGCCGACATGCTGTCCCGGCCCAGCAGCGCCGCCATTTCTCGGGCAATATGGCCATAGGACCGGGTTTCGCCGTAGGGAATGGCGCACAGCAGCCGCCAGACCTGCTTTTGAAAGGCGCTGCCTCTGGGGGCAAGGGGCAGCTGTTCCAGAGAGGGCTGTTCTCCGGCAAAGTAGCTGGCAAGCCAGGCCTGAGCCTGGATGAGCGCTGGCCGGCTGGGGTCAGGGGCCATGGGGGGCATGCCCCGGGCAAAATATTTTTGGCCCGCCAGCCACAGGCCGCAGAGGCCCTCCCCATCGCAGGCCAAGGTGAGGGCGCCCAGAGGGGAGGCCCATTGGGCGGTATAAACCGGAAAGGCTGGTTCCATAAGCTTAAAACTCCATCCAGACAGTGTCTGTATTTTTGTAGTGGGTAAATTCCTTCTGGTTCTCCTCTGTGGTGCCCAGGCCGCAGGGAATCACCCGCAGCCCGTGGCCCTTGCCCACCAGAGCGGCAAAGGCCTCCCCCTGGTCCGCCCGCTGGTTGCGGGAGACAAGCACCAGCAGGTCGTCCTCAGCGGCGGGCCTGGGGGGCAGAGAGCACACAGCGGGCAGGCCGGTTCCTGTGCCAAGGCAGGCCAGCTTTTTCTTTAAAAACAGCAGACTCCCCGCGCCGGATACCCCTTCCAGCCGCCAGGGCTGGCCGGTCTTCACATCGCCGCCATTGCTGTAAAGGCTCAGCTCCACGCCGTCGGCCAGCAGCCGCTCCGCCAGGGCGCAGGCCACCCGCACCCCGGCCTCGTTGAGAAAATCCCCCTGCAGGCCGCCCGACTCCATGTCAATCAGCAAGGTCACCTGCTGGGACAGGGTGGACTCGTGAAGGTTGATGAGCAGTTTGCCTGCCCGGGCCGTGGCCTTCCAGTTGATATATTTCATAGGGTCGCCCCGGGCGTACTCCCGCAGGCCCCCAAACTCAAAGGGGTCGTCGCACACCCGCTTGCGGCTGAGCACCGCCCCCATGAGCCGGGCATAGGGAATCTGAATCTGGCTGGTGGACACAGGCCGGGGCAGCACATAAAAATCAGTGTTCTGGGGGGTGCTGGCCACATAACGCCGGGTGAGAAACAGGTCCTGGGCGTTGACGCCGGTCTCGTTGATGCGGAAGTACCCCCGGCCCGCGCATTTGAATTCCAGCCGCCGGGTGATCTTCTGCCGGGCGGCTATGGCAAACACGTCCCGGCGGTAGGTCTGGTCGCTGAGGCTGGCGTTCTGGCCGTCCCCGAACTGCAGGCGGCGGTCCATATGAAAGCTGATCTCCAACACCGGCAGGGGCAGCAGCTTGCGGTTGACAATGACCTCGCTGAGAGCAGAGGTCTCGTCCTCCACCGCGTAGTCCTGGGTGAACTGAATGTCGCAGGAGAGGCCCTTCTGCCAGAACCTGTCATAAAGCCTGCACAAAAGCTGAAACAGCAGCCAGAGCGCAGCGCAAATGCCCAGCAGAGCAATCATCTTGACCAGTCCTCCGTAGGCACGGTGACCGAGTCCAGCAGCGCCTGAGCCGCCTGGTTCTGGGGCGCGGTGCCGGTCATGCCGGAGACAGAGAGCCGGTGGGCGATTACCGGCACAGCCACGGCCTTCACGTCCTCCGGGGTTACAAACTCCCGGCCCTGAATCAGGGCATAGGCCTGGCTGGCCCGCAGCAGGGCCAGGGAGCCCCGAGGGCTCAGCCCCAGCTCAATGCCCTTGTGCCCCCGGGAGGCCTGGGCCAGGGCGGCTATGTAGCCCAGCATGGCCTTGTGGGCGTAGACCTGGCGGGTCTTCTGCTGCAGGGCGATAATGTCCTCCTTGGTGCACACGGCGTTGAGCTTTTCCAGGGGCTCGTCATCCCGAAAGCGTTCCAGAATGGCTACCTCCTGCTCCTGGGTGGGGGGCGACATGGAGACCCGCATGAGGAACCGGTCCAGCTGGGCCTCGGGCAGGGGATAGGTGCCCAGGGTCTCCACCGGGTTCTGGGTGGCAAGCACAAAGAAGGGGGGCGGCAGGCGGCGGGTGACCCCGTCCACAGTGACCTGGCCCTCGGCCATGCACTCCAACAGACTGGACTGGGTGCGGGGGGTGGCCCGGTTGATCTCATCGGCCAGAAGAATGTTGCAGAACACCGGCCCCGGGCTGAACACAAACTTGCCCTCCTGCTGGTTGTAGAAGTTGAGGCCTGTAACGTCTGAGGGGAGCAGGTCGGGGGTGAACTGCACCCGGCCGAACTCTGCGGCCACAGACCGGGCCAGAGTGCGGGCCATAACGGTTTTGCCCATGCCGGGCACGTCCTCCATAAGCACATGGCCCCCGGCCAGCAGAGCGGTGAGCAGCAGGCGGGTCACAGACTCCTGCCCCACCAGGACAGAGGCGACATTCTTTTGAATGGCTTGCAGGTGTTCTTGCATGAGGGACTCCTTCTTTCTTCATGAATTATTTTGACATCAAACGACACCAGTGGCCGGTGGGCCAAAAGCGCTGCCTGGCTGTCCGGTCAGATATATTTCAAGCAGAGCGGCGCGGGCATACCCGTGCCGCCAGGTTCAAAAGAGGTAGCACCTCTTTTGAACTGCGTTAACTATCATGTCTGAAAAGCCTTGAGAGGCTTTGGGGCTCATTTGCGGCAAGGCCGGCAGGCGTGGCGAAGGAAGACGCTTACCCCTTAAGCAGCTCCTCGGCAGCGGCAAGATTCTCCCTCTCCACCTCCAGCAGCCGGGCGGTCATGGCCTTGAACTCCTCCCGCCGTCCGGTCTGGGCGGCAGCAGCGGCAATGGACTGGTTCAGCCAGTCCTCGGTCAGGTCCCCCAGCTCGGTCCACTGGCCATAGCCCAGATACCGCAGGTACGAGCCGATTTTGGGGTCGTAGCTGACCCCCACCAGGGGCGCGCCGCTGAGGGAGGAGAAGATCAGCCCGTGCAGCCGCATGGAGACCACCACCTCCATTTTTGCCAGCACACTGATGAGCAGCTCGGGCCCTGCCCCGGTCAGAGACAGCCCCGGCCTCTCCATGTGAGAGAGCACTTCTTTGGCGGCGGCAGGGTCCTGAAAGCTGTTGATGGGCAGAAACACCGGCTCAAGGCCCAGCTTGTCCCGGGCCTGCTGGGCGCAGCGGGCAAAGATCTTCGCCTTGCCCTCAAAGCCCCGCCAGTTCCGCAGCAAAAAGCAGATATACCGCCCCCCGGGCTCCACCCCCTGGTCCCGCAAAAAACGCTCTGCCTGGGCAGGGTCGGCCTGGGGGAGAATGAGGGCCGGGTCGCTGCTCAGGCGCACCTTGGGCCGGTCCACTCCATAGGAGGCCAGCTCGGTCATGGAGTCCGGCTCACGCAGGGTGATCACATCCACCGAGCGGTTCAGCACCCGGCGCACCAGCCGCTGGTTGTGCCTGCCCCGCACCGGCCCGATGCCGCAGCCGTACATGTCCACATGATTGCTCAGACGCTTGGCCAACCACAGGGTGAACAGGTAGTACCACAGGCTGCGGTGGCTGGTGGCGTTCTGAATGAGAGTGCCGCCGCCATTGATATACAGCTGGGACCGCCGCATACACCGGGCAATGCGGGGCAGGTTGAAGGTGTAGATGGAGTGCACCCCAAACCGCTTTTTGATGCTGTTGGTGTTTTTTGCCAGCACAGTGACAGGCAGGTATTCGTCCGACTGGCGCACAGAGTGGATGATGGACTTGAGAATAGCGTCGTCTCCGGCATTGCCATAGCCGTAGGCTCCGCACACCACCACCCCGTCCCGGCCCGGGCGGCTTTGCTTGCGCTGCTCCCGCTTCAGAATGCTCTCGTAGATTTCCAGCTGACAGTCCACCATGCTCTCCAAGGAGAGCTTTTTGCTGGCCTTTTCGTAGAGGCGGTTTCCCAGGGTCTGGCGGAGCTCCGGGTCCTCTGCCAGGGCAATCAGGTGCCGGGCCAGCTCCTGCTCGCCCCCAGGGGTGAACAGCAGGCCGTTGACCCCGTGGTCGATGAGCACCGGCACGCCCCCCACCCGGGAGGCAATGGTGGCAAGATGGGACCGGGTGCCGTCGGTGAGGGCATAGGGGAAGGTCTCGGACAGGGAGGTGAGCAGGTTGATGTCAATGGCGTTGTAAAAAGAGGGGATGTCGTTGACCCAGCCCGCAAAGCATACCCGGCCCTCCAAGCCCAGGGACCGGGTCAGGTCCTGCAGCTTTTTCAGGGTGTCTCCGTCGCCGGCGCACACCAGCTTCAGCCGGGGGCAGCGCTGGCAGGCGATTTTCATGGCCCGCAGCAGGGTTGGGTGGTCCTTCACCGGGTCCAGCCGGGCCACAATGCCTGCCACCACATCCCCGGGCTCATAGGACAGGCCCAGCTGGGCCAGAAAGGCCTCCTTGGGCTGGAATTGCAGCGGCGTCTTGAAGTCAATGCCGTTGTAAATCGTATAGATGCGGTCTGCGGGAAAGCCCCGGTCGATGAGCAGCTCCCGCATGGGGTCTGACACGCCGATATAGTAGTTCAGCCGCCGCAGGGCCACCAGATTGGTGGTGCCATAGCTGAGCCTTGCCACAGGCCGCCCCAGATAGTCCAGCCGGTAGTCGCTGTGCACAGTGGTGACCACAGGAGCCTTGACCGAGTGCTTGAGCAGGTTGCCCATTAAATTGCCCCGGGCCCCGTGGCAGTGGATAATGTCGATTTTCTGTCCGGCGGTGAGCTTTTTCAGCTCCTTCAGGCCCAGCAAAGGGTTGCCTGTGTCTATCACATGGATGGGAATGCCCATTTTGGCCGCGTCCTCCGAGAAATCCCCCTTGCGGAAGCACACCAGCTGGGCGTCGATGGAGTCGTTGAGTTTTTTGAGCAGATGAAGCACATGGGTTTTCGCGCCGCCGGTATCGCCGCCGCCAATAAGGTGGATTACACGCATAACATCATTCCTTTTCTGGGGACTATTAGGGGGACAAAATAAAGGGAGGGGAACTAGTTCCATCTGGCAGGGGTTTGGGGGGAGCATGCGCCAGTGGCAGACGCTCACCCTACGGCAAGACCTTGGAGGCGTTGCCTCCAAACCGCCACCAGAGGAGCAAGCCCCTCTGGACCCCCTTCGCCGCCTTGCCCTTCTGCTGATAGTCAGCGACTGCCGCGAGCCGCTAGGCTTCCTCCGCCTCTGGTTTTTTCAGCTCTTTCTCCATATGGACATGGGGGCAGTGCTCGTCCAGATAGGTCTCGCCGGACTGCCGGTAGCCCAGCTTCTCGTAAAATCCCGCTGCCTGCACCTGGGCCGACAGAGCCATCACCCGGCCTCCCATAGAGCGGGCGGCATCTTCGGCCTCCGCCATGATTCTGGCCCCCAGCCCCTGCCCGCGCCAGGCTTTGCCCACCGCCACCCGGCCCACATGCCAGGTCCCCGCAGGCCCGTCGGGAAAAATGCGGCAGCAGGCGGCAGGCCGGTCCCCGTCGTATAGGGTCAGGTGCCAGGCAGTCAGGTCTGTCTGGTCAAATTCCTCCTGAAAGCCCTGCTCGTCAATGAATACCTCCCGGCGCAGGTCGTGGGCCTCCTGGGGGAGAAAATGGGTGGTTTTTATGGAGAGCATACAGCGTCCTTCCTTTCCTCATGACAGTATGACGGGGAAATTATTTTTTGGGGGTCTCCTTCAGCCGGTCGGGCCCCAGGCGGCGGAATTCCTCCAGAAACCAGACCTCCTGGGCCTCAAAGTCCCGGCCGTTCAGGTATTCCAGTCCCCCGGCGGGGCTGGTGAACCGGAACCCCAGCCGGTAGGAGCACAACGCCTGATAGGGGAAAGCCAGGGCCTTGTTCTGCTGGTTGCGGCCATACTTGCCGTCTCCGGCCAGGGGGTGGCCGATCGCGGCCATGTGTGCCCTGATCTGGTGGGTCCGGCCGGTGAACAGCTCTACCCGCAGCAGAGAGCAGCCGCCCCGCTCCTCCAACACCTGATAGCCGGTGCGCACGCTTTTTGCCCCCGGGCTGGACCTTGCGCTGAAATACACCCGGTTTTGGGCCTCGTTTTTGGTGAGGTAGCCGGTGAGCACGGCAGAGGGCTGCTCCATATGCCCGTGCACCACACAGAGATAGAGCTTTTGCAGCTCCCGGTTCTTCACCTTCTGGTTGAGAATCCGAAGGGCTTCCGCTGTTTTTGCGGCCATGACAATGCCCCCAGTGTTGCGGTCGATGCGGTTGACCAGGGCCGGGGCAAAGGAGTTCTCCTCCTCCGGGCGGTACTCCCCCCGGTCGTAGAGATAGCGCTGCACCCGGGCAATGAGGGAGTCGAAATGGTAGTCGTCTCCCGGGTGGACAATCAGGCCGGGGGGCTTGTCCAGCAGCATCAGGTTCTCATCCTCATATACCACGCGCAGGCGGGCAGGGGCTTTGAGAAAGTCATACTCCTTGGGGGCCTGCTGAAAATACTCCTCCTGCCAGTAGAGGGTGAGCGCGTCGCCGGGGGAGAGCCGGGAATCCGGGGCGCAGCGGGCCCCGTTCAGGCGCACGTCCTTGGTGCGAATGCACTTGTAGAGCACCTGCTGGGGCAGATTGGGAAAGGTTTTGGTGAGGAATTTGTCCAGACGCTGGCCTGCGTCGTTGGGGGTGACCAGGAGTTTTTTTCGTGGCATGGGGGGCTCCTTTCGTGTGATCTCTGACTCGGTTCGATCTATCTTGCGTGGAGGGAGAAGTCCTTCCCTCCGGGAGGCCTCTTGCGGACAGGCCGCTCGCAATTTTGCGCCTGCGGCGCAAAAAGGAGCATTTGCCCCGCAAATGCTGTGCAGCCGCGCAAAGACCGCGCGTCTGCGCTCGCTGGGCTTCTCCCTCCGCCGCTGCCGCTCTCTGATCAGCCGCTGAGGGGAGGACTCTTTCCTTTCGCTTCTCTTGATATTATAGGAATACGAAAGCGGCTTCCTCTGAATTTGCTGGGTGTGGACAGGCCGCTGGCCTGCGGCCTCGCTATGTGCTGCGGCGGCGCAGCTCTCTCCCATCCCAACTGAGTTATAATTGTAGGCTCGTATCTCGCTCGTTTGTTATCTGCGCCGCCTTTTAAGGTCAAGGGCAAGGCCGCGAGACTCTGTCTCGCGCTCTGCCAGGGGCCTAACGCCCCTGGACCGCGTATTTTGTTCTCCTCTTCCTCTCTGCTTCATCGGCCCTTCTTCGCCCGCTGAAAGCTGAACAGCCCCTGGGGCAGGGACAGCACAATGCCAATCCCCAGCGCAATTGCTACCGCGATCTTGATGGTCTCCAACCCCTTGTCCAGGGCCTGACCGTCCAGCCCCATAAAGAAATTGTAGCCGGTATAGTAAATGCCCGCCCCAGGCACCAGCGGGAAAATGCCGCAGATGAGAAACACCGTGACCGGGGCCTTGCGGGCAAAGGAGAAGACCCGGGACAGCCATGCCAGCGCCAGCGTTGCCAGAAAGGAGGCGCTTACCGCCCCGCTGCCCAGGCCCATGGCCAGCAGGTATACCGCCCAGCCCGCCGCGCCGGTCAGCCCGGTGAACAGCAGCTCCCGCCGGGGCGAGTGGAAGATGACCGCAAAGGCAATGGTGGCGGCAAAGGCCACCCCGGTCTGCAAAAGCCCGGTCAGTAAGGCTTGCAACGTGATTGGCATTACAGCAGCGCACCTCCCGTGAGAACAGACAGCAGCTTTACCACAAAGCCCACTCCAACCGCAATGCAGCCGCCCACCAGAAAGGCGTCCAGCATACGGATGGCCCCGCTCAGATAGTCTCCATGAAAGAAGTCCCGGATGGAGGTGGTGAGGGCCACCCCGGGCACCAGCCGGATAATGGAGCCAATAATGATTTTATCCATATTGTCCCCCAAACCCAGCAGAAACAACGCCCCCCCGCACAGGGTGACCAAGGCGCTGGCAGAGAGATTGGTGAGGAATTTTGTCATTTTCCGGCGGGAGGCAAAGCTCATGTACAGCTCAAGGGCAATGCCGCAGAAAAAGGCCACGGCCGCGTCCAGCCAGCTGCCGCCGAACAGGTAGCTGAAGGAGGCGCTGCCCACCGCGCAGCAAAGCACTGCCAGGGGCAGGGGGGAGTAGGGCAAAACCCGGATCTCCTGCAGGCGGGCCAACGCCTGGTCCACCGGGTGCAGCCCCTGAACGATCTCACGGGAGAGCTGGTTGACTGCGCAGATGCGCCCCAGGTGGGTGGCGGTGGAGGGAATATGCTGCAGCTTGGTGGTCTGGGGAATCCCGTCTACCACGCCGGTGACAAAGATGGCGTTGGTGAGGACATATACCTGGAAGTCCTCAATATGGTAGGCCTGGGCGACCCGCTCCATGGTTTCCTGCACGCGGGAGATCTCCGCGCCGTTTTCCAGCAGGGCCTCGCCCATCTGAAAGGACAGGTCCAGCACAGAGGGAGCACTGGGAGAGGTGGGCATGGAAGTACCTTCTTTCTTAAAAAAATGAATCAAGGGCGGTGGGAACCGCTATTCCCGCAGGCGCAGCAGGGCGAAGACCTCCTCATAGGCCTTTGCCTGGCCGTCCTTCAGATAGACCCGCAGCCGGGGCTCCAGCTCACAGAGCAGCCGGGCCCAGTGGGGGGCCAGCCGGGTCCCGCCGTCTGCCCGAATCTGCGTCAGGGCCTCCTCCAGGCTCAGGGGCCGGGAGGTGAGGTGCATCCGGTCGTCCAGCAGCCGCACCAGGTGCACCGCCGCGCTGATCAGGTCGGTGAGCATGGGGTTGGGGTCCGCCTCCCGGCAATACTCCTCAGGGTAGCCGCCGCTGCCGTCGTAGAACCGGTGATGCCCCAGCGCCGCCCAGCGGTAGGGCCGGGTAGACTCGCTCTGAGACAGCATGACCTCTCCGGAGTACACATGGCACTGGTACATCTCCTTTTCCTCTTCCAGCCAGCTGCGGCCAATGCGCCGCACAAAGTGCTGAAAGGACATGACCCCCACATTGTGCAGCATACAGCCCTCGTAGACAAAGGTGCGCAGCTCCTCCCGGCGGGCAGCGGCCTCCTGGCCGTTCCTGCAGCCCAGGGCCCCTGCCAGCAGCTGGGGCTCCTGTTCCAGAGCCAGGTCGGTGAGCATCACCCCAATCTCCGCGGCCATGCGGGAGGACACATAGCCGTCCGGGTTGCGGCAGGCCACCAGCTCCAGAATAAAGTCCTTTTCCAGAATGCCGTCAGGGTATTCCACAAAGCTGTTCAGGCAGGCCAGCAGGTTCTTCTGGGTGGACTCGCTGAGCTGATTGTCCGGCATCCGGCGGACATATTTGGTCATGCGCCGGTACATCAGGCCCATGATCTCCTTCTTTTTGGCCCGGTGCTCCGGGTCGCCCTCAAAATAGGCGGCGTACAGGGCGGGAAGGAACATATTGCGGTAAATGCCCTCCGGGCTGTAGTCCCTCTCGTCCCGCTCCATATAGACCTGCTCCATCCACCCCAGCAGATAGCTCAGGGGCCGCACCCCGCAGTGGTACTGGGCAGCCTCATAGGCATACTGCCAGCGCAGGGCGGGCGTTTGGCCCCGCTCTCTGGCGGCCTCCCGCTGCTGGTCCATCACATACTCGGCGCTCTCCATCACCTCCCGCAGCACCTGGGGGTCGTTCTCTCCGGCCCGCAGCAGGCCCAGGGCTGTGGTGCGCTCCTGGTGGGACTTGTAGATATACAGCTCCCAGGGCAGGCCGGGGGACTTTTCGTGATAGACCGGGTCGTTGAGAAACCGCAGGGACCGGCGGATGGCTGTCATTTTCCGCAGGCCGTCCTCATGGTTCAGGCCCGAGGAGGCCAGAGCCAGGTTGCCCATGGCCCGGTGGATGTACCCCCGGGTCTCCATGTCCTCAATCTGGTCATACTGCTTGATATAGGACGCCGCCTCGCCGAACAGCATCCGCAGCTTCCACTGATAGGGGGTCTGCTGGGCTGACATGAGAATGTCCTGCATATAGAACAAAGCCATGGCCCCCTGGTACAGCTCCCGGATGAGCATATCCCTTTTATTCCAGTGGCGGGCATAGGTAATCAGGGCGCTGTGCAGGCTATAGCACAGCACCAGGTCCAGGTAGGCCCCCCTGTCCTGCAGGGCTGCGGCAAAAAGCTGCAGGCTGCGGACGTCCTTCTCACCGGCGGAGACAATGTTGTCGAGAATCGGGAACAGCTCCCGGCGGAGCAGACGGGTGTTTTCCTCCGAGAGCCGGCGGATTTCCTCCGCCCGGCCGGCCCGCTCCCGGGCATAGGCGGCCCCGTCCTGGGGAATGGAGGCAGGGGGAGCGTTCAGCTGAAAGACCTGCCGCAGGTTGGCAATGTATTTTTCCTGATACTCCCTCATGTGGCCCTCCTGCCCAGCAGCTCCTCAATGGTGGCAAACACCTTCTCCATGTCCAGGGGCTTGGAGATGTGGGCGTTCATGCCCGCGTCCAGCGAGCTTTTCACATCCTCCACAAAGGCGTTGGCAGTCATGGCGATAATGGGGACAGTGGAAGCGTCCGGCCGGTCCAGCCGGCGGATGGACCGGGCCGCGTCCAGGCCGTTCATCACCGGCATCTGAATGTCCATGAGAATGGCGTCGTACTGCCCGGCGGCTGAGGCTGCGAACCGCTCCACCGCCTGCTTTCCGTCCTCGGCGCAGTCGATGACCGCCCCGCTGCCGCCAATCAGCTCCTGGGCAATCTCCCGGTTGAGCTCATTGTCCTCGGCCAGCAGCAGGCGGTGGCCGGTGAGGTCGCAGGCGCTCTCCTGTCTGAGCTCCCTGAGGCCGCTGTCCTGGGTGCAGGCCAGCAGCCCTGCGGCCAGGCGGCTGCGGAACAGGGGCAGGGGGATAAAGCCGTCCGCCCCTGCCCGGGTAAAGACGGTTTCCAGCTGGCTCCAATCATTGGCCGTGAGCAGCAGAATGGGCAGGCTGCTGCCCAGGCGGCGGCGCAGCTCCGGCAGAAGCAGGGTCACCTCCGCCCCCCGAAGCTGCTCGGCAGTAAGCACAGCATGGTATTCCACTCCGTCCAGGTCCGCGTTGTTGATATACTCCCCGGCGGCGTCCGCGTCCTGGGCCCAGTCCGCAGCCATGCCCAGGCCGTGAAGCAGCTCCAGGGTGAGCCCGGCCTGGTGGCAGTCGCTGTCCAGCAGCAAAACCCGGCGGTCCTGCAGCAGGGTCCAGTCGGGGCGGCTGCCCTCTGCCACAGGAAAGGGGATGCGGATGGTAAAGCAGCTGCCCTGATCCGGCTCGCTCTCCACGCAGATCACCCCGCCCATCAGCTCTACCAGACTTTTGGTAATGGCCATGCCCAGGCCCGTGCCCTGAATCTTGTTGACAGAGGACTTCTGCTCCCGCTCAAAGGGAGTGAAAAGCTTGGTGAGAAATTCCCGGCTCATACCAATGCCGTTGTCCTTTACGGTAAGCTCCATGACGGTCTGGCCGGGAGCCCTGCCGGCGAGCACGGCAAAGGTCAGCTCCACCCTTCCTCCCCGGGGAGTGTATTTAACTGCGTTGGAGAGCAGGTTCAGGCAGACCTGCTTCAGCCGCACCGGGTCCAGCACCAGCTCCTCCTCCACCACCTGCCCCATTCTCAGGTGGAATTCCAGGCCCTTGGCGTCGGCCTGGGGGCGGGCGACAATGAGGATTTCGTGGAGCAGGTCGGCAATGCTGGCACTCTCCGGCTGAATCTGCACCCGGCCGCTTTCAATGCGGGACATGTCCAGAACCTCGTTGAGCAGGGACATCATATGGGCGGAGGCCACCTTGATTTTTTCCAGGCATTCCCGCACCTTCAGGGAGGCGTCGCGCTGGCCCAGGGCAATCTCCGTCAGGCCCACAATAGCGCCCATGGGGGTGCGTATGTCGTGGGACATTTCAGAGAGGAAGCTGGTTTTGGCCTTGCTGGCCATCAGGGCCTCGTCCAGGGCGGACTGATTCTGATTATAGTATTCTGTGACTGGGTTGAGCAGGCAGATCATGGCCTGGCCCTGGGGGAAGACAGCGGTGGAAAAGACCTGCTCCCGCAGGTGGAGAAAGAGGGGGGGAGCCGGGTGGCCGTCCAGCGCGCGGCAGAGAGCCTGAGCCTCGGGGGCGGGCAGAACCTCCAGCAGGCGGCCGCCGGTCAGGGCCTGAGCCAGAGGATTCTGATACAGGTCCCTTCTGCCGCCGGGGGCAAAGGCGGCAACCGGGATGCCGGCCCCGTCCCAGGCGGAATGCAGCGCGCGCTCATCCATGATGAAACATCCTTTCATTCAACCAAAATTTCACACAAACCAAGTAAACACATTTTACCACATCCCCCCCTACAAATCAACCCCCAGCGTGACGCTGGACCCAACTTGCGGCGGGTGTCCCGCAGGCAATTCCCGGGGCGCTGAGTTGACGAAGTCAGCGCATAGGCGCAGCCAGCGCGGGGGGAGGGCTGGCAATAGGGTCTGTCCGCAGTTTGGGGGTGGGAGGGGGCAGCGGGGATTTTGGAGGGTAAAATTGCGTACCCCATTGACATTGTGCCGCACACAGGTCGAGTGTTGACTGGCCGGGGCGGGCAGAATAGCGCGTCCCGTTGACATTGTGCTGTACATAAGTCGAGCGTCAACCGCCCGAGGCGGGCAGAATAGCACGTCCCGTTGACATTGTGCTGCGCATAGGTCGAGCGTTGACTGGCCGGGGCGGGCAGAATAGCGTGTCCCGTTGACATTGTGTTACACACAAGTTGTGCGCCAGGCCCCTGATGGGGTCAGGACAAAAGCCTGCGAGCTCACGTCGTGAACTCGGCCATCGGAGGCGGTCTTCTGACCTTGCGGAGCAAATCCCCTTAAAATGGCGGCGCAGACAGCAGAGGCGCGAGGCGGCATCTTGCTTCTGAATCTCAGCCGGAACGGGGTGAGGCCGCGCCGCCGGCTTGCCTTTGGCAAGTCGGATTGTCACAGTCAGGTCGGGTTATCGCAGTCAAGTCAGCCCCACGCCTTTGACCACAGGTCAGACAGCGGACTCGCAGCCGGTCAATTCGGAAATGGCAGGTTCACGATACCACGGATCAGAACAGCTCCCTGTCCGAAAGTCAGAAGAGCCTGCGGGCACAGCCGCGCCGTTCTTGTGTGGGGATACTCTGCGGAGTAAGGCTGCAAAAGGTCCGCCAGTGTCCGGCAGACCATCCCCCAATACCATTGGCCTCCCGGTAAGTACCCGTTGACAGCCCCTGTCCCCAGTGGTAAAATAAATTGTACCATCATGTCGAACCAGCGCAGGGAGGGGATGCCAATGATTTTAAGCGTCAGCAGGCGGACGGACATTCCGGCTTTTTATTCCGAGTGGTTCTTTCAGCGCCTGAAGGAGGGCTTTGTCTGCGTGCGGAACCCCATGAGCGCCCACCAGGTAAGCCGCATCCAGCTTTCTCCCGAGACCACGGACTGCATCGTATTCTGGACCAAGGACCCCGGTCCCATGCTTCCCCGTTTGGAGGAGCTGAGGCCCTATGCCTATTACTTCCAGTACACTCTCAACAGCTATGGGAGCGAGGTGGAGCCCCATGTCCCTCCTCTGGACCAGCGGCTTGGGGCTTTTGCCGGCTTGGCAGAGCGGCTGGGCAAGGAGCGGGTGGTGTGGCGGTACGACCCCATTCTGTTCACCCGCACCTATACGCCGGCGTACCACCTGGAAAGCCTCAGCAGGCTTGCCCGGGCCCTCCGGGGTCTGACGGAGAAATGCGTGGTCAGCCTGGTGGACCTGTACCCCTCTAAAAACGCCGGGGCTCTCTCCCGGCTGGGTGCGTATCAGCTGCCCCCGGAGGAGCTGGACCGCTTTTTGCGGGCAGCGGCTGACATTGCCCGCAAAAACGGCTTGGTCATGGCCGCCTGCGCAGAGGACCTCCCCTTGGAGCGGTACGGCATAGAGCACAACAGCTGTATTGACGGCGCTTTGATTGAGCGGCTGATTGGCTGCAAGCTGCAGGCCAGGCCCGACAGCCAGCGTCCTGGGTGCCGCTGCCTGAAGTGCGAGGACATCGGCGCCTACGACACCTGCACCCACGGCTGTGTGTACTGCTATGCCAACTACCGGCCCCAGGTGGTGGCCGCAAGAGCCGCTGGCTATGATGTAAGCTCTCCCTTGCTGTGCAGCCGGCTTCTCCCCGAGGACAAGGTCACAGTCCGTCCGGTGCGGTCTTTCCGCAAGGAGCCTGGGGAAGAGGCGGTTCAACTAAGCTTATTCTGAAAAACAAGAACCTGTGCCAATAGGCTCAGCTCACGGCTTTTCCCTCCTGCTCCGCAGCGGTGGGCGGGCCGGGGGCTGGTCCTGTTGGTACAGGTTCTTATGCCATATCCTGGAAAGGAGCGTTAGAATGGATGCCATCTGGAACTATTACCGGGAAGCGGCTGCCCGCACCGGCCGGGACCCGAAAACCGGCAGGTCGATGGGCTTCTCCCTGGAATTCTTTTTCTGCAAAAGCCAGCCTCAGGAGCAGAATGCCCTGGTCCGGGCCTTTTTAGGGGACGTCTCTCTCCCGCCGGCAGGGGAGCCCCTGCCATGGGAGGAGCTTATGCCCTATGTCAGCCAGGTCACGCCCCCCTACCCTGAGCAGCTGCGGGCCATTGCCCGGGCCTTGGCCTCTCCGGTCTCTTTGGTGCAGGGCCCGCCCGGCACAGGCAAAACAGAGACCATCCTCAACCTCATCGCGGTCATCCGCCGTATGCACCCGGAAAAGACCATTGCCGTGGTGTCCACCAACCACGAGGCGTTGAACAATATCTACGAGAAGCTGGAGGAGGGCCGGGCCAGCGACCCCATGCTGAAAGAGATTTACGGCAGCTTTGCCGTGCTGGGCAGCAAGCAGAACGTGAAGGACTGGCGGGAGCAGCGGGAGGCTCTGGGAGAGGACGTGTCCGCCATTGACCCCAGCGGCCGGCCGGTGGACCCGGCATATCTGGGACGCTATCCGGTGTTTTCCAGCACAGTGCACTCCTTGCGGAAAATATTTGACGAAAAGACTGGGTTTGACCATCAATTCGACTTTGTAATTGCGGACGAGTGCTCTCAGATGAGCGTCATGCTGGGCATGATTGCCATGAGCTGCGCCCGCCAGCTGGTGGTCATTGGCGACGACCAGCAGCTAACGCCCATTATTCACGACAGTCTGGAAGAGCTGGCAAAGGAGAGGGGAGACGTCCCCCTGGTCTACATGGAGCAGGAGGGAAAGAGCTTTCTCAGCGCCTGCGGGGAGGTCTTTCCCGGCATGCCCTCCACCTTGCTGAATATGCACTACCGCTGCCACCCCTCCATCATCGGCTTCTGCAATCAGTACATTTATGACAACCAGCTGCAGGTGGCTGTCCAGGACGACGGGGCGTTTTGTATGCGGGCGGTGTGGTATGAGGGGGACTACTGCGAAAAGCACAAAGAGGCCCGCCCCACCCAGGAGGAGAGCGGGGAAAGAGCCCGCTATCAGACCCAGAACCGGCGGCAGGTGGAGATCCTTTTGCGGGAGGAGCTGCCCCGGCTGGCCCAGCGGCTGCGGGACCCAAAATTCAGCGTGGCGGTGATCTGCCCCTTCCGGGGGCCTATCGAGCAGCTGGGCCAGCTGCTGCCTCAGCGGCTTCGGGGGCTGGGCCTGGAGGACCAGGAGGTCTCGGACAACCTGGATGTGGCAGGAGGCGGCGAGGACCGGCTTGCCATGGAGGACATCCCCCGGCTGACCATCCACCGGGCCCAGGGCAAGGGGTTCAGCGCGGTGTTTCTTCTGACTGCGGAGGACTACTACAAGGGGGAGGAGGCCTGGTGCCAGCAGAAGCGGCTGGTGAATGTGGCGGTGTCCCGGGCCAAGCGGGAGCTCACGGTCATCACCTCCTCCCAGTGGCTGCCAGAGGAGCTGCAGCAGGAGCTGACCGGGTATGTTCTGCCCAACGGCCAGGAGAAGGAGCCTGCAAAGGGCATGTACTACCGCAAGCTGCTGGCCTATATTGCAGAGCGCTGCCCCCAGCCCCAGGGAGAGTTTGGCCTGCACCGCTCCGGCGTCACGTCGGTGTTTGACCACACGCCCCGGCTCCGCCGGATTTCCGGGGCCAAGCGTGGCTCCCGGGAGGAGGCTTCGGCCCCGGCCCGCTGCGTGGCCCAGGCCCTGGCGGAGAATTTTGGAGAGGAGTATACCGTCCTCAGCGAGCTGCCCCTGACAGCGGTTGCAGAGGCCGCCGCTGTCACAGACGCCCCGGAGGAGCTGCTGGCCTACCGGGAGCACAGCCGGATTGACTTTGCCCTGTGTCAGGAAAACCAGGTGCGGCTGCTGATTGAGGTGGACGGGGCCTACCACAGGGAGGAGGGCTCGGAGGTCCAGCGCAACGACCAGCGAAAGGACCGGTGGATAGAGCTCCTGCAGGCGGAGAGCTGCTTTCTGCGCCTGCCCACCGATGGCAGCGGGGTCCAGGAGATGGAGGCTGTCCGCCAGCGGCTGGCCTTCAGCAGTCAGGCGTTGACTGTGACAGAGCAGGGCCTTTCAGAGGCCTTGTCCGCCGCCCGGGCCAGGTACCGGCTTCAGCAGCTGCTTGCAGACCTGACGGGAATGGTGGACGAGCACCAGAAAAGGCTGCGGGAATTTCTGGCCCGGGAGGATATGACCGGGGCGCAGAAGCTGGACTGCATCCGCATGGATTTTAGCCAAGCGGAAAAAATGCGGTACAATGTCCAGATACGCAACAGCTTCTACCTGTGCCGCTATGCCATGGCCTATGCCTTTGAGTACGCCATGCTGTACGACCTGGCCATGCGCCTGCACCGCCAGAGCGGCAGCAATACCCTGGGGGTGTTCTCTTTTGGGGCGGGCTCTCTGCTGGACGCCTGGTCCATGGCCTATGCCAGGGCGCGGCTGACCTTGGAGGAGCCGGCCTACGAGGCGTTGAAGCTGTATTATAAAGGGGTGGACGAGCAGCTGTGGGACAGCTATTTTGTGGCCCCCCAGCGGATTTGCCCCTCTGACGGCAGGGATGAGCCCTCCCGGGCGGAGCAGTCTCCGGACTTTGAGAAGCTGTGGCTGTGCCATTCCGGCATTGCGGAGTTTCTGGACAGGGATATCCTCAGCCGCAAGGACTGCCGCCTCTATTACGAGACCCTGGTCTTCCCCAAAATCGTCAACGAGCTGAAAGAGGAGGACGTGGAGGCCATAGAGGAGAGGCTGGGCCGGGTGCGGCTTACCTACCCGGTCTACTACCTGCTGGTCAGCCACAGCCGCTACCAGCTGGACAGGAGCGGGGAGATTCTGGAACGCTTTGTGCGCGCCCTGGACCCGGAGGGCCGCTATGAGCGGTGCAGCGATATCCATCAGCTGCTCAGCCCTGAGAACCAGCAGGCCTTTCGGTCCGCCTGGGCTGCCTGGGACCGGCTGGTCCCTCTGCTGCCTGAGACGGCCGGGGGGCCGAGGGGGTATGCCTTTGAGAGCAGCCTGCCCTCCGCAGAGGGAAAGGAGGCGCGCCGTCCCTTCCCCATCCGGGCCTTGAACCAGGACTTTGCCTACGACGGGCCCCGGCCTCTGCTGCGCGGGGTGGAGGCCCTGCAGGAGCAGGCCGGCGCGGTGGCCTTTCCCTGTCAGCAGGTGCAAAAGGTCTCTGCCATTACCTTTGACGTGATACGGCTGAAGAAAAAGGAGGCGTAATTTTATGGGAGACCAGCAGACGGCAAACCGGCGTCAGGGCTATTCTGACATGCCTGCGGAGCTGGACAGTCTGGGCATGAACGAAAAATACAATGGCCTGACCCAGTTTATCTGCGAGTGCGAGACGCCTATGACCATTGCCATTAACGGCGACTGGGGCTCGGGCAAAAGCTCGGCTATGATGATCATTCAGAAGCGGCTGGAATTCCTCTATGGCGGGGAGATTCGAAAGCAGATCATCAACTTCAACACCTGGGAGTTCTCAGTGATCAACGACCACGCCAAGCTGGTGTTTGAGCTGATGCACACCCTGAACGACCGGCTGATGGAGCTGGAAGCCAGCCAGGCCGGGGAGGGCCGGGACCAAAAGCAGGGCACCGCGGCTGAGAGAGTGCTGGCCGGGGTCATGCGGCTGGGAGACGCGGCCAGAAATGTAGCGGTCACCTTTATCGACGAGAGCACCTCCCTGAAATATCTCAGCAGCGCGGTAAAAGCGCTGTGCGAGCGGACGTCTCCGGAGCCGCAGCTGGAGCAGCCGGACCAGCTCAGCGCCACCCGCCTGATGAAGCTGGTGAAGGAGGACATTGAGAGCCGGATACAGAAGCTGGTAGGAGGGCTTGCCAACCCCCGCCTGTTTATTTTTGTAGACGACCTGGACCGGCTGGACCCCCAGGTGGCCCTGGACCTGATTGAGGGCATGAAGAACTTTGCCAGCTACCAGCACTGCGTCTTTATTCTGGCAGTGGACCAGAGCGTGGTGGAGCGGGGGCTGAAGTCCAAATATGGGGCGGAGCTCACCGCAGGCATGGCAAAGCAGTTCTTCGATAAGATTATTCAGCTGCCCTTTCAGCTGCCGGTAAACTCCTACGATCTGACCGCCTATGTGTCCAGCCTGCTGAAGGTGGCCCCGGACGAGGCCAAGCCCTTTGTGGAGCTGCTCAGGCGGTTCGGCATCCGCAATCCCAGAACCATCAAGCGCAGCCTGAACATGCTGCGGATGGTCCAGTGCATCAACACGCCCCAAAGCGGCGTCCAGGAGGACGCGCAGGAGCTTGCCGTCCGGCAGTATGCGGTGCTTTTGCTGCAGCTGACCCGGGAGAGCGACCACACGCTGCTGGTAAGCCAGATTGTAGAGGACGACTTGGCGGCGATGCACGCGAATTTTCAAGCCCTCCGCAGCGATGAGAGCGGCGTGGAGCGGGAATATATTGCCGCTGTGCTGGACCAGTTTTATACCGAGGAGGCCGACAGCCTCAATGCCACAGAGCAGCTGCAAAACATCCTCCTTTACACCAAGTCGGAGGACGTGCGGCAAGATAACCTTACCGCCGTCCAGTTCATCCGCAGGCTGTTCCGGGAGTTGGGCGAGTCTCAGCCGGAAATGATGGGGAACAGCGAGGAGTGGAGAGAGGTGACCGCCAGCACCAAAACAACGCTGTCCAACCGGGAGAAGGACCTCCGGGTGGACTACCAGCTGCGGAACCTGCAGGGCAAGGGCTGGCGGAGAATGATCATCACCTACCGGCCAAACTCCACAGATATTCCGCGGAAGGCCTTTGTCACTCTCTATGCCCAACGCTTCAATCGGACAAATCTGAACCAGCACTATCCGGGAAGCTTCCTTATTCTGCCGGATGGCGAGAGTCCCAGCGGCCGGCAGGACGGCGTGTTTGAGTGCTACTGCACCGAGGGCCGGCTGACTGTGTTCGCAGGCTGCCACCGCAACACAGATTTGATTTTTCAGCTCATGCGGGACTGGGGCTTTTTGAAGCAGTAAGCAAAAAACCACCGCCGGGGCAGAGGCCCGGGCGGCGGTTTTCTGTCTGGCATTTACTCAGAACTTGGGGTACTGCTCCCGCAGCA
Organism: uncultured Oscillospiraceae bacterium; assembly: GCA_910587835.1. Lineage (GTDB taxonomy): Bacteria > Bacillota > Clostridia > Oscillospirales > Acutalibacteraceae > Acutalibacter. Next base: position 5,466 of record CAJUNQ010000073.1, on the reverse strand, counting down.
GGGGAATCTGGTCTGCCCGTGGAGTACCCTCCAGGCGTTGAATGTAGCTTTCCAGCATACCCCGGGCGTGCTCCGGGCCTCCCTCCCGCATAACGGTCCACATGGGGTCAGCCTCAAAGTCGGATTTCTTCATCATGTCCTCGGTCCAGTTCAGCAGCAGGCGTGCGCCCCTGTCGCACAGGTCGGGCCGCTCCTCCGCCAGGTTGTGAAGCTGGTGGGGGTCGTTTTTCACGTCAAAGAGCATCTCCTTGGGGAACAGATGATAGCCCCCATGCACGGTGCGGATGTAGAGGTAATCATCGAACCGCGCGGACCGCTGGCACACATGGCAGCACTGGGTGAGCACCACGCTGTCCCGGGCGCAGTCCTCCCCCTTGAGCAGAGCCGGGGCATAGGACTGGCCGTCGTAGTCATACCCGCCCCGCATGGAGGTGCCAAGCAGTTCCTGAACGGTGGGGGCCAGGTCCACATTGTCGTGAAAGCCGCTGTCCACATGGCCCTTCATGCCCCCGGGCCATTTGATGATCATGGGAATGTGGCAGGTGGGCTCGTCGGCGGTGCCGTGCTCGCCGTAAAGGCCCAGCTCTCCAAAGTTCTCACCATGGTCCGAGGTGATGATCACCGCCGTGTCCTCATAAACCCCCAGGTCCTTCAGCTGGTCCAGAATCTGGGCGATATTGTCGTCCGTCCAGCGCACGCCATAGTCATAGCTGTCAATCATGGCCTTCACATCGTCCAGGCTTTTCAGACAGCCAGGGTGGCGGGGGTACTGAGGGTACTGGGCGTCGTCCCACATGTTGATCTCATTGGCGCCGTGGGGCCCTACATGCAGCAGGTGCTGGTCAAAAATCTCCTGGGTGATCCAGTTGTCCGGCAGGGGAACGTCCTCATAGGGATAGCCGAAGGCGGCCGGGGCCCGGTAGGGGGTGTGGGGGTCCCAATAGTGGACATGGAGAAACCAGTTGTCCTCCCCGCCCCGGCGGCGGAGCCAGTCCAGCACATGGGGGGTGACCTCCTCGGCAGACTCGTTGCCGCATTTGCCCACATTGAAGCACTCGTTGAACCCGGCGTTGAACCACCAGGCGGAGTGGCGCTCGGCAAAGGTGGAGAAGGACGCTGTGTGCATCCCCGCCTGGCGGAACTGCATGAACAGGCCGTTTTCGCTGCACTCGTCCCGGAAGTGGCGGGTCTCGCCCTGCAGGCGCAGGTCGGCGGCAGTGCCCCCATGGCCCAGCACCCCGTTGCGGATGCCGTAGCGGCCGGTAATCAGCGAGGCACGAGAGGGCAGGCAGGGGGCGTTGGGGCAGTAGTAATTGTCAAAGCGGACGCCCTCCCGGGCCACGGAGTCAATAGCAGGGGAGGTGTCTCTGCCATAGCCATAGCAGCCCAGGTGGTCCGGGCGCAGGGTGTCGATGTCGAACATGATGACGCGCATAATTTGCCTCCTTTGGGCGATTTGCCTCTATTATACTATTTTGTTTTTGAAAATGGAATCCTTTTTGGAAATTTTGCGGACAGATTGGGCGGCCGGCTGATTCAGCCGGGCCAAGCGGCGGGCATTCTGCCCTTTTACGGGTCCCGGACGGAGCCTTGAGGGGGCTTCTGAGGCAAAGCCAGGCCTGCCAGAGCTCCCCATACCGCCCACAAATCTCTCCATTTGGGCCCATCCCCTGGGCCTCCCGCTTGACAGAGCACCACCTTTTTTGGTATAATTTAACCCGAATCACACGAACAGGAGGGTGAACAACAGCATGAAGCAGTTTTTTGGGATGAGCCAGCAGGGCGATCTCTCTCAGGCTCTCTCCGGCTTGTACTCCCCGCAGTTTATTATGCTGATGTCCAATGAAAAGCAGTTTGAGGACCATGTGCAGGAGTTGGAGAAGCGCTTTCCCGGCGTCCCAAGCATTGGCTGCATCGGCATGAGCTACCAGACCAAGGTGGTGGAGCGGGGCGTGGGCATTATCGCCTTTTCCGACGGGGTCGCCGCCGCCGCCAACCTGCTGGAGCACGCCTCTACCATGCCGGTAAGGCATATCCGGCGGCTGGAGGAGGACCTGAAAAGGATCGGCGGCAGCGGCAAGGATGTGATCTGCCTGGACTTTTGCAGCGGCAACGACGCCTGTGTGCTGACCACCATCAATGCTTCCCTGCGCAGGAAGGGCATCTCTCTGGTGGGCGGCACCGGCGACCAGGGGCGGGTTTCGGCCAACGGGCGCGTCTGCCAGGACGGCGTGGCCTATGCCCTGGTGCGCAACCTGGGGGGCAGGGTGAAGGCCTATAAGGAGAATATCTACCGCCAGATGGGCAATTACCAGTTTATCGCCTCGCAGACAGACCGGGCCAATTACATACTGGGCTCTCTCAACGGCAGGCCTGCCAAGCAGGTCTACCAGGAGATTCTTCATGTGACGGACGAGGAGATTCTCACCCGCACCTTCCAAAATCCCTTTGGCAAGTTGAACGGGGACGACGTGTGCATTGTCTCCATCAAGGAGGTAAAGGGCAACGCTTTGGCCTGCTTCCGCCAGGTGAATGACTCAGACGTGCTGAGCCTGCTGGAGCTGGGGGACTACCGGGCCACAGTGAAGGAGACCATTGCCCAGATCCGCAAGGACTTCCCCCGCCGCTCTGCCATTTTCTCTGTCAACTGCCTGTTCCGCTACAAGCTGTTCTCCGAGCATGGGTATATGTCCGACTATCTGCGGGACATGGCGGCGCTGGGCAGCCATGCCGGGCTGGTGGGCTATGGCGAGCACTATAACGACCGTTTTGTCAATCAATCCATGACCTGTGTGGTCTTTGAATAATAAGGGGGAGAGCCATGAGTATCTTTCATAAGAAAGGGCAGCTGCCCCGGCAGGAACGGGACCTCTACCCGGTGCTGTATGTGGCCGGCAGCCTGAAGGAGTATCAGCGGGCGCTGGTAGAGAAGGAGGTGGACTCCCTGCGGGAGCTGGGCCAGGTAAACCGCTCCTTCTCCGGCGTGCTGCGGGAGGCGGAACTGTTCCACAACAAGCTGCAGGACCTGGGGGACTCCTTTGCCAACATCAACCAGACGGCAGGGCAGTTTGGCGAGGTGCGGGATAACATTGCCGGAAGCGTGAACGGCGCCCAGGGGCAGATGGAGGCGTTGGGCCAGACCTATACCGCCATTCAAAGCTCCTACGAGGAGATGGCCGGAATTTTCTCCCGGCTGCAGGAGGCCGTTGAGGGAATACGCCAGTGCATGGGCAAAATCGTCGCCATTGCCGACCAGACCAATATACTGGCCCTGAACGCCTCGATTGAGGCCGCCCGGGTGGGCGAGGCGGGCCGGGGCTTCTCGGTGGTGGCCACCCAGGTGAAGGGGCTGGCCAAGGAGATCAAGGTGCTGGCCGCTGAGGTGGAGGGCGGCGTGGCTGACGTGGAGGCCCGGGCCGGGCAGCTGAGCAGCAGCATCTCCGTCTCGCAGGACACCCTGGGCCAGGGAATGGAGATTGTAGACCAGACCAGCGAGAGCTTTCAGAGCATCACCACAGCGGCCGAGGACGCTGTGGGAGTGCAGGATGAGATCTCTGAGGTGATCGAGTCCTCGCAGACAGAGCTGCAGGTGATCTGCCAGTTCTTCCAGCGCATCAAGGACCTGCACCAGGAGGTAGTGAAGCACATTGATAATGCCAGCCGCCTGGGCACCACCAAAAGCGCCATGTTTGAGGATATGGACAATATGATATCCCAGCTGCCTCCGATTGTGGCGGAGCTGCAGCAGGAGGAAGGCTGAGCCTTCCCAGGAGAAAAGCCGGCCCGGAGAGGGGCCGGTTTTTTGCGCCTTTTGCTGACCGGGGGCCCTCCGGAATCATGTGGCGATGGCCCAAAAGACGGCAGCCTTTGAGCGCCGGAGTTCTGTCCCAGGGGTTCAAACAGCTTTTTGTCATGTCTTTTGCGATGGCGGAAGGGGCAGCGTCAGTCTCTCTAGCAGGGGCTGGCGCTGTAATGATTTTCTAAAAATTATCTGCTGTCCCCCTTGACAGGTGACGGAGACCGTGGTATACTGCTGTTATAGTTAGTTGCTTGAGTAGTTAACCGGTTTAGAAAGGAGGCGCACATGCAAAAGCTGGATCTAAGCGGGGAAAAGCCCATTTTCCTGCAAATTGCCGAGGGCCTGGAGGACGCGGTGCTGTCCGGCGCTTTGCCGGAGGGAGGGCAGCTTCCCTCCATCACAGAGCTTTCCGTGCAGTACACCATCAACCCCGCCACAGCCTTAAAGGGCATCAATCTGTTGGTAGACCAGGGCGCGGTCTACAAAAAGCGGGGGGTGGGCATGTTTGTGGCAGAGGGGGCCAGGGCCCTGCTGCAAAAAAAACGCCAGGGAGAGTTTTCCTCCCGGTTTGTGGCAGCTATGGTGGCTGAGGCCCAACGTCTGGGCGTGGCCCGGCAGGAGCTGCTGGACATGGTGGCCCTGGAATTTGACCGCATTGAGAAAGGATGATAAAGCAAATGGCAATACAGCTGCAAAATATTTCTAAATCCTTTGGCCCGGTGCAGGCCCTGAAGGATGTCAACGCCGTGTTTGAGGAAAACCGGATATACGGCCTGCTGGGCCGCAACGGCGCGGGGAAGTCCACCCTGCTGAATATTCTGACCAACCGTATATTCCCCGACAAGGGAGCTGTGCTGGTTGATGGAGAAAACGCCCGGGAAAACGACAGGGCCCAGTCCAAAATATTTTTGATGAGCGAGGCGGTCCTCCACCCGGAGGCCATGCGGGTGAGCGGAGCCCTGGGCTGGGCCCAGTCCTTTTACCCTGGCTTTGACCCGGACTGCGCAGGCAGGCTGCTGGAGGATTTCTGCCTGTCCCCCAAATCCAAGGTATCCGGGCTTTCAACAGGCTACCGCTCGATTTTCAAGCTGATTCTGGCTCTGTCCGTCAATGTCCCCTATGTGCTGCTGGATGAGCCTGTGCTGGGCCTGGACGCCAACCATCGGGAGCTTTTCTATAAGCGTCTGCTGGAAAAATATGCGGAGTCCCCCTTTACTGTGGTGCTCTCCACCCATCTCATTGAGGAGGTGGCAAACCTGGTGGAGGATGTGGTGATCATCAAGGACGGGGAGGTCCTGCGCCAGGAATCCCGGGAGGCTTTGCTGGCAGGGGGCTACACGGTCTCTGGCGGGGCAGGGGCGGTAGAGGCCTATCTGCAGGGCAAAAAGCTGCTGGGCATGGACAGCCTGGGGGGCCTGCGCACCGCCTATGTGCTGGGCGTTCCGGAGAAGGAGGGGGAAGCGGCCAAGGACCTGGAATTCGGTCCCATGGACCTGCAGAAGCTGTTCATCCAGCTGACGAATTCCTAGGGCTTGTTTGAAAAATCGAAAACGCCGTCTTTTTACCCAGAAGCAGCCATCTTCTGCGTCGAAAATCCTCGTAATACGCAAGTATTGGCGTAGTTAGCGTAGCTAACTACAGCGGTTCTTCTCCTTGAAGCTGACCGC
>CAJUNQ010000072.1 GCA_910587835.1 uncultured Oscillospiraceae bacterium | reverse complement strand
TGGTAAATGGGGTTCCAGCAACGACCACACTTGATCGCTTATGTCATGTCTGTGATAGGAAGCATCCATCTTTTCCTCTCCTGTCTTTTTTGATGCTTCCATTCTATCACAATTCCTCTACCTTGTGTAGACACTATCTAAGAGTTGCATCGCTAAACAAAGAATAGCTTTACGATTCAGCCGGCCACTTCTTGAATTCATCGAAAGACATTTTACCAGCGGCGCACTCGTCGCGTTTCCCCTTTGCCGTAGCACTCCAAGCATAGAACGCACCAGGGCTAATCTTCCCCGCCTTGATCCAGTTAAAGCGTTTCTTGTACTCCCGGCGGTACTCCTTGAACAGCTCATCAGAGTTTTTCTTCTCCGCCCAGCGCTTGACCACACCGACCTCTCTGCAAGTGTGCCCGTTCTCGTCAACAGTGAGATTGCAGAACTCCGCTGTGTTGCGCCGGGGGATAGCAAAATACTTGCCGCAGTAGGAACAGAAACGCATACGCTGTTCCCGCTTGACGCACTCACGGAGAGAGAACTCAACCAGGTCAGAGAGGGAGGTTGGGTGGAGAACTTCGGCGAAAGTACCCTGTCTGGTTCGCTAGTATGAGGTAGAGATTGGTCTGAACTGATAGGCATAGAGCGGGTCTCTTTTCTCTTTGTCAAGGTAGGTTTGCAGCTTTCCCTGTACAGGCTTTTTTGTCATCGTCGCTGTCCAACACGTCCTCAAACAACCGCATGATTTGTTTTTGTAGCATGTCCAGGTCGCTGGGAATCTGTCGCAGTTGCTTGTGCGGGAGAAGCTTATGCATATCCTCGTCAGGGTGTACCTCCGTATAACGGAACTTCGACTGCCAATCAAGGCGCAGGAACTCAAAATAGAATAGGGGAAATGCTGACAGCGGCGAACGCCACATCGAAAGGCGACTTCGTTTGCAAGGCGGTTGAATTTTACATTGGGTACCTCAGGCAGCAGAAAAACATCAATTACTTGGCTTCCATGTTAGCAGGAGCAATCAAGAGCGAGGTGCATTCCCTCGGCAAAGATGTTTGCGAAATGCTGTTCAAGCTGACGGTGGAGATGGGAATTATTAGCAACATCACTGCAACGGTCAATGATATTCCAGAGAATTCTATGGACACTTTGCGGCTCAATGTTGCCCAAGAAGTGGCGCGGACGAATGGCATTTTAACCTTTGAGGATGCTGACGAGTGGCAGAATGGGGGCGACTGATTACGGCGAAAATTATTGTCAGTAGCAGGTATATGCGGAACACACCAAAGCGTTCGGCAACAGACTTGGTCAAGTACATGGGTACCCGCGAAGGAGTTGAGAAGGTTGCTGACAGCATTGATAACTCTCCAGCCACTGTGCGGCAGCAAAGGTTAGTAAATGAAATCATCAAGTTCGACTCAGCAGCCAGGGACTATGGCGAGTATTATGACTACGAAATTTCTCCCACCAAGAGCAATGCCGGCGAGTTCATTGACGCTTTCATCGAGCACAACGCTGACCGTATCGGTGAACTGGGCAAGCTGGTCAGCTACATGGCAGAGCGGCCCGGGGTGGAAAAGCTGGGGCCACACGGGTTGTTTAGTCAGACCGATGACAAGATAGATTTAGATTCCGTCGCGGAGGAAGTGGGTCAGCACAAGGGTATCATCTGGACACACGTTATTAGCTTGCACCGCGAGGACGCTGAGAGGTTAGGTTACAACAAGGCCGAGGCGTAGCGGGAATTAGTGCAGAGAAACGTCACCGAACTGGCTGAGGCGCAGAAAATCGACATCAGTAATCTGCAATGGTACGGTACATTTCACGACACCGCGCACCATCCCCATATGCACTTGCTGGTCTATTCCAAAGACGCAAAGCAGGGCTGGCTGACGAACAATGGGATGGCTGAACTGCGAAGTGCGCTGGGCAATGACATCTTTCACATGGAGCAATACAAGCTATTCACGATGGAAACAGACCTTCGTGATCGTCTGAAGAAGGAGAGCCGAGAGGAAATTGAAAAACTGATTGCTAAAATCTGTGATTCTTATGCTCCTACTTCTGAAATAGAAATGCTATTTTTGAAACTGGTTTCGCAGCTAAAAACCTGCAAAGGGCGCAAGCAGTATGGTTATTTGCCGAAGGAGATTAAGGGTACAGTCAACAAAATAGTGGTGGAGCTTGGAAAGGACAGGGACATTGCAAAGCTCAATTCTGAGTGGAACAAGGTCGACCGAGAGAAATTATCACTCTATCATAGGAAGAAAAATCCGGATATTTCCCTGGAGGATAATCTCGAGTTCCGCAGTATCAAGAACGTAATTGTCAGGAGTGCGGCGCTAACAATGAAGATTATGGATGCGGAACACTCTCAAAATTATAATGTGAGAGGTTCGATTCAGTCAGTGGTCTGCGCTCTGTGTAAGCTGGTTTCAAAAAGTTATGAAAATAAGGTAGCGCGGCTGAATACCCAAATTGATAGTAAGCGCAGGAGTAAAAATGTAAGAAAGATGTCAGTGGACATATGTGAGAGCTATGTGGTAGTGTTGATGTCAAGAAAGGGGGCCAAGATATGGCAAAAAAGAGAGCAAACGGAGAAGGAAACATTCGCAAGCGCAAAGACGGCCGCTGGGAGGGCCGCTATACAGCAGGCCGTGATCCGGAGTCCGGCAAGGTAATTTACAAGAATGTGCTTGGATAAACACAAGCAGAGGTCAAGGAGAAACTGGCCAGAGCTATTGAGGACAACAAAGGTATGGATATCGTCAAAGCCAGGCAGTATACGGTCGGCCAGTGGATGGACGTATGGTATGAGAACTACGCCAAAATCAAAGTTCGCCCGTCCTTACACAAAACATACAAAGGTTATATTGAAAATCACATTAAGCCAAGCATCGGCAAAATACCGCTCAGCAAGTTGACTACGCTGGAAGTACAAGCTCTTTACAGAAAGTTGCTCACCAGCGGTAGAGTAGAGGGGACAGAGTCCAAGCAGCAACCTAAAGGTCTGAGTGGCAAGACGGTACGCAATATAAATCAGGTGATTTCGTCAGCGATGGAACTTGCTAAAAGTCAAAAACTTATCTCAAGCAATCCCACGGACGGTTGCGCCCTACCAAAGGTTGAGCACCAAGAGATGAAAACGCTGACTGCCGACCAATTAGCAGCCTTCTTCCACGAGGCCAAGAACAGCGGTGTATTTGAGATGTACTACCTGGAGTTAGCAACAGGTTTACGCCATGGCGAACTGCTGAGCCTAAAATTGGACGACATTAACTTGGACGCAGGTGTTATCCATGTGAAGCGCCAAGTAGCACGGATCAATGGGGAAGTGGTGGAGGCCCCGCTAAAAACAAAGAATTCCTACCGAACCCCTGTCCATAGAGGCAAACGCAGTAGAAATTCTCAGAGAACAGAGGAGCAAAGTGGCTGGTGAGTATGCGTTCCCCTCGTCCAACGGCAGGCCAATCTCGCCGGACAGTGTCCTTCATATGCTCCACTGGGTATTGGAGAGAGCTGGATTGCCACCCTTGCGCTTTCACGACCTTCGGCACACGTTTTCGACCCTGGCGCTCCAAAATGGTGTAGATATCAAGACGGTGTCAGGTATGCTGGGCCACTACAGCGCAGGGTTCACCCTGGACACCTACGCCCACGTCACGATCGCCGCACAGAAAGAAGCAACCAAGACGATGGGCAACCTCTTGGGGAATAGTATCCGGTAGTTTCAGGCCCTATCCCCGTATGGATCAGACAAGGGAAACTAAGGGAAAACGCAAAAAAGAATCCCCAGAACTCCTAGAAGTTCCGGGGAAATTTGGTTGCGGGGACAGGATTTGAACCTGCGACCTTCGGGTTATGAGCTGTGGTGAGCCGCTTTTTCCAGCGGTTTCTAAGCATTTCTCACCCTTTTTGCTCGATTATCCGATCAAAACCTGAAGGTCTGCCCCTGTCCGCTCCACCGAGTTTTTCCGGTTCTGGGTCAGAAAGTGGGTCAGGCACACCAAACGCAAAAGGCAAGAGCAAGTAGGAACCTCAAAAATTGCGCCGCTAAACAAAGAAAAAGAGATGAGAAAATATTGCTGTGGTGAGCATATCAAGATGAAACAGTCATACTTGTTTCGGCACCTTCTTCTTAACAAATCTCATGAACACAACACTGTTCGCGCAGGTGGTGAGAAAATCCGACACCGGCTCCGCCAACACAACGGACATCACGCCCCACTTGGGGAGCGCCGCCGGGAGAATGTACAGTAATGGTATCAGCAAAATCATTTTGCGAAAGAACGCGAAGAAAAAACTCTTGATTCCCTCGTCCAAGGCGTTATAGCTCTGCTGGAAGATGGTGTTGGCCCCCAGCACGCAATTGCCCGCGATGTACACCGGGAGCATCTTTGCAGCGGTGTCCAGCAGGGCCAGGTCAGAGGTGAACAGGGCGATATAAGGCCGTGGGACTGTCATCATGAACAGTGAGCCTATAAGGGAAAAGCCTGTGCCCACTATAAGCGAGAGGCGCAGTGTTCTGCGTACCCGGTCATATCTCCCCGCGCCGTAATTGTAGCTGAGGATGGGCTGGGCGCCCTTTGAGATACCGCTGATGGGCAGGTAGATGAAGTCCAGGAGGGAGAAAAGAATCGTCATGCTCCCCACTGCCAAGTCCCCGCCGAATCGCAGGAGCTGGTTGTTGAAGCAGGCGAGCATGGCGCTCTCGGATACCTCCATAAAAAGGGGGAGAGACCCAGTTTCATGATTTGCCCCACCGTTTTTGCTTTAGGCACAAGGTATTCATGCCGTATGCGCAAGACGGACTTTTTCCCAAGCAGGAACGCCATGACCCACACCCCGGAGACACCCTGGGAAATCACCGTGGCCCAGGCCGCGCCCTTGACCCCCAGCCCCAGCACGAAGATGAACAGCGGGTTGAGGGCAATGTTCAGCGCGCACCCACAAGGACTGTTGCCATGCCCGTGCGGGCAAAGCCCTGAGTATTGATGAAGGCGTTCATACCCAGAGTCAACTCCACAAAAATAGTTCCCAGGCAGTATACCCCGCAGTAGTCCATGGCGTAGGGCAGCACCTCCTCCGAGGCTCCGAAAAGGCGCAACACTGGGGCGGACACAAAAGGGAGCACCACAGTAATAATCACCGATGTCAGCACCAGGCAGGAGAAGCTAGCGGTCAAGATGCGCTCGGCGCTGTCATTGTCTTTTTTGCCCATGCTGATCGCGGCAAGCGGCGCTCCTCCGGCTCCGAAAAATTGGGAGAACCCGCCAATCACCATCACTAACGCGCCGGAAACGCCGATGCCTGCCATAGCCAAAGTTCCGCCCTCCATCTGCCCGATGAATATGCGGTCGACCACGTTGTAGAGCAGTGTCACCAGCTGGGCGCAGATCATGGGGATGGACAGCGAGACCAGGAGTTTTCCAATACTGATAATTTCCAACTTGTTTTCTTCCATGTAGACACTCCTTCTTCCTAACAATATTTCACCAAATAAACATTTGGTTTTTATGGAAAAATGTGATATAATTGAGGCACGAAACCAAAGGGAGACTTCCACCATGAACAGCAAAAGCAGTTGTGAAAATATCGTCGCAAAACTCCAGGCCGCCACCCAAGCTCGGGAGCAGGGTATGGACTGCCCCCGGGCTCTGCTTGCCACCTACTGCGAGGAGTTGGGGGATAAATACGAACTGACAGAGAAGCTTGCCGTCCAAATGCCCGAGCTTCTAGGTGAACCAGACCTCTGTGACGTGTTCGCTATAACATTCGCCATCATCGCCCAGCTTACGGGCATAGAGGACGGCTACGTCGAGACCATCGCCCGCCTGCGGAAAGAGTACGGCACCAGCGCCTGCGGCTCCGGCGGGGAGGATAAGCCCATCTGTACCCAGCGCATGAAGGACTGTGTCTTGATGATAGAGTGGGCAAGGAGGGTGAAAGCATGAGCGGTATGAGCCTTCGGGCGGCCCTGGAAAAGCTGGGCGCGCGCCTGGGCCTGGCCCGGCAGGCCGGAGGAGGAGATCATCGTCTGCGTCCACAAAGGGAAAAGCATCTTCGAGACCTTCCACCGGCAGGATTTTTTCTTCCTCAACTATGCCTATAAGGGCAGCTATGACGCCATCAGCTACCAGTACGACAATTACATCACAGTGAACGAGGGCGAGTGCTATGTGGGCCAGCCCTACACCGGCTACGCCCTCAATAAAGACGGGGACGAGGAGTTCATCATCATCGGGGTGTTGATGAAAAAGGAACTGTTTTTCCGCTCTTTTTTGCCGGTGCTTTCGGCAGATACGGCCCTGTTCCGATTTTTTCTGGAGCCTCGGACCAACCAATTCTCCGACGAGTTTCTGCACTTAAAGTTTGAAAAAAATTCTCCCCTGCGGACGCTCCTTGAGATGATGGTGCGGGAGTACGCCGACCCCGGGGAGGACACCCAGGCAATCCTAAAGCCCTTGGTGATGGCGGCCTTGATGCATATTGCCCGGCAGTATCGGGCGGAGAAAGCAGAGGTGAACTGCGACCGGCTCTCGGAACAGATCGTGCGCTATATGGGCGAACACACCGACGCGGTGTCTTTGGGAGACATCGCGGCACACTTCGCCTATCATCCTAACTACATATCCGGGCTTTTGCGCCGGGAGCTGGGGAAGACCTTCTCCCTGATTCTCTTAGAACTGCGCATGGAGCGGGCGGTGATGCTCTTGAAGGGCACAGATCTGCCTATTGAGGAGACAGCCTATATGCTGGGGTACAGCAACAGCAGCAATTTTTATAAGGCATTCCGGGAGTATTACCACTGTTCGCCCAGGGAGTACATGGAGCGGAACGAGGAGTGATATTTATGTTTCCTCTGCAGCCTTTTTCCGCAGGTTTCTTGCTGCAATAAAATAGGCGATTGCCACAGGCAGCAACGCCCCCAACCAAGACAGCGGCGTGGACACAGCCGCGCCCAGGAACTCGAACTTAGGCACAAGAATAAATGCCGCCACTGTGCGCATCACCAGCTCCATGATACCAGCCATCGTGGGCATGAGTGTCTGTCCCAGCCCCTGGGTGACGTAGCGGAAGATGAAAAGCAGGGCGAGAATCATATAGCATACGCCGTGGACGAACAGCAGGAGCGCTCCCTGGCTGAGAATCACCTGGTCGCTTGTGCCCAGGAACAGGTACACCAGCCCCCGGCCCCCGAAGAACATCACCAGGCCCGGCACCGCTGATAGAATAGCAGCTATTACAATGCTCTGACACACGCCCCGCAAAATGCGCCTGTATTTCCCTGCGCCGTAATTCTGGGCGGTGTAGGTTATCATCGCCATGCCCAGGGAGCGCAGAGGCTCCACGGCAATGCCGTCTATCTTACTGCCCACAGAGTAGGAGGCCACGGCGGTGCTACCCATGCGGTTGGTGGCATAAGTCATGAAGATGGTGCCCAGGGCGATGATGGAGGACTGGAAGGCCATGGGCAGGCCCAGCCGGAGATTTTGCAGGATAACAGATAGCCGCACCGGCTCCCGGTAGCCATTGAGGGAGAGGACCTCCACTTTTTTCAGAATGAGTATCAGGCACAGCGCTGCCGATACGCCCTGGGATATCACCGTGGCCCATGCCGCGCCCGCCACGCCCAGCGGAGTGAATCGGATAAGCACGATATCCAGCACGATGTTCAGCCCTGAGGCCACGAACAGGAAGTACAGCGGCGATCTGCTGTCACCCAGCGCCCGAAGGGGATTGGCAAAGAAGTTGTACAGCATGGAGACGACCATGCCTCCGAAAATTACGGTCAGATAGTCCCTGGCATAGCCGAGAATATCGCCGGGGGTCTGCATGACCGCTAAAAGCCAATCGGTGCCCAGCAGGCTCAGGGCGGTGAGCAGGGCCACCACAGCTAAACTAATGATAAGGTTATGTACATAGTGCCGCTTGACCGCCTGATGGTCACCGGCCCCAAAGCTTTGGGAGATGGAGATGGCAAGCCCGGCGGTAAGGCCCTGGGCAAAGCCTAAGATCAGGAATGTGATGCTCCCGGTGCTGCTGACCCCGGCGAAAGCCTCCACACCCAGAGTACGGCTGATGACCAGTGCGTCCGCCATGCTATAGAGCTGCTGAAAAAGGCTGCCTATCAAGATTGGCACGGAAAAAGTGATAATTTTTCGATAAGGCTTACCCTCTGTTAGTAACTGCTGCCGGGCTTTTTGCGCGGCTCTGGTCTCGTTCATATGTATACCCTCCTCATAGCAAACGGCGCCGCCCAAAATGCGGTGCCGTTCTGCCTGCTTATCTGCTCAATTCATGACCCAGAACATAGCCTGATCTTTCACGTTGGTGACCTGGAACACGTCAGCCTTCTGATGCATAAAGCGCTCGTAGTTGGCGCTCTGACGGTGGGAGAGGAGGTCGTGGTAGGCGGTCTTGACGGTGCTGGTGAGTTTCTTAGCGGTAGTTTTCATGGTAGGTATCTCCTTTATTGTTATATTTTTTGTGGGAGGCTTTTGTTGGCCGCTTGCTTTCTATGTCTGTATTATAGCAGGATTTTGCAGGGAAGTCAGCGGCGAATATTAAGGTGTTGGGTGGTAAATTTTAATGTGTGACACCAGAATATGCAGAAACTTAAGTCATTATAGACGGCCATTTTCCCCGGCAAAATAACTCTTTTGACTGGCCGGAATGCGTATCACAAAGCTAAACGCCAGCAGCGTTGCCGATGCCCAGAAGAACACGTTGAACATCTCCTGTAGATTCACATTTTCCGCCAACTGCCCGGCAAGATTCGTCAGCACCACCCCGCCCAGCGACTTTACTGTTGCTATCACGCTTAGGGCTGTAGTGGCATACTTGCCGCTGGTGACCTTGAGCGTCACCATGATGAACAGCATAGTTGTGACAGATTTTGTAAGTATCAGCACAGCGCAGATTAAGACAGTGCTGCCGGAAAAGCTATAGGCTGCGGTCTGCGCCACCAGCAGCAGGGCGTTCAGCGCCAGGAGCTGCCTGCCGTTCAGCTTATCCATGAACCGGTCGGAGAGGAAGATGACGGGTATCTCCATCAGCGTTCCGAGAAACAGCACCGTGCCCGCTAAAGACGTGCCCAGCTTTTCCTGCAAAAGCAGCGGTACATAGGTGCCGCTGGCCCCGGTCAGGCCGGAAAAGAAAAAGCAGAACACCGCGAACAGCACCAACGGCAGGGTAAGCGCGGCCTTTTCCTTTGACTGCTTTTCGGGCGATTTCACCACCGGGGCGGCGTCTTTCAGTCCGGTCAGGTGGAAGCTCAAGCAGGTAATAAGTGACGTTGCGGCAAACAGCACAAAGAGTAGAACCGATGCGCCCAACTCCAAAATCATGCCCGCTGCCTGGGTGCCCACCGCATACCCTATGGCTCCCCAGAGCCGCAGCACACCATAACGATACGGGCTGGAGGAGGCAAGCTGCTCGCATACTGGGTTGACGCTGTTGAGAAAGGCCATAGACAGACCATTAAGGGCGAACAGCGCTATAGTATTCTGGGTGAAACCAAAGACTATCCCGGTGGCGGCAGAGATCACCAACAGAATGGCGCTCAGCCTTTTGCGCCAACCAGTGCGGTCGTATAGAACACCTAAAAAGGGCTGGGCAATCATGGTGAACAGTCCGGATGCCGAGACAATCAGCGAGATTTCCCCGGTGGTCTTGCCGCTGCCAGACAGATACACGCTTAGCATGGAGCCAAACACGGCCATAGCGAAAAAGTAGAAGAAATAGATGGACGAATAGCTTAGGTAGCCTTTTATCGATTTTCTCTCGGTCATTTGTATGTGCCTCCTCGAATGTAACTAAGAAAATTTTACCAATTCCCAAGAGGACGCGCAACGGTTAAAGTTAAGACCGATTGTGGCAAATGTTAAGCTGTTTCGTAGCCCGGCTTAATATTTGCCACACAAAAAATGAAAAAATACCAGTGCGTTTTTTCTCTCAGTATGCTATAATGAGGTCGCAGAATCCTTTGGAGAGGCGAAAATCATGTTAGAGATAATAACCGCTGGCACCGGCGGGCAGAATTACATCCCATACAGCGAGCGCACCGGCCCAGAGTCCGTAGTCTACTTTACCCGTGACCTGTCCCCCGAGGGGCTGAAAAAGGTCTACGAGCGGGTGAACCAGCACATCACCGGCAAGGTGGCCGTCAAGCTCCACACCGGCGAACCCAATGGCCCCAACATCATCCCCGCCGCCTGGGTGAAGGAGTTCATGCAGGCCGAGTTGCCGGAGGGCACCATCATCGAGACCAACACCTTCTACGACGGCGACCGCTACACCACCGAGAAACACCGGGAGACCTTGAAGGTCAACGGCTGGACGGACTTCACCACCGTGGACATTACCGATGAGCACGGCACCACTATGCTGCCGGTGAAGGGCGGCAAGTGGTTCACGGAGATGAGCGTGGGCAAGTCCCAGACCGACTACGACTCCCTGGTGGTGCTGACTCACTTCAAGGGCCACACTATGGGCGGCTTCGGCGGGTCCAACAAGAACATCGGCATAGGCTGCGCGGACGGGCGCATCGGCAAGGGGATGATCCATGCCAAGGACGGCAACGACTGGGGCGTGGTGCAGGAGGAGCTAATGGAAAAAATCACCGAGTCCACTAAAGCTACGATTGACTACTTCGGCGGGCATATCACCTATGTGAACGTCCTGCGGAATATGTCCGTGTCCTGCGACTGCGAGGGCGTGGGCGCCCAGCCTGTGGTCACGCCCAACGTGGGTATTCTGGCGTCTGTTGACATCCTTGCTGCCGACCAGGTTTCTGTTGACATGATACACGCCATGAAGGAGGAAGACCGCCACGCTCTGGTAGAACGCATGGAGACCCGCCACGGCTACCGGCAGCTCAGCTACATGAAAGAGCTGGGCATGGGCAACGACCGGTACACCCTTATCGACATCGACAACGGCGATAAGGTAATCACCGCTGCGGACGCGGTGGAGGGCGTTGTGCCCTTTGTGGGGTAATGTACACAGCACGACGAACAGAGCGGAAACCAAAACGCTTTTTGGTTGGTGTACAGCAGTTTTCCAAACTGCAAGTTTGACAAAGGGCGTGTCAAACTCCCCAAGCGTTATTTGATAAGATTGAGCGCCGCCTGACTGACCGGGTGGAGCTTTTGCGGGAGGTATAAAATGGGTCAACTTGGATTCACCATCAAAACGAAACAAGACCTGGTAGACGCGGTAGAGCGCTGCGGCTTTCTGCCCCTGTTCGAGAACTCCATCCCCGGTTTCTCGGTGGAGGAGAACGTTGACCCCGCCATCTGGTTTGGCAGCGAGGAGGGCCCCTGGGAGTGGAAGGGGCCGGTCATTCGGGAGACTGGCTGCGCCTACGGCAAATTCTTCGAGCAGAAGGCGGCGTTCATCAGCCGGGAGTGGTTCCCGGACTTCGCCAACTACCGCCGGGATGGTTACGGCTTCGATGCCAGGTATGACGACGGCCTTGCGCCTTTCCGGGATAAGGAGTTCTACGACCTGCTGGACGAGACCGCGCCCATAATGACCGGCGACCTGCGGGACAAGGGTCAGTACCGCAAGGGTGGCAAGAAGGGATTTGAGGGTATCATCACCCGGCTGCAGACCCAGTGCTATGTGGTTATCAGTGATTTCAAGTATAAGAAAGACAAGCACGGCAAGCAGTACGGCTGGGGCGTGGCGGAGTATTCCACGCCGGAGAAACTCATGAGCGGGGAGTTCACCGAAAAAGTCTACGCCTGCTCGCCGGAGGAGTCACATGACAGGGTGCTGGGCCATTTGAGAGAGCTGCTAACCTGGGCGGACGAAGCAGCCATACGAAAAATGCTGAAATAAGGAGCATCATCATGACAGAGATAGAAAAGCTGGACGCGGGTCTAGAGTACGATTTCTGGGACAAGGGGGTAAACGCCCGCAAGCTCCGGGCTATCCATATGTGCGCCGAGCTGAACGCCATGCCTATGGACGATGAATTGGCCCGGGAGCCGCTGATTCGGGAATTGTTCGGTTCCGTTGGCAGTGACCCCAGCGTGGGCACAGGGTTCAACTGCGACTATGGGCTGAACATCCATGTGGGTAAGAACTTCCTCACCAACTACAATGTGACGATTCTCGACATCGCGCCGGTGCATATCGGAGACTATGTGATGATTGGGCCCAACACCATGGTATCCACGGTGAACCACCCTCTTACGCCCATGGGCCGAAGAAAGCACCTGGGCATCGCCAAGCCGGTCGCCATCGGTAACGATGTGTGGATTGGCGGCAACGTGACGATCCTGCCGGGGGTGACCATCGGGAATAATGTGGTAATCGCCGCCGGTGCGGTGGTGACGAAGGACGTGCCGGATAACTCTCTAGTAGGTGGGGTTCCGGCGAGGGTGATACGGGAGATCGAGAATGATGTAGAATGAGAAGAAGGACGCTCCTGCGGGAACGTCCCTCTTTTTTACTATACAGGCTCGTTTTCTAACTTTCTCATGATGTGATGGTAGTATAATATCCCCGTCACCGACGTCAGCCCCTTCGCTACCGGGAAACACAGGAACAGCGCTGTCACCGTGTGGAACCAGGAAAACACGGTACACACCCATACCACCCTTAACACACAGATACAGATAAGCGAGCTCACCATTGGGAACACCGAGCGGCCCATGCCCCGCACCACGTTGAAAGGAATGTCCATAGTGCCGTTGACAAAACCGAACACGCCAATCAGGAACATCAGCTCTTTGCCAATTGCAATGACCGCCGGGTCGCCAGTAAATATGCGGAACAGCCAAGGCTCAAAAATATACGAGCCTATGCCCAGCACCACCAATATCCCTGCCGCCATCGCCATACTGTACCTATATACCTGCCGTATGCGGCCATATTCCTTCGCGCCATAGTTCTGTCCGGCAAAGCTTGCCGCCGCCTGGCCCAGGGCGTTGACGCTCACATAGCAGAAGTCGTCGATGCTCCAGGCCACCGTCACCGCCGCCATGACTGTAGCGCCCAGGGAGTTGATGGAGGACTGCACCGGCAGATAGGATATAGAGAAAGCGGAGCCCTGCAGTCCGGCGGGCAGGCCCACTTTTATAATGCGCACAAGCTTGTCCTTGTGGATTTTCAGCCGTTTCAGCCCCAGCTTATAGACAGCATCGCTGCGCACCATCACCCAGAGCACCAGTGCCGCCGACACCGTTTCAGACAGGGAGGTGGCGATTGCTACGCCCTCCACACCCATATGGAACCCGGCTACAAGCAGCAGGTTCAGTGCAAAATTCAATACTCCGGCAATAAGCATGAATATCATGGGCCGCCGGGTGTCTCCAACTGCCCGGAGAATTGCCGCGCCGAAATTGTACACGATGGTTCCCGGCACACCCAAGAAGATGAACCATAAGTAAGTCTTTGCCTGAGGCAGGATATTCTCCGGAGTGCCCAGCAGGCGCAATAGAAAGTCAGTATAGAGCATACCCAGACCCATCATGAAGATACCCAGCACCAGGGACAGGGCAATAGAGGTGTGCACCGTTTCTTGGAAATCCGCCATCCTTTTCGCTCCCATATCCTGGGCCGCCACCACGTTTGCACCCACCGATAACCCCATAAACAGCGTAATGATAAGCCCCGACACCGGCCCTGACGCGCTGACCGCCGCCAAAGCGTCCGAGCCGGTAAAGTTGCCCACCACAATCAAATCAGCGGTGCGGAAAAGCAGCTGCAATATCCCGGACAAGACCACCGGGATGGAGTAGACCACCAGCTTTTTTAAAATGGGCCCCTGGGTCATGTCAACAGTGGAGTTTTTCATGGAGAGGCTCATACTTACGTCCCGAAAAGCTCTTGGGCTTTCTGCATATGCTGCACAATCTTCACCTCAAAGGGACACCGGGCCTCGCACTGGCCGCAGCCAATACAGGCCCCGGCCTTGACGGCAAGCGCATTATAATGCTCCCGCACGGTTTCCGGCACCGTGCCCTGGGCCTGGCACAGATCTGCAAACTTGTTCACCGTGGTAATATCGATACCAACCGTACAGGGCGCGCAGTGGCCGCAGTACATACATTTATCTGTAAAGGGATGGGCCGGGCAACTGCTAAGAAGTTTTGCGTAGTCTTTCTCCTCGTCGCTTGCGTCACGGTACGCCACAGCTTGCAAAAGCTGCTCCTTATCATGCGCCCCCGCCAAAACCGTAGCCACCCCGGGCCGGGTCAGGCAGTAGTGCAGGCACTGGTTGACAGTCATGGCCGCGCCGAAGGGGGATTCCTCAGCCTTAAGCAGCGCCCCGCCGCCGTAGGGCTTCATTACCGTCATTGCCACGCCCTGGCTCTCGCACAGGCTATACAACTCCTGGCGCTCCGGGTCGGTGCTGGACAGCACATCCGGCAGCTCATAGGTGGACTTTTCAAAGAGAATGTCCACGTCCTCATTGGGTGGAACGATGTCGTAAGCCGGGTTTACGCTGAACATGATAACGTCCACTACGTTGGACTTCACCGCCTGGATTCCAATGCGCGGATTATGGGTGCTCATGCCGATGAACTTGATGCGCCCGGCGGCTTTCTGCTCTTTAGCGAACTCAATGACCGGGCCGCCAAACACCTCGTCAAAGTCCTTTTGCTCGTCCACATAGTGTATCATGCCCACGTCTATGTAGTCCGTTTGTAGCCTGGCAAACAGGTCGGCGAAAGCGGGCTTCACCTCGTCTATGTTCCGGGTGCGCTTGTACTGACCGTCCACCCAGGCCGAGCACAGGTGCGCCTGCATGACGAATTTTTCCCGGCGGCCCTCCATAGCCCTGCCGAAAGCGTCCCGGACGTAGGGCTCAGGGTTGTAGAGGTCGAAATAGTTGACCCCGGCGTCAATGGCGGCGTTTATCAGGTCGATGCCATACTCAACGGTCTGGTTCACAAAAGCTTCGCTACCAAGCCCAATCTCGCTGACCTTGATGCCGGTGCGGCCCAGTGTTCTGTAGTTCATGAGAGTACCCTCCTTGTGTGGTATTGGGCAGATTATACAACTTTATGGGCAGAAACACAAGGGCAAAAGCTAAGATGTGGTGTGGCATTTTCTCATGCGTTCGTTGGAGCGTGTTACAATTCGCCACACATAGCGTTAAAATAAGCCGCTGATTTCACTCAGAAAATCTGCTATAATGGTGTCATAGACTCAAATCAGGAGTGATAAAAGTGGAAAATCAAAAGCTCGCCACCTGGAGGATACCCAAGCTCTTGTGGTCTCTAGCCTTCCCCGCTATCTGCGCCCAGATAGTGACCCTGCTCTACAACCTCGTCGACCGCATCTACATCGGCCAAATGCAGGACGGGGCGATAGCAATGGCG
Organism: uncultured Oscillospiraceae bacterium; assembly: GCA_910587835.1. Lineage (GTDB taxonomy): Bacteria > Bacillota > Clostridia > Oscillospirales > Acutalibacteraceae > Acutalibacter. Next base: position 6,526 of record CAJUNQ010000072.1, on the reverse strand, counting down.
GCAATCGGCATCTGCGCGCCCATCGTCACGGTGGTGACCGCCTTTACTGGTCTGTTCGGGCGAGGCGGATCGCCCCATGCGGCGATACACATGGGCAGGCAGGATAACAGAACCGCCGAGAAATTCCTGGGCAACAGCCTTTCTATGCTGCTCATTACTTCTGTACTGATTACTGTGGGTGTGCTTGCCCTCAAGAGCCCTATCCTGCGCATTTTCGGCGCAAGCGACCAGACCCTGCCCTACGCCGACAGCTACCTCACTATTTACATTGTAGGTACAATATTTGTACAGATTACAGTTGGCATGAACTACTACATCACATCTCAGGGCTTCGCCAAGACCGCCATGATCACCACCATGCTGGGCGCGGTGCTGAATATGGCACTGGATCCGCTGTTCATCTTTGCTATGCACATGGGCGTGGCCGGGGCGGCGCTTGCCACGGTCATCAGCCAGATGGCGTCCTTTGTGTGGGTGCTCCTGTTCCTGATGGGGAAAAAGCCCACCCTGCGGGTGCGGCGGGAAAACCTGCGGCCCGACTGGAAAACCCTCAAGCAGATCATCATACTGGGCTCCGCGCCCTTCTTCATGAGTGCTTCTGAGGGTGTGCTGCACGTGTGCTTCAACCGGCAGGTCTACACCTTCGGTGGGGATTTGGCCGTGGGGGCCATGACAATTCTGTTCTCTATGTTCCAGTTCGTGCTGCTGCCGGTGGAGGGCGTGGCCCAGGGCTCCCAGCCCATCATCGGGTACAACTACGGCTCCGGGGCCTATCACCGGGTGCGGGCCATCATTCGGTTGGCGCTGACCGCCAACTCCATCTTCACCGTGATAGTCACGGCGGTCGTGGTGCTGTTCCCGGAGCTTTTCATTCGCATATTTAACTCCGACCCCCAGCTGGTAGATCTGGGCGGCAGAATGCTGCAAATTTACATCTTCGGCGTGTTCACCACCGGAGCCAACTCCACCTTCCAGCAGACCTACAACTCCCTGGGGGAGGGAGGGAAGTCCTTCTTCTTCGCTTTCTACCGCAAGGTGATCTTGCTTATCCCGCTGATCTACATCCTGCCCAATGTGTTGAGATGGGGCGTGTTTGCCGTTGTTTTGGCGGAGCCGATTTCCGACATACTGACTGCTGTTACCAATGCGGTTTATTTCCGGCGCTTTCTCAAAAAGAAGCTGCCGGTGGAGGAGGGGAGCTATGCGTGAGAACAGCTGCGAATGTATTGTGGAGAAGCTACGGGCTGCAGCAAAAGCTAGAGAAGCTGGTCTAAACTGCCCGGAGGCCCTGTTGGAGGCGTATCGGGAGGAGCTGGGCGAGGATTTTGCCGGCACGGAGGAGCTGGCGGTCGGACTCCCAAAGCTCCTGGGGGAACCTACCCTATGCGACGTGTTCGCCGTAACCTTCGCCATTATCGTACGGCTGACAGGCATTGAAGATAGCTATATTGAAACCATTGCCCGCCTGCAAAAGGAGTACGGCACCAGCGCCTGCGGTACGGAAAGGGAGGAGACCTCTCTTTGTACCATGCGCATGAAAGACTGTGTGCTCATGATACAGTGGGCGCGGGCGAACATAGCAAAAACAATACATCAAAATTAGGAGGAAAACCATGTTCAAAGACAAAGTAACTGTCGTAACCGGCGGCATACAGGGTATCGGTAAGGCTATCGCGGAGGAGTTCAGGGTCCAGGGCGCGTCAGTGTGCATCATCGACAAGCAGCCCAACGACTATTTTTCCGGTGACGTGGGCAACGAGCAGACTCTCGCGGCCTTTGCCGAAAAAGTTATCCGTGATTTTGGTCATGTTGACTATCTTATCAACAACGCCCTGCCCATCATGCGAGGCATTGACGACTGCACCTTTGAGGAGTTCAACTATGCCCTGCGGGTAGGGGTCACCGCGCCTTTCTACCTTACCAAGCTGTTCCTGCCCCACTTCGCCCCCGGCGCGGCGGTGGTGAATATCTCCTCCTCCCGGGACCGCATGAGCCAACCCCAGACTGAGAGCTACACGGCGGCGAAGGGCGGCATTTCCGCCCTGACCCACGCGATGGCGGTATCCCTTGCGGGCAGGGTGCGAGTCAATGCCATCTCGCCGGGCTGGATCGATACGAGTTATACGCAATACACCGGCCCCGATGCCCTTCAGCACCCGGCAGGGCGGGTGGGCACCCCCCTGGATATCGCTAATATGGCGTTGTTCCTCTGTTCGGACAAGGCGGGATTTATCACCGGCGAGAATATCTGCATCGACGGCGGCATGACACGGCAGATGATATATCATGGAGACTGTGGGTGGGCGCTCTCGGCTGGGTTTGACGAGCCGCGCGAAGCGACAAGACCCGCAGTTTTTCCACCAGTGCCTTGAAAGAGGAGTTTCTGCATTGAGAAAATATGTTGCGGCACTCGGTTATTTTGCGGAAATAAACTCTGCCTTGCCGCACAGGTGTAAGAACATTTTTTGCATTCTCTTATGATAGATATGTATGGTGACGCTGGGGGAGTTTTGGGGGATAAGGTAGGCTACTGACTCATTCGTAAAACGCATGAGTCTCTCAAAATCTGCGCCGCTAAACTAAAGAAAAGCGGTTTACGATTGAGTGAGCCACTCCTTGAATTCCTCAAAGGTCATTTTCCCGGCAGCACACTCGTCACGCTTACCCTTCGCAGTAGCGCTCCAAGCATAGAACGCGCCGGGGCTAATCCTCCCGGCTTTAATCCAGTTGAACCTCTTTTTGTACTCCCTCCGGTACTCCCTAAATAACTCATCCGAGTTTTTCTTTTCCGCCCAACGCTTTACCGCACCGACCTCACGGCAAGTGTGTCCATTCTCATCCACCGTCAGGTTGCAAAACTCCGCCGTGTTGCGCCGGGGAATCGCAAAATACTTTCCACAGTATGAGCAGATACGCATACGTTGTTGCCGCTTGACGCACTCGCGGAGGGAGAACTCAACGAGGTCGGAGAGGGAGGTTGGGTGGAGGACTTCGGCAAAAGTACCGTTGCCGGTTCGCTCATACATGGTGGAGATTGGCCTGAACTGATAGGCATAGATGGGATTGCTTTTCTCTTTGCCGAGATAGGCTTGCAGCTTTTCCTGCACAGGTTTCTTCTTGCCATCATCGATGTCCAGCACATCTTCAAACAAACGCATGATTTGTTTTTGCAGAGTGTCAAGGTCGCTGGGAATGTGGCGCAGCTGCTTGTGCGGGAGAAGCTTGTGTATGTCCTCATCATGATTCCGCTCTATAAAGCGAAATCTCGTCTGCCAATCGAGACGCAGGAATTCAAAGTAGATGTGTTTCTTCGCAAGTTCCTCCAGAGTACGCATCACTGCTCTCTGCGAATCAAAATCGCGTTCCCGATAGAAATTCAGCAGAGCCTTGTCCATTTTCTTAAATAAATCTTCCATTAGCCAGATATCCAAATAGGTAAACCGCAGAAGGCTTTCCAGAAATGGGAAGTCTTTTTCCTTTGTGTGCGAACGCTCGAACGTCAAATCTTTATAGACAAAGTACTCGCGGCCATCTTCAAAGAAGGTGTAGAACAGGTAGTCAGCCATTATGATTACGCTCCTTTTGAAAGTCAAAAATATTTTTGAAATTGTCCTTGACAAATGAATTGCCATGTGTTACCATAAGATGGTCGGAAAATCAAACTGTCTTTAAGAGTTAGTCTACAGCAAGCAAACAGAAAAGTCAAGACATTTTTTAGGAGGTGCGGAGTGGTTCAATCAAAGTTCAAAAGCTATGACGAACTGCCACTGTTTCTCAATGCGAAAACAGTGGCAGAAGTCTTAGGGATTTCCATGGCTGGGGCCTACGAGTTATTGCATCAGGATGGTTTTCCTGTGCTGCGAATCGGTTCGCGCTTGGTAGTTCCCAAAGAAAAATTCCTCGCTTGGGTCGAGGAACAGGCAGGAGGTATTGGACATGAGTAATTTTTTGAAAGCATCATGCAGCGGAGCAAAGAACTTCTTCCCTCTGCCAAATGCAATTTTCAGTTTGGGATTGTCAGCGGGCGAGCTGGCTGTCTATGCCTACCTCATGTACTGCGAGGGCAGGAAGTCGCATCAATGTTGGCCTAGCTACAAAACTATCGGTCGAGCTGTGGGTATGAGCGAGAACACAGTGAGGAAATATGTGCGGGAGTTGGAGTACAAAACACTTATCCTGACGGAGTCTACAAAGTATGAGAGCGCCAGCGGCCAAGTTCGGAATGGTAACTTGATTTTCACAATTCTTCCCATTTATGGAGCGGTCAAGTACCACAACGAGTGCCAGACAGCGAGGTAGGCGCTTATGGCCCTTGTGAGAGCCGTGTCAGGCGATTTGGGCTGGAGTCGAGGAAGTAGCGGCAAACGGCCCAGAACGCCGTTTTGAGGCATTTGTGGTGATTTGTGAAGGCAGCAGCCACCATATCAAAGCAAGGAGAAATATGCAAGATTATGGAAGAATGTCCAGCCTCAAAGGGCTTAGAAAACGGTCAAAAAGACAAGCAAGCAGGTTAAAGCGCGGGGTCTACCGCGCGGTTCACATCGTCCGGCAGAGCCGGTCGTTAGGGAAAAATCAGGAATTACCGGCCTCCAAAATCAGGGGTCGGTCGGAAAGGAGCGCTTTTGAGCGAGAAAAAGCAAAAATATGCGTACTGGATGCGGCCTTCGATGGTCGCGGAGATTGAGGAAATGCTGCCGGAGGCGAACGCTATGTCGAAAGGAGATTTTGTTTGCAAGGCGGTGGAGTTCTACATTGGTTATCTCAGGCAGCAGAAAAATATTAATTTCTTGGCTCCGATGTTAGCAGGAGCAATCAAGAGCGAGGTGCGTTCCCTCGGCAAGGATGTGTGTGAAATGCTGTTCAAGCTGGCAGTAGAAATTGGAATCAACAGCAATATCACGGCGGCGGTCAATGATATTTCTGATGAATTTCTGGGCGCATTACGGCTCAATGTCGCCCAAGAGATAGCGAGGATGAATGGGATTTTGACCTTCGAGGGCGCTAACGAGTGGCAGAACGGGGGTGAGTGATTATGGCGAAAATAATTGTTACCAGCAGGTATATGCGGAACTCACCAAAGCGTTCCGCGACGAACTTGGTGAAGTATATGGGCACCCGCGAGGGGGTTGAGAAGGTGGCTGATGGTGTTGACAACGCTCCGGCCACCGTCCGCCAGCAGAGGTTGGTGCAGGACATCATTAAGTTTGACCCGTCTGCCAAAGACTATGGCGAGTACCATGACTACGAAAGCTCTCCCACCAAGAGCAATGCCAGCGAGTTTATAGACGCCTTCATAGAGCGCAATGCTGACCGTATCGGTGAATTGGATAAGCTGGTCAGCTACATGGCAGAGCGCCCTGGAGTGGAAAAGCTGGGACCACATGGGCTATTCAGTCAGACCGATGACAAGATAGATTTGGATTCCGTTGCAGAGGAAGTAGGTCAGCACAAGGGTATCATATGGACACACGTCATCAGTTTGCACCGCGAGGATGCGGAGCGGTTAGGGTACAACAATGCTAAGGCGTGGCGGGAATTGGTAAGGCGCAACGTCACCGAGTTGGCTGAGGCTCAGAAAATCGACATCAGTAACCTGCAATGGTACGGAGCATTTCACAATACCGCGCACCATCCGCATATGCACCTGCTGGTCTATTCCAAGGATGCAAAGCAGGGGTGGCTGACGAAAAAAGGGATTGCTGAACTGCGGAGTACGCTAGGTAACGACATTTTTCATATGGAGCAGTATAAGCTGTTCACGATGGAAACAGATTTGCGCGACCGGCTAAAGAGGGAGAGCCGGGAAGAAATTGAAAAGCTGTTTGAGAAAATCCGTGACTCATACGCGCCCACTTCTGAAGTGGAGATGTTATTTCTGAAGCTGGTATCTCAGCTGAAGACCTGCAAAGGGCGCAAGCAGTATGGTTACTTGCCGAAGGATGTTAAGGATACCGTCAACAAAATTGTGGTGGAGCTTGGAAAGGACAGGGACATTGCAAGGCTCAATTCTGAGTGGAATAAGGTGAACCGAGAGAAATTATCACTGTATTTTGAGAAGAAGGAGCCGGATGTTTCGCTGGAGAATAACCCTGAGTTCCGTAGCATTAAGAACGTAATTGTCCGAAGCGCGGCGCTGGCTATGAAGATTATGGATGCACAACCCACGCACAGTTACGATGTAGGGTCAGCGATGAAGTCGGTAGTCAGTGCGCTGTGCAAGTTGATTTCAAAGAGTTATGATAAGAAAATTGCTCGGCTGAACACTCAGATAGACAGCAAACTCAGGAGTAAAATCGAGCAGAAGAAGGAGGCGCATGGGCTGAAAACGGAGCGTAGCGTCCGGCAGGATATAGATGATGAAAGTTATTCAATGAGGATGTAGGCTCTCAAAATTTGCGTTGCATAAACAAAGAAAAGGGTTTTGGACGAAACCAGAAAAAGTAAGAAAAATGTCAGTGGACATTGGCGGGGATTATGTGGTAATGTTGGTGTCAAGAAAGGGGGCCAAGATATGGCAAAACGCAGA
>CAJUNQ010000071.1 GCA_910587835.1 uncultured Oscillospiraceae bacterium | reverse complement strand
GCTGCGCTTCTCCTGCCACCTAGCGGCATCCCGCGCAAAGAAAAAGCCCCGGAGAGAGGCCAACCTCCTAGCGGAGAGCAATCCGCGTATCGCTCGCTCCGACTCGCTGCGTTTCTCCTGCCACCTAGCGGCATCCCGCGCAAAGGAAATGCTTTGGAGATAGGGGAAGCTTTGGCTGCTTCCCCTCCGGCGTACAGTTATTTTACATTTACAGGAGGTGCTCCTAAATGAAAATCAAAAAGAAGAAACATCCTTTTGCTGCTCTTTTTATGGCAGCAGCCATTATTGCCGCTGTGCCTCTGGGCATCAACTCCTCCCTTTCCGAGATGCGGGAGGAGGCCTTTGACAGTTACTACTATGATCAGGGCGGCTACGCTATTTATGAAGGCCTGGAAAAGCGCCAGGCGGCAGCCAGCGACCTGGCTACCTTGGCCAAGCGCTATACAGACAAGGAGCCCTCTCTGGAAGCCCTGGCCGATGACTTAGAGTATCAGGTGCGCTGCGCGGAGATGGCTGTGTTCGATGGCGAGGAGACCGGCTTTGCCGACACAGTCCGTGCCAACCAGGCTCTGGATTCGTCCGCGCAGGCCCTGGCGGATGCCTTGGAGCAAGTGGACTTGGCGGAAAAGGACAAAAAATACCCTGCCCAGATTATAGCCAATATGCGCTCCGAGCAGGACAAAATCAACCGCAGCAGCTACAACGACAAGGCCCGCGCTTTCAACGCCGAGCTGGACGCATGGTATAAGCCCATTGCTTTCCAGAAGCCTTTGGCTTACTTTGACCAGGACGGCCCCGTCTCTGCGGAGCTGGCGGAGGCGGCGGACACAGGTGTCCCCAGCCCGCCGGAGGCTCCCCAGGCCCCAGACTATGAAGACCTGATGGAGCAGGTGGAGGACTTTGCCGAGGACACCGCCGACCGGGCCGGCGAGCTGGCTGGCGGTGCGGCCGAGTGGGCCACAGACTGGGCGGACGACCTCAGCGACAGCATTGTAGACCGGGTAGAACAGGCCCTGGGCAGCTGACCCGCCCGCCCCCCGGAGGAACCAGAGGAAAAGGAGAGTGCCCATGAAACGCTGTAAACCCAAAACCTGCCTCACCGCCCTGCTGGCGGCGGTTTTGCTGCTCACATGGCTGGCCCCCGCGGCCTGGGCGGCTGTGCCAGACCGGCCCGAAAATCAATATGTGCTGGACGACGCCGGCGTGCTTTCCGCCTCCACCGAGCGGGAGATCGTCCGGGAGAACCAGCGGATGTTTGAGGAGTACGGCGCAGAGGTGGCGGTGGTAGCGGTAGACTTCTTCGGCGGCGAAGACCGGGAGGACTATGCCAACGACATTTTCAATCACTGGGGCATTGGCTCCCGGGAGCGGAACAACGGCCTGCTTCTGGTGCTGGGCATTGGAGAAGAAGACTACTATGCCACCGCAGGCTCAGGCATTGACGACTATTTTGACGGCGCCCGACTGGACGACCTGCTCTATGAGTACCTGGAGCCCGACTTTGCCGCCGAAGATTACGACGCGGGGGTCAAAAAGTTCTTCACCCAGGCAGTAAAAGAGCTGGAAAGCTACTACGCGAGCGTCCCCAACCCCAACCACCCGGACTATAGCGACGACGGCTACCGGGAGAATGAGACCCAGAGCTATTCCTATCACGCAGGCCGCGTAGTGGGCAAGATCATTTTCTTCCTGGTGCGCGCGGCCATTGTGGTGGCTGTCTTCCTGCTGGTGGTCAATCTGCTGCGCCGGAGCCGGGGCGGCGGAGGCGGCAGCGGTGGGAGAGGCGGCTTCTGGCCGGGCCTGTTCATGGGCAGCATGATGGGCCGGCGGAGCACCCACTGGCATCATCACAACCACTGGGGCCCGCCTCCTCCGCCCCCACCCCCGCCGGGCGGCTTCGGCGGCTTTGGACCAGGCCCCCGCCCACCCCGTCCTCCCAGAAGCGGCGGCTTTGGCGGCTTCACCGGCGGCGGAAGACCCGGCGGCGGTATGGGTCGGGGCGGCTTTGGAGGAGGAGGCCGCTCAGGGGGCTTCCATAGCGGCGGCAGCTCCCACGGCGGCGGCGCGGGAAGAAGAAAATAACCCGAAATAAAGCCAAAAGCGAACCCAGCCAAACCGGCCGGCGTTCGCTTTTTCCTTGCCGCAAAAGCCGCCCTCCAGGCCCTCTCACACAGCGGGGGCGACGCCCTCAAGCCCTGCGCCGACAAAAAGAGCCTTCCCTCCAAGCCCGATGCTCCACGGGCAGAGAGGGAAGGCTCCCGCGCATATAGTAAACACACTTGAAAATCGGCATGTACCGATTTTTCAAACAAGCCCTATACACCTTAAAGAGACGCTTCACCGCCGGGCCCAGAAGTACAGCCCGTAAATAATCAGACACACAGAGATCAGCGCCGCCGAGGCGCCCGCCCCAACCGCCGCCGCCGTGTGCCGCAGGGGGCCGGCCACCATGCTCACAATAATGGCGGCAGCGTCCACCAGCAAAAGAAATTGATAGAGCCTGCGTTCCGCCTCTGTCATAAAAATGCCTCCTCGCTCAAAATCCGGCTGCTGGTCAGGGTATTGGCAAGAGCCGCCAGCTGCTCCAGGGTCAGCTGCTCCGCCCGGGCCGCCGCCCCGGCCCCAATGGCCTCCAAGGCCCCGGCCACCTGCTCCTTGGGCAGGTTCAGCCCTGCCGAAATCGCGTTGGCCGCAGTCTTCCGCCGCTGAGAGAACGCCGCCCGGGCCACCCGGAACAGCATAGCCTCGCTGTCCACTGCCACCGGCGGCTCCTCCCGCATCTGAAAGCGAATCACCGCCGACTCCACCCGTGGGGGCGGTAGAAAGCTCCCCCTGCTCACCCCAAACAGAATCTGGGGCTGGCTGTGGTAGTGCACGCTGACGCTCACCGCCCCGCAGGCCCGGCCCCCCGGGGGAGCGCACAGCCGCTGGGCCGCCTCCCGCTGCACCATCACCGTGACAGAGCTCAAAGGCAGGCCGCTCTCCAACAGAGACATGACCACCGGCGAGGTAATGTAATAGGGCAGGTTGGCGCACACGCAAATCCGCTTCCCCTCAAATTTCTCCCGCACCAGCCGGTGCAGGTCCAGCTTCATAATGTCCCCCTGCACCAGCTCCACATTGGGGCAGTCCCCCAGGGTCTCCCCCAGCACAGGCAGCAGCCGCTGGTCCAGCTCCACAGCCACCACCTTCCGGCTCACCCGGGCCAGCTCCCGGGTGAGCACCCCAATCCCCGGCCCGATTTCCAACACCCCCCCAGTCTCCGCCGCGCCGCTGGCCTCCGCCATGCGGGGGCAGACTGTGGGGTTAATGAGAAAATTCTGCCCCAGCCCCTTTGACAGCCGCAGCCCGTGCCGCTCCAGAATCCCCCGCACCACCGCGGGGTTCGATAAGTCAATCATAAGCTCCCTCCTCTCCCAGGCGCGCCGCCTGATAAAGCACCCGCGCCCCGTCGTCATACACCCGTGGGAACAGCTGGTCCAGGGCCTCCCGGTCCACCGCGAAGGAGCTCTGCTCAAAGTCGCTGACCAGAATATAGTCTACCCCATACCGGGCAAAAAGCTCCAGGCTCCCCGCCGGGTTCTCATACATTTCCTTTGCCGCCTCCTGACTGGCCTGATAGGGCAGTCCGTGATAGAACAAATAGGAGGGGGACCCGCACACCACATTGCGGCCGCTGAGCGAGGCCACCTCATTGTTGTGGCGCTGGTCGGTGAGAACAACAGCCTCCGGCGCAAGCTCCTCCTCTATGTACTGGCACAGGCTCAAGGCCCCCTGGCCGAACAGCTCATAGCTGGCCACAGCCTCCCGGCCCATGGTCAGCGCCGCCGGCACAGCCAGGGCCCCCACTGCCGCCGCAGCCGCCCCGGCCCGGGCCCGGCGGTTCTTCACCAGCTCCAAAATATGACAGAGCCCCTCAGCCCCGGCGCAGCAGAGGAACAAAAAGCCCACATACAGCAGCTTGTTGTTGTCATAGTCATTGGGCTGAAACTCCACAAACTCCGCCACAAACCAAATGGCCAACGCCGGGCAGTACCGGGCAAAGGCCTCCTTTTTGGCGGCCAGCAGGCCAAACACCGCCAGAGGAGCCGTAAGCCCCAGGTTTTTCAGGTAGAACCACAGATAATTGTCCTCCCCAATCACCCAGCCGAAATGCCCCCGCAGCATACTGCCCCCGCTCACCTGCTGAAAGGTCCAGGTCAACAGCTGGGGCAGGGCCAGCAGACAGGTCAGCCCCAGCAGCAGCCCCCAGTCCCCCAGCAGCCGAAGGCCCGCCTGCCTGTCCCGCACCAGGGCCCCTGCCCCCAAAGTGGCCAGCTGAACCACCCACAGGGCCACTGCCGCGCAGGCAAACACCAGCAGGCCAGGGCCGTCGGTGCGGCCCCGGGCCTGCAAAACTGCCTGAAGCGCCGGCATAATCACCAAACCGGCAACAACCAGCCCCTTGCCCAGCAGCGCGGCCTTGCCCGAGAGGCCGTTGGCCTCCCAGAGCCGGACGCTGAGCCAGGCCCCGCACACCAGGGCCAAGGCCAGAAAGGAGTGGGTGTGAATCATGGGCAGAGCCCCCGCCAGCACCCCAATCACCGGAAACAGCCTCCGCTCTCCCCCAAACACTGCCCGGGCCAGCAGATACAGCGCGGGCAGCAGCACCGCCCAGCCGAACAGAGTGGCCCGCTGGGGCAGCAGCATGTCCACCACCACATTCACCCAGCGAATGTTCTTCTCCGTCAAATTGGTGGGCGTTTGATAAAAGGCGGTGAAAATCCGGGAGAAGCCCCCCGGCCCGTCCCCCAGAATGTAGAAAAGCCCCAGCCCCCCGTTAAAGAAGAACAACGCCCAGGCAATGAGACTGCGCAGCCGCCGGCCCAGCAGCTCCCGCAAAAACAGCCAGCCCCCCAGCATCACCTGGGCCCCTGCCCAGAACATAGGCAGGCAATAGCTCAGCCGCAGGCTTCCCCCCAGCAAATACAGGCTGGCCGAAATGCTGTCAGACAAAAAGGGATAAGACAGCCGGGCCCCGGGCAGCAGGGAGTAGTTAGGCGGAAAAGCCCCCTGCCTGGCCAGGCTGGTGATAAAGCTCAGGTGCATGGCCATGTCCCCAAAGGTGGCCTGACTGCTGTAGACCCGTCCGTCCGCCCAGCGGAAGGAGTGGACCACCAGAAAGCAGAAGAACAGCCACAGCCCCAGCACAGCCAGCAGAGAGGGGTGGCCCAGCAGCCCCGAGGCTTCCTTCAGCCCCGGAAGAGCCCCCCCTCCCCGCCGCCGGGCCAGCCAGACCGCGCCCCCGGCCAGCACAGCGGCCAGGGCCAATGCCGCCAGATGAGCAGGCAGGGTAAAGCCCCACACAAAAGCCCCCAGGGCAGGCAGCCACTGAAGCATCACACTGCCCGCAACGCTGCCCAAAAGCAGCCGCACCCCCAGCCCCTCCCGAGAGAGCAGAGCCCCGGAGAGCGCCACGCCGCACAGCTGAAAGAAGCAGAAATAGCCAGCCGCGGCCAAACAGCCAGACAAAGAGCCGGTCATGATATCAGACCCCCTAAAAATCAAAAGCAGAACCATTGTAACATTTTTTTTCAAAAAAGTAAAGTTGTCAATGAGAAAGGCCTGTGGTATAATGTGTTCTGACAAACACAAGGAGAAGCCCTGAAGCGCGAAGCGCTTCTCTTTTGCTGCGCATGACTTGGCGATGCCAAGTCACAGCGCCGGACTTCTCCAAACAGATTTATGGCGTCATGTGTTTTCATGAAATCTGTCCTGACAAAACGTGCCCCAACAGCCGCAAAGCTTTTCCCGCAAAATAATCCAAGAAGACAGCAAAACCCGCAGCGGGGGACAGGCTTTCCCCCGCCTGACATACACATACAAGGAGGCCACACTATGGAAAACGCCCAGCCCCGCCGGGACAAAATCAACTACTACCTGGACCTGGCCGAGGTAGTCTCTCAGCGGTGCACCTGCTTGCGCCACCGCTATGGCGCCGTCATTGTCAAAGACGACGAGGTCATCTCCACCGGCTATGTGGGGGCCCCCCGGGGCCGGCAGAACTGTACCGACCTGGGCTACTGCCTGCGCGCCCAGCTGGGCATTCCCCGGGGAGAACGCTACGAGCTGTGCCGCTCCGTCCACGCCGAGGCCAACGCCATCATCTCCGCCTCCCGCCGGGACATGATTGGCGCGGACCTGTACCTGACCGGCACCGAGGTTCCAGGGGGCAGCTACATCAAAAACGCCGTGTGCTGCTCCATGTGCAAGCGGCTGGCAATCAACGCCGGCATCGCCCGGGTCATTGTCCGCGACGACAAGGACCACTACCGGGTCATCCCCGTCAGCAGCTGGGTAGAGGACGACGAATCTCTCCGGGGGGTGCTGGGCTATTGAGCCGTCTGACCCCCAAAAAGACCCGAGGCCGCTACCAGGCCCTGGACTCCCTCCGGGGCCTGCTGCTGGTCCAGATGATCGCCTATCACGCCCTCTATGACGTGGTGTACATTCTCGGCGTCCCCATTCCCTGGTATACCGGCCCGGCGGGCTATGTCTGGCAGCAGAGCATCTGCTGGGGCTTTATTCTGCTGTCCGGGTTCTGCTTCCGCCTGTCCCGACACCCGGTGCGCCACGGGCTGACTGTGCTGGGGGCCGGGCTGCTGGTGACGCTTGCCACCTGGCTGGCCATGCCCAGCGAGTTCATCCTGTTCGGGGTGCTGTATCTGTTGGGGCTGGCGGCTCTGCTTCAGTGCGCCGTGTGGGCCCTGTGTAGCCGCTGGCAGCTGCCGCCCTTCTCCCCCTGGCTGGGCTTGGCGCTGAACCTGGCCGCCTTTTTCCTCACCCGCAATGTGCCCCGGGGCTGGCTGGGGTTCGAGAGCCTGCGCCTGTGCCCCCTGCCCCCCTGGCTGTATCAGTGGGACTGGCTGGCCGTGGCAGGCCTGCCGGGCCCGGGCTTTTCCTCCTCCGACTATTTCCCCCTCATCCCCTGGGTCTTCCTCTATCTCACAGGCTACTTCCTGTGGCGGCTGGCGGGCTCCCGCCGCCAGGTGATGGACCGGCTGAAGCCCGGCATACCGGGCCTGGCGTTTCTGGGCCGGCACAGCCTGCTCATCTACCTGCTTCACCAGCCCGCGCTCATGGCCGTGTTCTGGCTGGTGCGGCAGACAGCATAGAGAGAGCCGGACGCAGGCCCCTGCGCCTGCGGAATAAAGTCCCTCAAAAACTCAAAAAGCAAGCCCCGGCCATGTCCCAATGGACAGCCGCGGCTTGCTTTTTCTATTGTGCATCCTTCTCCTGCCCGGCTCTGCGCTCCTGGGCGATAATACGCCGGACCGTCTTCTCCGTAAGAAAGAAGGCCTCGGCCAGCTGAGCCGCTGTCTCGCCCTGGCAAAACCGCTGAAGAATCTGCCGGTTGCGGGCAGCGGTCTCCTTTTTGCTGCAGGTCCGGGCCCCCCAGGCCAGCCGGTTCTCCTCCTTGCGGGGAATATAGAGGTAGGCCCCGTCAATGTATCCCTGCAATTCCTCCAGCAGCTCCGGGGGCAGAAGATCCTGGGCGCGTGCATAGCGCATACTGCTCCTCCTGAAACAATGATTTCGGGATGAGCAAAGGCTATTGTGCATCCTTTTGGTTTCTGTGCAATAGCCCTTGCTATGCACGCTTCACAGATCGGGTCAAAACAGACCTCCCTCCTTTGCGCTTCCAGTGCTTTACCGTATATGCCATATGCAAATTATACCGCATCCCGCCCCCCCGCGCAAGGACCGGCTTGATTCTGCCACAAACCGGGGCAGGCGCGGGAACATTTCTGCCCCATGTGCGGGGTTGCGGGGGAGGGGGCGGGCAGGTTATACTATAGCCACAGCTCTGCCGTTATGCCAAAACCCAGCAGAGAGAAGGAATCCATACGCGCTGCGAACTATGTGGAAAGACCACGGTGTTCGGCAAAAAGGTTGCCCACGACCGCATGTATGTCAACGGCCGCACACCGAAAAAAATCAAGCCCAACCTGCACCGCATGAACGTAGAGACCCCCCAGGGCCTCCGGCGGCTGACCGTCTGCACCCGCTGCATGCGCACCCTGCGCAAGCAGTCCCGGTGACAGATAGGCCCAACAAAGCGCCGGCAAAAAGCCCACAAGAAAAAGGACCAGGCCGCCCTGGTCCTTTTTTGCGTCCCAAAGCCCCGCCGGCCTCTCCGGTCCACAGTCCCCTTCCCGCCAGACAGCGGCCCTCTGGGCCAGGGACTATATCTCAGTAAACTCCATCAAAAAGCCGTGGGGCAACAGCTTTGCCAGCAGCCGGTAGACCTTGTAGAAAAACCCGCTGGTATACACCAGCTTGCCCCGCTTTGCCGCCCGCAGCGAGGCCTCGGCAACCTCCTTGGGGGTCACCCGGGGCAGCTTGTCAATCAGCCGCGACTTGCCCTCCGGCACATTGGCCACCTGCCAGAAATCCGTGTCCATGGGCCCGGGGCACACAGCCAGCACCTTAATGCCCCTGGGCCGCAGCTCGTCGTGCAGGGCTTTGGAGAGGGACAGCACAAAGCTCTTTGTGGCCGCATACACCGACATGCGGGGGGTGGGGGCAAAGGCCGCAATCGAGGCAATGTTCAGCACCAGGCTGTCGTCCAGCATATAGGGCAGGCAAAGCCGGGTCACGCCGGTCAAAGCCGTGCAGTTCAGGCCCACCATGTCTGTCTGCGAGCGGCGGTTGGAGGAGAAAAAGTCTTCGCACTTGCCAAAGCCCGCGTTGTTGACCAGCACCTTGATCTCCGGGTTGTTCTCCTTCAGCAGCTGCTCAAACAGGTCCAGGCTCTCCTCCCTGCACAGGTCCAAAGAGACGGCCGCAATGGTCTTGTCCGGGTGGGCCTCGGCAATCTCCTTCAAAAGCTCCTTGCGCCTTGCCACCAGCCAAAAAGCGTCTACTGTGGGGAACTGGGAGATAATGGCGTTGATGTATTCCTTGCCCAGCCCGCTGGAGGCGCCGGTAATTACAGCAGTAACCAAAGCATCCAACCTCCTTTCATGCTTTTATTGTACGCCATTCTTTTTGATACGTCAAGAGCGAATACAGGGCAGGCCCGAAAAAAATCCCCGCCGCCCTGCCCGGCTTTACGCACGAAAGGGGAGCTGCGGGTACGAAAAAGCAGGCCCTGAAAGCCCCCCGTTTCCCCCGAATCCCCCTCCTGTTTTCAGACCGGTAAAACAGCTTCTCCTCGCAGCAGCTTGTGCAAGCTGTTGTTTACGCGACAGGCGCGCCCCTTGACATCATCCCCGGTTATGATATAATGTATAAAAAGCCCGCCCTGCCCCGCAGGGCAACACAGAAAGAAGGACAAACCCTTGAAAAAACTCATTTCCCCCACCGCCCTTCTGCTGGCCGCCTTCCTGCTGGCCGCCTGCGCCATGCCCGCCCTGGCCCAGTCCTGGAGCGGGGAGGACTTTACCCTGGAGGTCCCCCAGGGGATGCTCCAGCTGGGCCCCGAGCTGGCCGAGGACGACCCTGCCTGGGCTCTGGCCGGGGTGGGCGACGCTGCCGCCAAGCTGCAGGACTACGCGGATATGGGCGTGCTGGCCAATTTTATCTCAGAGGACGGAAAGACCAATATCACCGTCATGCAGCGGCAGAGCGACTACAGCCAGCGGGTCTACGACCTGGCCCTTCTCACCCCCGAGGAGCTGGAGCAGGTGCTGGCGGACCTGGCGGAGTCCAACAACGAGGACCTGACCGTGACCAAGGACTGGTTCCCGGTGGGAGACCGGCCCTTTTACCGGGTGCGGCTGGACATGGCCGGAGAGGAGCCCATGCACGAAATGCTGTACGGCACCATTGTCAACGGCTACGCGGTCAATATTGACATTTACGGCGGCGACCAGGAGATCACTCCCCAACAGGAGCAGCTGATGGAGGAGCTGGTCAGCTCCATCCGCTTCACCCGGGTCACAGAAAAGCCCCAGGCCGACCCGGCCAGCCTCACCGGCAGCCTGGTGCTGCTGGGCCTGCTGCTGCTGGCAGTGGGCGTTCCCCTCATCTACCTGCCCGTCAAGTCCCGGCGGGACAAAAAGCAGAAGGCCAAGCTGGCCGAGCAGCTGTCCGCCTACCACAGAGACCACGACCCCAACGAGGTCCAGGGCGAGGCCCTGTTCCAAAACGACACCGACTGCACCAAAGAGGCGATCCACCACTTCAGCTTCTACCAGGCCTATGTCAAAAATATAGGGGAGCTGAGCTTTGGAGCCGCCATGTGCCTCATCATGCTGTGCACCGCCTTCCTGGCCCACACCGAGTGGTGGATGAAGCTGCTTGCCGCCGGCGTAACCGTGTACTATGCCTATAAAATCATTGCCATGCCCGCCGCGGTAGAAAAAATCCAGCGTAAGGTCTATGGCCGCGGCCAGTCCCAAACCGCCCACTACACCTTCTACCCCGAGGCCTTCCGGGTGTCCGGCGTCCAGTCCGCCAGCATCATCCCCTATTTCCAAATCACCACCGTGCGCCGCCGGGGCCAATATGTCTACCTCTACTATGGCCCCGACAACGCCTACATGGTAGACCAATACGGCTTCACCCAAGGCGAGTTTGAGGACTTCACCCGGTTCATCACTGAGAAGACCCGGAAACAATAACCCAGTTAAAACAACGCCTGTTTAAAAACAGAGAAGCCAGCGCACCCCCTGCCCGGTCTGCCCAGACCGGCGGAGCAAAAACAATAAGGGAGGAACAGAATATATGGAGAACAAAGGCCCCATCGGCGTCATCGGCGCCATGACAGTGGAGGTCAAGGGCCTGATCGCCCAAATGGAAAACGACCGCACTCAGGAGACCGCCGGGCTGGTGTTCCACCGCGGCCTGCTGGGCGGCGTGGACTGCGTGGTGGCAAAATGCGGCGCGGGCAAGGTGAACTCCGCCGTATGCGCCCAGGTGATGATCACCCAATACGCCCCCCGGCTTGTTATCAACGTGGGGGTGGCCGGCGGCATGGACGTTGGCATTGGCGACCTGGTGGTGGCCAGCCAGTGCGTGCAGCACGACTTTGACACCACCCCCCTGGGCGAGCCCCAAAGCCAGCTCACCATCTGCCGGGGCGAGGGGGAGGAGAGCTTTGTCATGCTGAACAGCGACCAGGCCGCCTCCGCCCTGCTGCTGGAAGAGGCCCGCCAGATTTATGGCGGGGCCCATCTGGGGGTCATTGCCACCGGCGACAGCTTTGTGGCCGACCCGGCCAAGGGCCGGCAGCTCCGCCGGCAGTTCGGGGCCAAAGCCGTAGAGATGGAGGGGGCCAGCATTGCCCAGGCCTGCTATATGAACAGCGTGCCCTTTGCCATCCTCCGGGCCGTCAGCGACAACGCCAACGACGATTCCCCCGCCGACTTTCCCGCCTTTGTCCAGGCCTGCGCAGAGAAGTCCGCCCGGCTGCTGGCCAAGGCCCTGCCCCGGCTGTAACCGGTCCGGTGCGGGAGCTGGAACAGAGGGCCTGCTCCTATCTGGGCAGAGACCCGATCTTACACATGGACATGCTGGAGGCCCTGCGCCGGGGGGACGGCTCGGTGGCCGCTGTGCGGGAGGACGGAGCCCTGGTGTATGTGGCAAAAAGCGGGGCATATCTGCTGGCGGCGGAGGATGTCCAGGCCGGCGAGGCCCTCTGCGGGGGCATTGTCCGGCCCTTACAGGCGGCAGTGCACCACGAGGCCACCGCCCGGCTGGTAATGGATATGCTGGGCTTTTCCGGCATGATGCAGTGCTGGGCCGGGGCCTGGCTGAACCCCCAGCCCCCAGAGGCGGAGGGGGCCTTTACCCTGCTGGACCCCAGCCAGGGGCCGGTGATTCAGCAGGCCTTCCCCCAGGCCTTTGAGGAGGGGGAGCTGGAAGAGCGGCTGCGGGCCGGGGCCCTTCAGGGCCTGTGGGAGGGCCAGCGGCTGCTGGGCCTGGCAGGCCTGTACCCCGAGGGCGGCCTGGGGTATCTCACGGTGCTGCCAGAGCTTGCCGGCCAGGGCTTAGAGCAGCAGCTGGCCGCCCGGGCAACCGCCTGGTGCCTCCAGCGCTGCTTCGCCCCCTTTGTCCACATCCCGGTAGACGACCCGGAGTCCCTGGCCATGTACCAGGCCCTGGGCTATTCCTTCAGCGAACGGCCGGTCTGCTGGCTCAGTTGACAAGCCTGTCAAATCGTGGTATACTAAACCACTGGGGAGTTCCTTTTTCTGCGTGATGAGGAACGCCCCAGTTTTTTTGTCCCTCATGAAAGATGGAAGAAAGGAAGGAGAAGCTATGAAAAGATGGATCTGCGCCCTGCTCAGCTGCTGCCTGCTGTTTTCGCTGACAGCCTGCGGCAGCGAGAGCGGGAGCAAGCCGGAGGGAGCCAGCAGCGCTGGCAGCGAAAGCGCTGTTTCCAGCAGTCAGGCCTCCGGCCAGGAGCAGCAGCCAGAGGCCTAGGAGCTGACCCTGGACCAGGGAGAGGTGCGGCTGGCCTATGCCCATGACAATGTGCTGGCAGTGGCGTTCCACGGCCCATACCGGGACATTGGCATGAGCTTTTGCGATAAGGAGGGCAACCAGCTGGACGAGCTGTTTTCCGGCTACGGAGACCTGAACCCTGGCTGGACCATGGCCATTTCCTATGAAATGAGCGACGCCTATTCCGTCGACCAGCTGGCGCTGCGGGTGTCAGACTACGAAGCCCCCCGCAACCAGGACGGCGCCTACGCCAACAAGCTGTTCACCGACTGGGGAGAGCCCATGACCGATGAGGAGCTGGCGGAGATTGGCTTTGACTTTCTGGACGGCCGCTGCTGCGTGGTCAGCCTGGGCCGGGGTACCTATGGCGAGGACAATTTCGGCCTGACCTTTGGCATCAGCTGGTTCTGCGACAATTATAACCGGGAGACCGGCCAGATCGACATCCCCGACTTTCCCAGCAAGTTCGCCTTTTTCACCGGAGACGGCGCCCCTCTCGAAGAAGCTTATACAGGCTACACCCTGCAAACCGAGCTGGCCTCTGGAACCTTCTGGGTCCAGCTGTACATAGACGGCGGCGAGGGAGACGAAGAAAAGCACCAGGAGCTGGCCGACCAGCTGATTGCAGGCAAGCCCTACATGGTCTACACCAACGACGACGGCAGCACCCAGACCTTCCCCCTGCGGTAGCCGCCCCACCACCCAACCAAAAGCCCCATGCCTCTGCAAAAGCAGCAGCATGGGGCTTTTCCCGTTCATCCCTTTGGCCGGCTGCGCCGCCCGCCGCAGCCACAAAAAAGCAGCGCACTTCTCCCGCCCCAGGCCCTCCTCATAAATGTATTTTTGTATCAATCCCCCCCTCCTCCCTTGACAAACCGAACGATCGATAGTACAATATAAAAACAATCAACTGTTCGCAAGGAGGTCCTGTGGATACCAAAGAAAAAATCATCTGGGAGGCCCTGAATCTGTTCTCCCGCCAGGGCTATGCCGCTGTCTCTGTCCGGGACATCGCCCGGGCCGTAGGCGTGCGGGAGAGCTCCCTCTACAGCCATTTCAAAAGCAAACGGGAGATTTTTGACGCCATTGTGGATATTTGCTGGGCCAAAGCGGAAGACTACTACCGCAGCCGGTCCCTGCCCTTTGCCCCCGGCGAGGAGCCCCAGGCCTTTCTCCTCACCGGCGCCAGCCTGACAGAGCGGGTGCTGGAGGTGTTCGCCTGGTTCTATGAAGACCCCTACTGCGGCCGCTTCCGGCAGCTGCTCGCCCTAAGCCAGTATGAGGACCCCCGGTCGGCGGAGCTGTACCGGCGGCTGTTCTGCCAATACCCCATGCAGGTGCAGGCAGCGGTCTTCGCCGGGCTGATGGAGGCAGGCGCCATGCCCCGCCAGGACCCTGAGGCCCTGGCCCTGGCGTTTTACGGCGGGGTCTTTCTCATTATGGCCCAGCACCAGGACTGGCAGCAGGCCAAGCCCCTGCTGGCCGCCCATATCCAGTGGTTTTACACAGCCCACGCAGCCCCGTCAACCAACCAAAGGGAGGAAAATCCATGAAAACCCTGATCATCTACAGCTCAAAAACCGGCTTTACCGAGAAATACGCCCGCTGGCTTCAAGAGGACCTGGCCTGCGACTGCGTGGAGTTTGCCCAGCGCAACACCGTAGACCTGACCGCCTACCAGGCCGTGGCCTTTGGCGGCGGCTGCTATGTGGGCAGAATCCGGCGGCTGGGCTGGTTCAAAAAACAATTGCCCCGGTTAAGGGGCAAGCGGGCCGCCGTATTCTTCACCGGGGCCATGCCCCCGGACGCTTCGGACGTGCGGCGGCTGGAACGGGAGAATTTTCAGCCCGAGGAGTTGAAATTCCTCCGCCCCTTCTACCTGCAGGGCGGGCTGAACTATGCCGCCATGAGCCCCCTGGACAAGCTGCTCATGGCAGTGTTCCGCAAAATGCTGAAGGCCCACGCCGACACCTCCAAAGAGAAGGTGATGCTGCAAAATGTGCAGCAGTCCTTTGACAAAACCAGCCGGGAGAGCCTGGCCCCCCTGGAAGCCTACCTGAAAGGGGAGGCTCAGTAATAGCGCACCACAGCCACCACCCGGCCCAGCACATAAACCTGGTCAGAGTAGATGGGCTCAAAGTCCGGGTTCTCCGGCTGCAAGCGAATGCAGTCCGCCTCCCGATACAAACGCTTCACCGTGGCCTCGTCCTCAATCATGGCCACCACAATCTCCCCATCGTCGGCCGTGGGGGTCTTCTCGGCAATCACATAGTCCCCGTCCAGAATCCCCGCGTCCCGCATACTCAGCCCCATCACATGCAGGGCAAACAGCTCCCGGTCGTCCCGGTGGGGGAAGGGGATGTACCCCTCAATGTCCTCCACCGCCAGAATAGGCGTCCCGGCAGTCACCCGGCCCAGAATAGGCACCTGGGCTGTGGGCATGGCCCCCTCAATCCGAATGCTGCGGTTCAGCCCCGCCCCCCGGCTGATATAGCCCATGCGCTCCAGGGTCTTCAGGTGGGCGTGCACCGTGGAGGTGGAGCGCAGCCCGGTGGCGGCGCAAATCTCCCGCACCGTGGGGGGAATGCCAGAGGGAGCGGCCTCCTTGATGTAGTCTAAAACCTTTTGCTGGCTGGCAGTCAAGCCCTGCATGAAAAGCCTCCTTCCAGGCAAGTCTTTTATCATGAACCCGCGGCTGGCGGGTATTCTTCCTCTGTCACCACACATTATAGCATAGACTCCGGCAAATTGCAAAACAGATGTTTGAAAAATGAAAAAATATTTTTAAAACATTTCCCGACAAAAACCCAAACCGCGACCCACAGCCTCTCTCCCCACACAAGCCCACCCCGCGAAAACAGGAGTCCAGCGCCCCCCCACCTCTCTGGCAGGTTCCCAGAGCAGAAGCCTTTGAGCCCACACAGCCAACTTCCCCCCTGAAAGCCCCGGAAAATTCTTCACAGGAAAGCCGGAATTTGTTTCCCATTTATTCACAGCGGCGTAACAACTGCCGGGCCCAACCGGAGTATAATATACCCGTACTCAGAAATGGACCAACCTTTTCTTGAGATACATGTTCTACCCTCCTCAATAATACCCCTCAAGTACAAAGGAGAGAGCCGGTTCGCCGGCTCTTTTCTTTTTGCGTTTTTTCAAACAAGCCCTAAATAGCGGCTGCATAATGCCAAGGCTTTCCGGCCAGAATATCAGTGCATGAAAAAAGTATACAGCCAGCCCGCAGCCCTGCGGACCGGCCTGAAAGGAAGGTAACTATGAACATGAACGGAAAGCGCTTTTCAGAGGGCAAGGCCCGGCGCAACGGGTTTTATCTGGCCCTGGCGGTGTGCCTGGTAGCGGTAGGCGTAGCGGCCTGGAGCACCTTCGACGCGGTGCAGGGCTATATGGAGGCCGTAGGGGAGACCAGCCAGACCGCCAGCCGTGTCAGCGACGACCCGGAGGCCCCCCGCAGCCCAACGCCCAGCGCCCGGCCCCAGGTCGGCGGAGCAGCCTCGCAGGTCCGGCCCAGGGCCACAGCCACACCGGCTCCCGCGGCCACCCCCAAGCCCGCGGCCCCCACGCCGGCTCCCAGCGCCGCGCCCCAGGCCGTGGCAGAGGAGCCCCAGGAGGAGGTCCAGGAGGAGCCCCAGGTGCCTGCCAACGCGCCTCTTTATGAAATCAGCGGCGAGCTGATTTACCCGGTCAGCTCCAAAGAGGTTGCCAAGGCCTACAGCTCCGGCGCGCCCATGTACTCTGCCACCATGCGCGACTGGCGGGTGCACACCGGTACCGACCTGGCGGCGGAGAGCGGCGAGCAGGTGCTGGCCTGCGGCAACGGCATGGTAAAAGAGGCCTACACCGACAGTATGCTGGGCAATGTGCTGGTGATTGAGCACGGCGACTACCAGTTCTATTACTGTGGACTGGGCGAGAACTTCCTGGTAGAGCCCGGCGACGTGGTGACCATCGGCCAGGCCATCGGCACAGTAACAGCGGTGCCCGAGGAGTCTGCTGACAAGCCCCACCTCCACCTGGAGGTCCGCCGCGACTCCGCCTACCTGGACCCCCACACCATCATCGAAAACGACCCAGCGTGACGCTGGACCCAGCTCGCGGGGCGCTGAGTTGGCGGAGCCAACTCAAAGGCACAGCCAGTGCTGGCGGCAGCGGGCCGAGAGGTTTCTGGTCGTGGTTTGCGGCGGCAGCTATCCGGTAGGCCTGCGCCGCAGTTTGTGGCAACAGCTGACCAAGAGGCCTGCACCCACGGTTTGCAGCAACGGCCTGCCCGTAAACCTACTACCGAAATTTACAAGCTTCCCCCAAACCGCCGCCCCTCAAGCCGCCCCCTCGACCCACCTCTAACCATCCCAACCCAAAACCGGAAAAAGGCCGGCAGGGTGATCAGCCCCGCCGGCCCTTGTCCGGTTTTTTCCGCGCTTACTTGTCGAAGGAGGGATTGAAGGCGTAGAAGTTCCTGGAGTCCAGCCGGTCGGTGAGAATACGCAGCCCCTCGCCAAAATGAGCCATTTAAGCAAAATCCCGGAGCCCAGCATTTGCAGGGGCTCCGGGATTTTTTCCGTGCGGAGCCCGGCAGTCCGTCCAATCGCAAATCCAACTGACACAAGCCCAGAATATCCCCATCCGTGAAAGATACCGCGGCCTCACGCATACTATCATAACAAGGGGCGTTCCCCCCTGCATTCCAGCCCTAGGCCTTGGCCGGGCAGTCCGGGAGGTATGGCCATGACGAATCTGAAGCAGGACTACACAGACAGAAAGGGTGTAAAGCACCCTGTCCAGCATCTTACTGTCCCGGAGCAGGAGGCCCCTGACCGGGAGCAGCTGCTCCGGGAGCTGACCGCCGCCCTCACCGCCCCCGGCAAAGAGGCGGCGTCATAGCCCCATCCCCTTGACACAAAACGGCATCCGCCAAAAGAGAGGTGCGCCCATGGCAATCGTACTCTATGCCCGCAAATCGGTAGAGCGTGAGAACAGCATCAGCTGCGAAACCCAGCTGGAATACTGCCGCTCCATGCTCCGCCCCGGCGAGCAGAACGAGAAGGTGATCCCCATTGTAGATAACGGCTTCTCCGGGGGCAGCGTCCGCCGGCAGGGCTTTCAGCGGATGATGAAGCTGATCCGGCAGGGCCGGGCCCGCAAGGTGGTGGTCTACAAGCTGGACAGAATCAGCCGCTCCCTGTCCGACTTTGTGGGCATTCTACAGGAGTTCAAGGAGTACGGCGTAGAATTCGTATCCTCCCAGGAGTCCTTTGACACCTCCTCACCCTATGGAGAAATGCTGGTAAAGCTGCTGATGGTGTTTGCCGAGTTCGAGCGCGCGTCCATCATCAGCCGGGTCGCCCAGGCCTACGCCCACCGCAGCGAAATGGGGCTCTACATGGGGGGCCGCCGGCCCTATGGCTTTGAGCTGGTCCCAGCGGTCATCCACAATGTCAAAACCAGAGCCCTGAGCCCCATCCCCTCCGAGGCGGAGCGGGTCAAAACCATCTTCCGGCTCTACGCCCAAGAGGGCGTCTCCCTGCGCCAGCTGCTGAAAATCCTGGCGGCGGAGGACAAAGAACCCTCCCAGGGCAGCGGCTGGACCACCGCCAAGCTGTCCGCCCTGCTCAAAAACCCCATCTATGTCAAGGCCGACTCGGATGTATACGACTACTACCATAACCGGGGCACACCCATTGCGGCGGACCTTTCCCGGTTTACCGGAGAGTACGGCGCGCGCCTCTACGGCCGCACCAGGCATAACCCGGCCAGTCCGGACTGGTCGGATATGAAGCTGGTGCTCCTGTCCCATCCAGGTCTGGTAGAGGCGGACGTCTGGCTGAAATGCCAGCAAAAGCTGGAAAGAAACAAGCAGCTGGGAAACAGCCTCAGCAACCGCACCAGCTGGCTGGCCGGCAAGGTGTACTGCGCCGGCTGCGGCCACGCCATGACCACAATCAAGGGCAAGCCCAACAAGGCAGGCCAGGTCCGGCGGTACTTTCACTGCACCGGAAAAACCCACAAGCGCACCTGCGCCGGGCCGGGCATGACTGTCTACGCCGAAGACCTGGAGGGCATGGTCCATGACTGCATTGCTCAAAAGCTGTCCGGCCTGAGGGCTGTAAGCCGCCCCCCCGGCAGAGCAGAGGCCTCTGAGGCCAACAGCCTGAAGCTGCGCGTCAGGGCCATAGAGAAAGCGGAGCAGCAGCTGGTAGACGCCATCCTGTCCGGCGGGCTGAACCAGGACCTGCTGGCCCTTGCCAACCAGCGAGCCGCCCGGCTCAGACAGGATAAGCAGACATGGAGCCAACGGCTGAGCCGTCTGCAAAGTCCGCCCCCCGGGGCGGAGGAAGCCGTGGACCTGGCAAAGGCCTGGCGCGCTGCGGGCTATTGCCGCAAGAAGGCCGCGGCCGGGCTCCTGATCCATAAAATCCTCATGGACAGCAGCGGCGGGGTCAAAATATGGTGGAATCTATAAGAACATGTACCAATAGGAGTTTGCACCTGCCTGTTCGGCAAATTTCCCTGTTGACTGTGTTGCAAACCCTTGGCAATCGCCAGATTGCCTGCGGATTTGCGCCTTGGCAACAGCAAAATTTGCTCGATAATCCAGGCACAAATCCTATTGGTACAAGTTATAAGAGGAACGCCAGGGCGTCCCCCGGCGTTCCTCTTTCTGATGATGGATTCTGCAAAAGGCCCGCGCCCCGCAAAACGCGGCGGCCCCAATGCCGGAAAGTACACGATCACTTCATATGCTTTTTCAGCTTAAAGGCCACAGCCTGCACGTCAATGGGCTTTGCCAGGTGGTCGTTCATCCCGCATTCCAAGCACTTCTGAATGTCTTCCGAAAACGCGTCGGCAGTCATGGCAATAATGGGAAGGTCCGCGTCCTCCCGTTCCAGCCCCCGAATGACCCCGGTGGCCTCGTGGCCGTCCATCACAGGCATCCGCACATCCATCAGAATCGCGTCATAATACCCCACCGGCGACTGCTCAAATTTCGCCACACAGAGTTCTCCGTTCTCCGCCCAATCCAGCTCCATCTCCAGCACCGAGAGCATCTCTCTCGCCACTTCCCAGTTCAGCTCATTGTCCTCCGCCAGCAGAATGCGCTTCCCCCGCAGGGTCAGGTCCGCGGCCTGCTCTGTGCCTCCCGCCTCCTCCACGCCGGCGCCGGCAAAGGCGTTCAGCCCGTCAAGCAGGGTAGACCGGAACAGCGGCTTGGAGATAAAGCCCGCAATGCCCGCCTCTCTGGCCTGGCTGGCCACGCTGCTCCAATCGCAGGCCACCAGCAGCGCCGCCGGGCCGCTCTCTCCCCAGCGGGACCGTATCCCCCTGACAGCCTCGATACCGCTCATGTCCGGCAAAGTCCTGCCCACCAACACCAGCTGGCAGCGCCCCGGGGCGGTCCGCTCCATGGCCTGTTCTCCGCTGGCGCACCATTGGGCGCGAAGCCCCGCCTCCTCCAGCATCCGCACCGTGTTGACACACAGCCGCTGGTCCCTGTCAACCACCAGAACATTCCAGTCCGGAAGCTCTGCCTCCGGCTTTTGCACCGCCGCCTTTTCCAGGTCCAGCGCCACATGGAACTCGCTGCCCCGGCCCTGCTCGCTGCGCACGGAAATGCGGCCCTCCATAGCGTCTACAATATACTTGGTAATGGTCATTCCCAGCCCCGAGCCCTCTGTCTTCTGCACCCGGGTGTTGTCCTCTCTGCTGAAGGACTCAAATATCACCTTCTGGTATTCCTTGGACATGCCAATGCCCGTGTCCTTTACCAGAAAATGGGTGCGCACCCGGTCCGGCTCCTCCGCAATGGCCTCCTGATACACCGTCACCTGAATCGAACCCTTCTCCGGGGTAAATTTCACCGCGTTCCCCAGCAGGTTGATCAGCACCTGGTTCAGCCGCACGCTGTCGCAATACACGTCCTCCGCCAGAATATCATAGGCGGCTGCGTCAAACCGCTGCTTTTTCGCCTCCACCTGGGGCAGAATAATGTTGACAATGCAGTCCATGGCCTCCCGCAACGACATGGGCTCCACATTCAGGGTCATTTTGCCGCTTTCAATCTTGGAAATATCCAGCACATCATTGATCAGCCCCAGCAGATGCTGGCTGGACAAAGCGATCTTCCGCAGATAGTCCTGCACCTGCTCCGGCCGGTTCTCCTTGTCCATGGCCAAGCAGGTCATCCCGATAATGGCGTTCATGGGGGTGCGAATGTCATGGCTCATGCTGGAAAGAAAGTCCTGCTTTGCCGCGTTGGCCTGCTCGGCCTCCTTCCGGGCCCGTTCCGCGTCCCGGCGGGCGCAGTCCATTTCCGCGTTCATATGCTTCAGCTCAGACATTTGACGCCGGAACGCCCGCAGATACTGAAAGAATATGTACAGCAGCATGGCAATCACCACAAACGAGGCGGCATACACAATGGTCAGCCAGTGGCTGCTCATCCCCGCAATGGCATAGTCCAGCCGCTCAAAGGGGAGAATCGTCACCAGATACCAGTCGCAGTAGGGCAGGCTGGTGCAGTAGAGATGGCGGCGGGATTCGCCGGTTTTCAGAATAGCGGAAAAATCCTCGCCCGCGTCCATGGCAGCGGCCAGCTGTTCGGCGCAGGACGCCGCTTCCTCCTCCTGGCCGTCAAAAACCCAGTGCAGCCGGTCAAAATAATTCTTGTGTCCGTCCCCCTCGTTGCCCACAACATAGCTGCCGTCCTTGCGAATCACAAAGGAGTAGCTCAGCGAGCTGTCCGAGTCCAGAAACAGCACCTCGCCCATATAATCCGTAGAGAGCCCCACCACCATGGCAAGGCTGCTTTCCCCGTCCGACATGGGGTATTCGCAGGGCACGCCGAACAGAATCACTCCCTCCCCGGTGCTGTCCGCCGCAGAGGCTGCCCTGCGCTCTCCGCTGCGCAGGCTCTCCAAAAAGGGCTCGGGGTGGTTCAAAGACACGGAATCGCCGTAAATCATTTCAATTTCCCCCTCAGACGAATAGAGGGCGGCGCACAGAAAATGCCTGGCCTTTGCCCCATAGGCAATCTCCTCCTTCGAGCCATAGCCAGAGCCGTCTCCTGCCGCAATATGGGCAATGGACTCGGCCATGGTCAGGCGGAGCTCAATAATGGTCTCAAAGTGCAAAGACACCTGCTCGTTCATCCCGGACATGTAGTCCAGGCCGATGTCCTCCACCGCCTTTTCGCTCATATTGTGTATGGATATGCCAAGAAAGGAAAACACGAAGACCGTCAAACCTACCACTGCCGCTATGCTCACTTTCAAAGACCGCGGCAAAGCCCTATTTTTCATACTTCTTTTCCTCTCCATAGATTTTAGTCATTCAAGCGGCGAAGTCATGGGGCGCGCCAGCCGGCTCATGGCCTCAAACATTCTGCGAATGTCCACCGGCTTTGCCAGATGCTCGTTCATCCCCGCGTCCTTTGCCAGGGCAATGTCCTCCTCAAAGGCATTGGCCGACATGGCGATGATGGGCACCGTTCCCGCGTCCGCCCGGTCCAGGCCGCGAATCACCCGCGCCGCCTCATAGCCGCTCATCACCGGCATCATCAGGTCCATCAGCACGCAGTCAAAGGCTCCCGGCTCAGAGGCCCCAAAGATGTCCGCCGCGGCCTTTCCGTCGTGGGCGGTCACAACCTCCGCCCCCGCGTCCCGAAGAATGTATTCCGCAATCTCGCGGTTAATCTCATTGTCCTCCACCAGCAGGACCCGCATCCCGGCAATATTGTCCGGCATGCGCCATTCCTCCTCCGCCGGCCCGCCGTTCCAGGCCTGGTCAACCTGAATGGGCAGGGTAATCTCAATCACGCTCCCCTTGCCGACCCGGCTGTCTATTTCCACGCTGCCCTTCATCTGGTCCACCAGCCTCTTTACAATGGACATCCCCACGCCAATCCCGTTATAGTTGGTTCTGGCGTCCTGATGCTCCTGAGTAAAGGGCTCAAAAATATGCTCCTTAAAGTCCTCTCCAATGCCAATCCCCGTGTCCTCAATCACAAAGCGGCAGCTGGCCGTCCCCTCACAAAAGCCCGTCTCCTCCGCCCGCACAAACACAGAGCCCCGGGGCCGGTTGTACCTCACGGCGTTGTCCATCACATTCATCAAAATCTGCTTCAGGTGCAGGGGGTTGCCAATGGCCCTTGTGTGCCGCAGGCCGGCGGCGTCCAGCTCCAGCCGCACGCTCCGCTCCTCCGCCAGAGGAGACAGAATGGCAGCGCAGTCGTTCAGGGCGCCCAAAAGGTCAAAGGGCTCCTCCACAGCCGCGGGCCTGCCGCTCTCCAGCTTGCTCACCTGCAACACATCGTTCACCAGCGACAGCAGATGCTCTGTGGACACCCGAATCTTCTCCCGGCACTCCCTCTGCCGCTGGGGGTCGTCCTGGCTCTTTTCCAAAATGGCCAGCATGCCCAAAATCCCGTTGATAGGCGTGCGCAGGTCGTGGGACATGTGAGAGAGAAATTCGCTTTTAGCCGAGTTTGCCTGCCGCACCCGCTCCAAAAGCTCCATAATAGACTGCTCCTGCTTCTTTCTGGTCACCATGGTCTCCGTAATGTCCTGGTGATAGCCGTTCAGGCAGGCCCCGGGCTTTTTAAAGGTTTTGTCCGGCACACCGCCGCAGCGGACATAGATTTTCCCCAGGCTGGGGTGGTCCCAGGGGTAAATCACCTCCGAGCGTCCGGTCTTCAGCATTTCCTCCACCGACTCCCGCACCATCTCCACATAGTCCGGCCCAATCCGGGCAAACCAGTGCCGGTAGCAGTCCTCGGGCCCCATCTCGTCCGGCGCCCCCAGCAGAATCCGCATGGTCCGGTCCGCGTACATTCTCGGCGGACAGCCCTCCTCCAGCTCAATCGTCCATATCCCGGTCCTGGCCCCTTCCAGAATATCCTCCATGCTCCGCCGGGCTTCCAGCTTATATTTCTCCTCCTGCTCCACCAGGGCGTTCACGTCCCGCTGGGCAAAAATCGCGCAGTTCTCCGTCTCCGTCTTCTCCGTGGCGGAAAAATGAAGCTCCAAATGCTTCAGCCCAGAGGCAGAGTCCTTCACCTGATACCGAACCGAGAACTTCTTCTTGGCCCTCAGCCGGGCAAGCACATGCTCCTTCCTTGTCACGGCCCGCAGCCGCTCCTGGTCCCGGGGCGCCACATACTGAGAGATATACCGCTCCATGGCCGCCTCATAGCCCTCCCGAAAATAGGCTGCCCAGTCCACTCCCATCTGTCCGCTGCTGCGGTAAACCTCGCACTGGCCCGTGTCAAAGCTCACCTCATAGATGTCCAGATAGTCCACGCTCAAGGCGTGCAGCACATTATAGCTCCTCTTCTGCAGCTCCCGCACCAAATTCCGCCGCTTCAAAGAGGACACAATAAAATACGCGGCGGTCTGCAGCATGTTCGTGGCATATTCCAAAGACCGGGCAGGGGGATTATCCACCCCATAAAACCCGATGATTCTTTTGCCGTTATACAGGGGCACCACCACCAGCGAATGAACGCCCTGCCGTTTCAGGTTCTCATACTGAAGCGGGTCCGTCTCCCGAATATCCTCCAGGCTCTCAATAACAATATGCTTGCCCACGCCAAATTTCCGATACCAGCTTGCGCACACCTCCGGGGGCACGTTCTGCAGGCTCCCCTTTTCCGGCTCCACCCCATCGGCCACCCACTCATAGGTGTTGTCGTCGCAGCCCGCCTCGTTCTGCTCAAAGATATAGGTCCGGTCCCCCTTCAGGGCCTTTCCCAGGTGCTCCAGCAGCACCTCCAGCGATTGGTCCGGCGTCTCCTCCAGCAGGGCGACCCGCAGCCCCTCGTTGATGACAGCCTCCAGGTTCTGCACGCTCTGAATGCCGCTGCGCCCCTCAAGGCCCCCGCCGCCTTCTTCCGCCCGCCCCAAAAGCTTCCCCGAATAATCCATACACCAGACCTCCATTTAACTGTTTCCCGACCCTCGCCGCCGCGTCAGGCTGGCATTGCTTCGTTCCCGCGGCTCTATTTCAAAAAAGAAAAATCCATGTTATAATACCATGCGTCCCCCATTTCTGTCAATAAATCCAGGCAGAAAACTCTGCCCAGGCTCTTCCAAAAAAATAACTTCCCTTGCCCGGCAATTTATGCTATACTTAGACGGTGTCCACATAAGCTTAGGGCTTGTTTGAAAAATCGGAAACGCCGTCTTTTTACCCAGAAGGGGCCCCTTTCTGCGTCAAAAATCCTCGCCAATCGGAAGATTGCCTTGCGTTTTTTCCTTGAAATGAACCCCTTCTGGGTAAAAATTCGTCAT
>CAJUNQ010000070.1 GCA_910587835.1 uncultured Oscillospiraceae bacterium | reverse complement strand
GCCTGCCCGCCGGGCCCAGGCCCGGTTATACCGCCGGGAGGAACCTGCCCCATCCTTCTCCCCGCAGAGCAAAAGACTGGGGCAGTCGGGCTCGCTGTCGCCGTGGGCTGTGACAGCCAAGCTCAGCAGCCGGTAGCCGTGGGCGGCCAGCCGGCAGTATTCCTTGGGGGCATAGGCCTTCATCATGTCCGCCATCAGCCCCCGGCCATAGGGGGACTGCGCTGTGCCCATGCTGCCCAGCTTTTGCAGCAGTCCCCAGGGGATGGGCCGGTACAGCCAATAGGCGTGCTTCAGCATGGCCAGCTCCCAGCCGGAAAAATAGCTTCGGCTGAGGGGCGCGGAGTCGACCGACACAAAGCCCCTTACCGTGCCGGGATAACGCTTGATGTAGGCCTGGGCAATATAGCCGCCCATGGACTGGCCCACCAGGACCGGCCGGTCAAATTTCTCTTTTATAAATATCTCGTGGAGCCAGCCGGTGAGCTCGTCCATGTAAAAGTCCAGCGAAAAGGGACGGGACGCGCCGTGGGCCGGGGCGTCCCATACCAGGCAGCGGTATATGCCGCCCAGGGCCTGGGTCTGGCGGTCAAACAGGCGGTGGTCGGCCGTCAGGCCGGGCAGCATGGCCAGACAGGGCCTGTCCTCTGCGGCGTCGCCGACCCAGTAGTGAATCTCCCCCATGGGGGTGTGATAAGCCTCCGCCCTCATAGCTTGTCCACCTCGGCCAGAAGCTCGTCCAGCAGGCGGTTTTCGGGGACCTTGCGGAGAATCTCCCCTTTGCGGAAGATCAGGCCCTCGCCCTTGCCCCCCGCGATGCCCACATCGGCCTCTCGGGCCTCGCCGGGGCCGTTGACCGCGCAGCCCATCACTGCCACGGTAATGTCCTTGCCGCAGCCGGAGAGCGCGGCCTCCACCTTCTGGGCCAGGGGAATCAGGTCGATGCGGGTGCGGCCGCAGGTGGGGCAGGCAATGAGCTTCACCCCCCGGCGCAGGCCCAGGGCCCGGAGAATGTCCGCCCCGGCCCGGACCTCCTCCACCGGGTCGGCGGTGAGGGAGACCCGAAGGGTGTCGCCAATGCCCTGCTGCAAAAGACTGCCAATGCCCATGGCCGACTTGATGAGCCCCATGCGCGCCGTGCCCGCGTGGGTGACGCCCAGGTGCAGGGGATAGGAGCATCGCTGGGCGGCAATCTGGTAGGCCTGGATGGTGAAGTCGACCGAGGAGGCCTTCATGGAGAGAACGATGTCGGTATAGTCGAACTTCTCCAGGAGGGAGGCATGGTAGAGGGCGCTCTCGGCCAGAGCCTCCGGGGTGGGGTGGCCGTATTTGGCCAGAATGTGCTTTTCCAGAGAGCCGTCGTTGACCCCGATGCGGATGGGCACGCCCCGCTGGCGGCAGGCGTCCGCCACGGCCTTGACCCGGCTGTCGCCGCCGATATTGCCGGGGTTGATGCGTATTTTGTCGATGCCTGCGGCGGCGGATTCCAGGGCCAGCTTGTAGTCGAAGTGGATGTCAGCCACCAGCGGGATGGAAACGGCCTTTTTGACCGCCGGGATCAGGTTATGTACCGCGGCCATGTCGGGGATGGCCATGCGGAGGATTTGACAGCCAGCCTGTTCCAGGGCCTTGGCCTGGCGGACGCTGGCGGGGACGTCGGCGGAGGGGACGCTGAGCATGGACTGGACGGGGATGGGCGCGCCGCCGCCGATCTTCACGCCGCCGGCTGTGACCTGGGTTGAGGTTCGTCTTTGCATAATATGCTCCTTTATGAAGGGGAAATGGAAGGTTCTTGAGGGGGTTGGCTTTGGCTGTGTTGAAGTGGGGGGCTTGACTTAGAGCCTGTATTCACAGGCGTTGAACGCCGGAGGGACGGGTCTTTTGCCGTCCTGCTGCGTTAAAAAATCTTGAAATACGGCAAGTATTCCTGCGATATTTTGCCTTGCAGGGCGACAAAATCCCTCGACCCTCCGGCATCCTCCGCCTATGAATACAGGTTCTTAAAAATTCCAGCCGGGACGCGGGAGGGGGGTCAAACGTCCCGGTGGGACGTTTGACCGTGCCCTTGGTCTCTAAGCGTTGGGGGTGGGCGGGTGAATTGCTACCACAAGGTAGTTGAGAGACTACCGGTAGGAGTTTGCCGGTACTTTTGCGAAGCAAAAGGCGACTCCTTCGGAGTCGAGGCAAACTCCGTGACTTGCCCGAAGGGCAATGTCAGGGACCCCCGACGGTAGGGCCCACATAAAACGCTGTGTGAGGGATCTCTATACGGGTCAATCGCCCACCATAGGACAACCCCATATATGATTGGTTTCGCTTTCCCACTAACCGGTGATGAGCCGGAAAACGTCGTGGAAGGTAACAAGCGCCATAACGCCAATGAGAAGGATGAACCCAGCCGCATGAATATAGCCCTCGTACTTAGGGGGAACCGGACGGCGGGTAACGCCCTCCCAGATCAAAAACAGCAGGCGTCCTCCGTCCAGGGCGGGCAGGGGCAGGAGATTGACCACACCCAGGTTCACCGTGATCATCACCATCATGAAAACCAGGTTGCTCAGCCCCTGGCCAAAGCCCTGCTCCAGTCCCGCTCCCGCTGCCTGAGACACCGCCTGGGCAGTGCCCACCGGCCCGGCAATCTCGTTAAGGCCGAAACGCCCGGTGAGCAGGCCCTTCAGGCTCTCAAGCACCATGCGGGTCATGGAGAAGGTGTCGGCCCCTGCCCGGCGCAGCAGGCCCAGAACCGTCCGCTGCTCAGGCTGAACATAGAAGTCCATGGCCACCGCCTCCCGGCCGTCCTCCAAGGTCTGGGTGTGCATGGCAATGTCCCCCAGGTCCACCCGCTGGCCCTGCCGCTCCACCACCAGATGCAGGGCGGCAGGGTCTGCCAGGGCCATGGCAAAGCTCAGGTCACGGTCTGTGTAGACCGCGTAGCCGTCGATCTCCACAATCCGGTCTCCCACCTGGGCGCCGGCCTGGGCCAAGGCCGAGTCCTGTGCGAACTGGGAGATGGTGGTGGTGGCGTACACCTCCTGAGGGGCCAGCAGAAACAGCATCATCACAAGGCCCAGAAGAATGTTGAACAGGCCCCCGGCCACAATCACCAGGACCCGCTTCCACACCGGCTTGCTGCCAAAGGCGTCCTCCCGGTCGCTGGCCTCGTCCTCCCCCTCCATAGCGCAGAAGCCGCCAATGGGAAGCGCCCGGAGGGAGTACTCGGTCTCTCCCCGGCGAAAGCCAAAGAGGCGGGGGCCCATGCCCAAAGAGAACTCGTTGACCCGAATGCCCCCCAGCTTGGCAAACAGGAAATGCCCCAGCTCATGAAAGAAAATAATGAAGCTGAACAGCAAAACCCCGATGATGATGAGAAAAGCCACATTGAATGCCTGCAAAAAATCATCTCCCATTGAGTTGTGTCTCTACATACTGCCGGGCGGCCCGGTCCGCCTCCAGCACCGCGTCCAGGCTGTCTGCCCCGGAACAGTCCGGCTGACGGGCCGCGGCCCCGGCGGCCAGCTCCGGAATCTCCAAAAAGCCGATGCGTCCCTGCAAAAACGCCGCTACCGCCTGCTCGTTGGCAGCGTTTACCGCCGCCGGGGCCAGGCCTCCCCGGCGCAGGGCCTCCACCGCAATGGACAGGCAGGGGAAGGCCTCTGTGTCAGGCGGGAAAAAGCTCAGGCTTCCCACCTGGAACAGGTCCAGCTCCGGCGCGGGACAGGGAAGCCGGTTTGGGTAGGTCAAGGCGTACTGGATGGGCAGGCGCATGTCAGGAGCCCCCAGCTGGGCAATCACCCCATTGTCCGCGTACTCTACCATGGAGTGAACAATGCTCTCCCGGTGGACCACTACCTGTATTTTCTCCACCGGCAGGTCAAATAACCACCGGGCCTCCATCACTTCCAGCCCCTTGTTCATCATGGTGGCCGAGTCGATTGTGACCTTGGCCCCCATAGACCAGTTGGGGTGCCGGAGGGCCATTTCTGGGGTGACATTGGCCAGCTCCTCTCTGGTTTTGCCAAAGAAGGGGCCCCCTGAGGCCGTGAGGAGGAGCCGCTTCACCTGGGAGCATTCATTGCCCCGCAGGCACTGAAAAATGGCGGAATGCTCGCTGTCAACAGGAAGAAGGGGAACGTGGTTCTCCCTTGCGGCCCGGGTGACCAGCTCGCCCCCGGCCACCAGAGTCTCCTTGTTGGCCAGAGCCACGGGCTTTTTGGCCCCCAGAGCGGCAAGGGTGGGGCGCAGGCCCACCATGCCCACCACCGCGTTCAGGACGACGTCCGCAGTCTCCCAGGCGGCGGCGCGGCACAGACCCTCGATGCCGGAGAACACGGGGATGGAAAGGTCTCGGGTGCGGTCCTTGAAGTCCTTGGCCGCGGCAGGGTCAAAAAGCGTCACGGCCTGGGGGCGGAACTCCCGGGCCTGACGCTCCAGCAGGGGGACATTGGAATGGGCGGCCAGCACGGCCACCGTACAGGGCTCTGCTCCGGCGGCGTTCAGGCCCCGGACCACATCCAGGGTCTGGGCGCCAATGGAGCCGGTGGAGCCCAGCAGGGAGAGGGCTTTCATGGGCAGGCCTCCTTTCAGATGAGAGGGATCAGAGTCTTAGGGCGTGTTCCCATAGGGCTTGTTTGAAAATAGAGGAAATGACGAATTTTTACCCAGAAGGGGTTCATTTCAAGGAAAAGAACCCCTGTAGTTCGCTGCGCTAACTACGGCAATCTTCTGATTGGCGAGGATTTTTGACGCAGAAAGGGGCCCCTTCTGGGTAAAAAGACGGCGTTTCCGATTTTTCAAACAAGCCCTAAGCTGAGTATGGGGATTTTGGAGCAAATTTTTGCCAGCTTCAAGTCAAAATTTTTTTCACGCAGAAGCTGGCAAAAATTGCCCGAAAGGCCCGTGCAATCGCTTATGGGAGCACGCCCTGGGGGAAGGCGCACTCCTCAAAGTAGCGGAAGAACTCCCCTGCCATGCCCGGGCCCAGGGGCCTGACGGCGATATCCATGCCGCCCCCTAAACGCCCGCCAGGGGGAAGAAGGTCGCCAGCAGGTACACAAAGGGCGCGGTGAATATTACGCTGTCGAACCGGTCCAATATGCCTCCGTGGCCGGGGATTACCTGGCCGAAGTCCTTGATGTGGCAGCTGCGCTTGATGAGGGAGAAGCTCAGGTCCCCCAGAATGGACACCCAGGAGCCCAGCAGGCCGATAGCTGCCAGCAGCCAGTAGTTTACCTCCACTGACCCCTGGTACACGCCCTGGGAGAACCACAGCCCGCACAGCACCATCACCGCCCCATCGGCCAGCGTGCCGCCAATGGCGCCCTCTATGGTCTTTTTGGGGCTGATCTCCGGGCACAGCTTGTGCTTTCCAAACAGGGTGCCCGCGAAATAGGCGCCCATGTCCGCCGCCCAGGCCGACAGCACCGCGATGAGCACATAGAACATGCCGTGGGCCCGGTTCAGCTCTCGCAGAGCCACCAAAGTGCGCAGGGCGCAGGGGATAAGCACCACCATGCTGTAGAGCACAGCCACCTCTTTGAAGGTGGTCTCGTTGTGGTAGACGATCATGGCCGCGAACACGACCAGAGTGTACAGGCAATAGATAAGGAACTGGAATTCGTCATTGCAAAAGGGCGCGGCCGCGGCCGCCAGCAGAGAGGGCGCGTAGAGAAACCACTTGCGCTGCAGGCCCAGGGCCCGGGCCAGCTCCTCCACCGCCGCCGCGGAGATGAGGCCCACCGCGATATTCAGGGCCAAGGGAAAGACCCGGTCGAACAGGATGACGGCTGCCGCGAACAGTGTCAGCACAACGCCGGACAGGACACGCTGCTTCATGGTGTTCCCGCCTTTCTTCTTGATATTGTGGAGCTTGGGCCGGGACAAGGAGGAGAGCTGTTTCCAGGACCTTCCTTCCCGCTCCCGGCCCGCTCCCGTTGACGCGCTACACCCCGCCAAACCGCCGCTGGCGGGAGTGGTAGATGGCAATGGCCCGGTCCAGGTCCTGGGTTTTGAAGTCCGGCCAGAGAATATCAAAGTAGACAAACTCCGCGTAGGCGCACTGCCACAGCAGAAAATTGGACACCCGCTGCTCTCCGCTGGGACGGATGATCAAATCCGGGTCGGGCTGGCCCCCGGTGTAGAGGTATCGGGCAAAGCCCTCTTCGGTCAGGTCCTGGGGAGAGGCCTCTCCCCTTTCCACCGCCTGGGCGAACAGCCGCGCCCCCCGGACCAGCTCGGCCCGGCCGCCGTAGTTCATGGCCAGGTTGAGCACCATGCCGGTTTTGGGGGCGCTGGCCTCCTCCACCTCCCGGATCAGCGCCTGAAGCTCTGGGGCAAAGGCGCTGGTGTCGCCAATAAAGCGCACCCGGATATTCTCGTCCATAAAGTCCCGCAGGGCCTCTTGCAGGTAGTCTTTGAAAAGGCCCATGAGGGCCCCCACCTCCTCGGCGGGGCGGGCCCAGTTCTCGGTGGAGAAGGCGTAGACGGTGAGATATTTCACCCCGATGCGGGAGGCGTAGCGGGTGATGGTGCGGAAGTTCCGGGCGCCGGCCCGGTGGCCCATGCTTCGGGGCTGAAAATGCTTTTTGGCCCAGCGCCCGTTGCCGTCCATAATGACGCCAATGTGGGCAGGGGGCGGCAGTGTGTTTGCTGGCATAGCGCCCTCCCCTTAGATTTCCAGGATCTCTTTTTCCTTGTCTGCGGCGCAGGACTCCACGTTCTTTACATATTTGTCGGTCAGGTCCTGGGTCTTCTTCTCCGCCTGCTTCAGGTCGTCCTCGGTAATCTCAGACTTCTTTTTCATGTCCTTCAGCTTCTCAATGGCGTCCCGGCGGATGGACCGCACAGCCACCTTGGCCTCCTCGGCCAGCTTGCTGGTCTCCTTGACCAGGTCCCGGCGGCGCTCCTCGTTCAGGGGCGGGAAGGTGAGGCGGATGAGCTTGCCGTCGTTCTGGGGGTTCACCCCCAGGTCAGAGGTCTGGATGGCCTTCTCGATGGCCCGCAGCACAGAGGCGTCCCAGGGCTGGATGGTGAGCACCCGGGCCTCGGTGACAGCCACTGCCGCCAGCTGGTTGATGGGGGTGGGGGTGTCGTAATAGTTCACCGTAATCTTGTCCAGCACGGCGGGGTTGGCCCGGCCCGCCCGGATGGCGGCGTACTCCTCCTTCAGGTGGGAGACGGCCTTTTGCATTTTGCTTTCCGCTTTGGCGAATACGTCTTTCATTTCCGGCATGGTAAGCTTCCTTTCGTTTTGGTTTTGTCAGACGCTGTATGAGACTGTGCTTTTCATTATTTTTAGAAAGATGGATTCTGTTTTTTTGAGAGCATTCTTACACGAAAACGCTTGGCTTGACCCGGCGGGGCTGTCTGCCGGGAGAGAAGGAATGGCGTTTCTATCTTCCCTTTCACTCCCGTCTCCCCTTTATTCCACCAGCGTGCCCACTGCCTCGCCCCGGGCTGCCCTTACAATGTTCTCCGGGTCCTCAATGCTGAACACCAGCCAGGGGATTCCCCTGTCCTTGCAGAAGGACGCCGCCGTCATGTCCATCACGCCCAGGTTCTGGTTCAGCACCTCCATAAAGGTCAGCCGGTCATACCGCTTGGCATTGGGGTTCTTCTTGGGGTCGCTGTCATACACCCCGTCTACCATGGTGGCCTTGAGGATGACGTCGGCCTCGATCTCCGCCGCGCGCAGGGCCGCGCCGGTGTCGGTGGAGAAGAAGGGGTTGCCCGTGCCGCAGCCGAACACCACCACCCGGCCCTTCTCCAGGTGCCGCACCGCCCGGTTGCGGATGTAGGGCTCGGCCAGCTCCTGCATGGCGATGGCGGTTTGCACCCGCACGCTCAGGCCCAGCTGCTCCAGGGCGTCGGCCACGCCCAGGGCGTTGATCACCGTTGCCAGCATACCCATGTGGTCGGCCCGGGTGCGGTCCATTTTGCCGCTGCTGCGGCCCCGCCAGAAATTGCCGCCGCCCACCACAATGGCCACCTGCGCCCCCAGGTCCGCCAGCTGCCTGACCGGCTGGCAGATGCGCACAACCGTGTCAAAGTCGATGCCGTGGCCCGCCTGGCCGGCCAGGGCCTCGCCGCTGAGCTTTAAGAGGACGCGCTGATATTTCAGGGACATATGCCTCACTCCGTTTCATTTAATATGGTATCCGGTTCGGGCGGGCCCTGAGGGCCGGCCCATGCTTGCATTCATTGTACATGAAAAGGCCGGCTTTGTAAAGCCAAAAATTTGAAACAAACTGCGAACAGCCACCTGCTTGTCCAAAAAGCGATTCTCCCCCCGCAGCAGGGCTCACTCCCCTGCTTTCAACCGCCGCTCTACCCAGCCCCGAAAGGCCCCAAAGGCGCTGGGCACCGGGTATACCTCCGCCAGGTCCGCCTCCGCCGCCCAGACCCAGCCCTCGGGGAGGGCCTCTCCGGCCGCCTCTACCGCCCAGGCTGTCATGCGCCACTCCACATGAGTGAACACATGCCGGGCCTCTCCCGCAAGGCAGGCCCCTCCGGCCACCGGGCAGGGCCAGCCCGCCGGGCCGCTGGGGTACTCCCACAGCCCGGCCAGCAGCCCCCGGGCGGGACGGCGGCGCAGGGCCACCCGGTTCTGGCGGCAGATGAGATATACCGCCCGCTCCTCCACCCGCCGGGGCTTTTTGGGGGGCTTTACCGGCAGCCGGCCGGCCATGCCCTGACGCTTTGCCGCGCAAAAGCTCTCGGCCGGACACTGGCCGCAAAGGGGCGCGCCGTTGGGCAGGCACACCAGGGCTCCCAGCTCCATCAGGGCCTGGTTGAAGTCTCCGGGGCGGTTTGGGGGCATGACGGCCCGCAGGGCCTCCCCTACCTCCCGCTTGACCTGGGGGCGGGCCATGTCCCGGCAGTCGGCGGTGATGCGGCTGACCACCCGAAGCACATTGCCGTCCACTGCGGGGACCGGCTGGCCGAAAGCAATGGAGGCCACGGCCCCGGCTGTGTAGTCTCCCACCCCGGCCAGCGTCCGCAGGCGGGCAAAGTCGTTGGGGAAGGCCCCGCCGAAGTCCTCCGCCACCTGGCAGGCGGCCTTTTTCAAATTGCGGGCCCGGCTGTAGTAGCCCAGCCCCTGCCAGAGCTTCATGAGCCGGTCCTCCGGGCAGCGGGCCAGGTCCTCCACAGTGGGCAGGGCCTCCATAAAGCGGCGGTAATAGTCCAGCGCCGCGGCCACCCGGGTCTGCTGCAGCATCAGCTCAGAGACAAACACATGGTAAGGGGTGGGGTCGCTGCGCCAGGGCAAAGCCCGGGCGTTTTTTTCATACCATGCCAGCAGCGGGCCGGGCAGCTGCTTCAGCTCGGTCATAGGCATCCTCCCTGCAGAAAAGGGCGGCACCGCTGTTGCCGCTGTGCCGCCCTCGCTTTCCTTCATTCCAATTCCTCAGGCCTTGTCCACAGAGCCGAACAGCTCCATCTTCTCCTTGACCGTGGCCTTGATGGCCTCGAAGCCGGGAGCCAGCAGCTTGCGGGGGTCGAAGCCCTTGCCCTGCCGGTCCTTGCCCGCCTCAATGTACTGGCGGGTGGCGGCGGCAAAGCTCAGCTGGCATTCGGTGTTTACATTGACCTTGGAGACGCCCAGGGTGATGGCCTTTTTCACCATGTCCTCGGGAATGCCGGTGCCGCCGTGGAGCACCAGGGGCATGGCCCCGGTCTTCTCCTGAATCTGGGCCAGAACGTCAAAGTTCAGGCCGGCCCAGTTGTCGGGGTATACGCCGTGGATGTTGCCGATGCCGGCGGCCAGCATGGTGACGCCCAGGTCGGCGATCATCTTGCACTCGCCGGGGTCGGCCACCTCGCCGCCGCCTACCACGCCGTCCTCCTCGCCGCCGATGGCGCCTACCTCCGCCTCGACAGAGATGCCCTTTTCGCCGGCAATGCGGATGATCTCCTTGGTCTTCTCGATGTTCTCGTCAATAGGATAGTGGGAGCCGTCGAACATAACGGAGGAGAAGCCGTCCTCCATGGCCTTCAAGGCGCCCTCATAGCTGCCATGGTCCAGATGCAGGGCCACGGGGACTGTGATGTTCAGGGTCTCGATCATGGCCTTGACCATAGCGGCCACAGTTTTGAAGCCGCACATGTACTTGCCGGCACCCTCGGACACGCCCAGAATAACAGGGGAATTGCACTCCTGCGCGGTGAGGAGAATGGCCTTGGTCCATTCCAGGTTGTTGATGTTGAACTGGCCGACAGCGTACTTACCGGCCTTGGCCTTGGTGAGCATTTCTTTTGCAGAGACAAGCATTGGGTTTCCCTCCGATTTCAAATTTTGGCCGGGATGGGACCGGCCGCAAGCGTCTGTGTATATTATAACCCAAGCTGCGGGAAAAAGCAACCGGAAATTGGCAAATCCTCCCGTATCTCCTCCCGGCGGACCGGCGCGCCAGGGGGGCTTCGCAAAAAAATCCCTGAAAAACAAATTTTTCTCTTTACATCCGCCGACTTTTGTGGTAGAATATATGCGTTGTACGGAAGGATGCTTGTATTTGGTGTTTTATGGGTTGGGTGGGAGCCCGCCCGGTGCGGTTATATGACCCGGATTCCCGGAATCCGGCGGAAATGACTGGGGTTGGTTGGCATTCTGAAAGCTGTTTGTTCGTTTTTCCGGGTTTTGTGGTTTGACTGGGACATTTTTCGCTGTTGTTTGGGGGCGTATCTCGGGCGGCTTCGCGGCCGGTTCGCAACCCACAAAGTTGTTGCAAGAAGTTAGTTTTAATTTTATTGTTTTATGTTTTTTATGGGCTCGTGGCTCAGCTGGGAGAGCGCCGCGTTCGCAACGCGGAGGTCGAGGGTTCGATCCCCTTCGGGTCCACCAGATGGACATTGGACGAACACCTATTATTTTAAGGACGGCTTTGCCGTGATGGTGTGGCTTTGATGTCAAACGAATAGCGGAGGTCAAGGTTTTTGCCTTGGCCTCTGTTGCTTTTTATGTTTATTCAGCTTTGCTGGCTGCTTCCTGCCACTCTGTAAACTTCCGCTGGCCTTGTTCGCTGTCAGTTTTGTCCGCAGGAATTTCAGCGGCTTCGCTCTGCGCCGCTGGACGGCACTCCGGGATGGACCAAGGGCCCCGCCGGTCTCGCTGTCTGGGGCAGAGGCGCCAAGGATGTTTCCCGGTGGCCCGCCGTTTTATTTTCCGGATGTAGTGGATTGCCTCATGCTTCAAATACGGTCTTGCAAAAGGCGTCAAGCCTGCGCCGTTCGCCATAGTCGCGGGGGTTGGTTTCCATCTTCTTAGCCCCTTTCACTGGGGGATGGTGGTACTTTCCCTTTCCGCTAACAGAGCGTTCAGCGGCACTGGTTTTGCGCGCAAAACCATTTTCCGCAAAGAAAAGGGCGAGGAAAAATTTTTAGGCCGCAGGAAACGACGAAAACCGCCCGGCAGGTCATAGAGCCACCGGGCGGTTTTCATTGTATAGTATAACTTCATGACCGCAGTCCCCCAGGCGGGGGACTGGCTTTTTTTGATAAGTCTAGAGCTGTCAGATTGTGTGCAAAGGCTGTAGGGCGGTCTTTGTGCGGTGTTGCCTTAAGACGCCCCAAGCCCACTAGAACAGATTGATCATTCCATAGGTTATAAATGGACTTGCATAGATTGTGATATAAATTAACGTAATCCAAGGTTGGTAATCCATATAAAACTCCTTGAATGTTAAAGACCAAGGATGCTTTATGAGGACCCACCCAATTAAGTCAAATACGACTGTTATCGTTCCCCAAATAAGGGATGTGGCAATCACATTGGATAACGTGATGGCTTCCAATCCATGAAAATACAGATATGCAAATATAGGAAAAATAATGATATTATACAAAGGATGCCAGGGCTTGGTTTTTTCATATCCTTCTCCCATACCCGGACCATCTTTCATTGACTTCATGTGCAACACTACAATATTAAAAATTGTGTGCAATACGCCTATGCTTGTCACAATAAAATATGCTGCCCAATACCATAACATCGAAAGTCCAAAATTCTCCATCTGATTTCTCCCTAGCTTTTTCTATGAAATTCCGATTTGTCATTCTGTCTCGACGGAAGAAATTGTATCACAAATCTTTATGGAGAAGTCTGGTGCGGGCTTCTCCGTGTACTCGCTGGAGTACATTATACCAGGTCCACGCAGGAAAAGCAATCCGCACTTAACTCCGTTCCGCATTCAGACCGTCCGGGGACGAGTAGTCTATTTTCAAACAAGCCCTTAACCGTCTGGATTTTTCCGCTGCCATTTCGCCGCCGAAAACGGGGAAATCATTTGAGGCAACATGGACAGCGTGGTGTTCCTCGGGGCCGGGAGGCCAGCGCCATCAAGGAAATACCGGAGGACATATATTCGGCTGACGGGCGGAACGATAAGGTCGCACTGGCGCAAGCGCGGCGGGATTTAGGGGAGCAAGGACAGCTTTTTTACCGCCTTCCGGACCTGTTCTTTCAAAAACGCCAGTTCCTCTGTGCGGCTGTACACAGCCAGATACACCCCATTCGGTACGGCCACACAGAGCAGCGCTTTTAGCAAAAAGCCTCCCATGCCGTCCCCCATCATGGAACACAGCAGCCAAGTTGCCCCTCCGGCGGCGGCTGTAACCGCCATTTGAACGGAATAGCCCACAAAATATTTCCATACCGGCATATGCAGGCCCCGGCGGTACAAAACAAGCGGTTCCCACCAAAAGGGGAGGGCCAGCGTGCTGGCTAAGGTCCCGGCCAGTATCCCCGCTACCTCATACCGCTGGGCAAGGGCCAGGGAGACCACCAGATTGTACGCCGCCTCCAGAAGGGATTTATACCGGTCCTCCCAGAAAAGCCCCAATACCCCTTTCATATCGTCCACAGGGACGCGCATGCTGGACATATAAAAATTTACCACCAGCAGCAAGACCGCCGGCCCAGGCAACCGATACCCGTCTCCCAGCCAAAGGTCGATAAAGGGGTCATAAAGGCAAAGCAGGCACACGCTCATCCAACCGAACAGCCACCCCGAGAAAAAGTTCAGCCTGCGGAAAGCCGCCTGCATACGTTCTTCCGGTCCTGTGGCCGACAGATTCCCCATCGCAGGGGTGATTACGTCGAACAGCGCCCGGATGACGATGTTCAGGAACCCCCGGATCATCATATAATTGGAGTACAGCCCGGCTGCGGCCACCCCCACAAACTTGGAAATC
This sequence comes from uncultured Oscillospiraceae bacterium, assembly GCA_910587835.1. GTDB lineage: Bacteria > Bacillota > Clostridia > Oscillospirales > Acutalibacteraceae > Acutalibacter. The sequence continues at coordinate 7,268 of CAJUNQ010000070.1, read as the reverse complement.
AGCAGATTGTCCGTATTAAACACAGCCACCCCGCCAATCCGGTGAAGGAGCATGGCGTGCACGTTCCGGCGTATCTCATCCAGGGTTTTCTTTGGGAGAGGCCGGGCTTTTTTTCTTTTAAAAAGGGATATAACTGGTTCGACCGGGCGGAAATTATGATGTTCTGAGCCAAAGTTGCCCCGATGGAGAGGAGCAGGTAGTACAGGTAGCTTCCCGTTAAATAAAGGACCAGGATTTGCGCCAGGGCGGCGGCCAGGCTGACAGCCCCACGAATGGTGGTTTCAATATATTTCCGCTGGTCTACCAAAAGCAGGGTGGACTTGTAGGCAAAAAAATAAGAAACGCTGGCATTCAGCAAGCTGAGGATATAGAACAGAGGGATATAATGCCTGCCGGTCAAAGGGTATGGCTTTCACCAGCTCCATAGGGCAAAGCTTCCCCCAGGCCGTCCAGAGGAACGGGCCGCGCCGGGCGAGACAGCCCACGGTTTCCTCCGCGGTATAAACGGCGGCAGGCCCCTCTTTGACTTTTAAGCCCGCTGCCCCGCAAACAGAAACATCCGCCCCAGTTTCTACCAGCTGGGCATGGAGCTTTTCCAGCAGCCCGCTCTCCACATAGTCGTCTGAATCCACAAAAGCGGCAAACTGTCCGCCGGCCGCCTGAACGCCTTGGTTTCTGGCAGCCGACAGGCCGCTGTTCGCCGTAAGGTGCAGAACCCGCAGCCGGCTATCCTTGGCCGCAAAGGCATCGCAAACAGCGACCCCTCCGTCTGTAGAGGCGTCGTCTACAACAATCACTTCCATGTTAGGGTAGGTCTGAGATAAAAGAGAATCCAGGCATTTCGCAAGATATGGCTTTACATTATATACTGGCACAATCACGCTGATCAGAGGGATGTCCTGTTTCATCTACCGGTTTCCTCCCGAACGCCTGAGCTGCGCAACCGCCACCAGTATCCTGAAAAGCCTTGTATGCGCACACAAGGCCAACAGCTGTATTTTATCCCTTTTTCGGGGGCAGAGGCGCAGCGTTTGCCAGCTGAGGTGCCTCCGGGTGTTCTCCTGGATGCGTTTCAGGTAGAAAGCGGTCTGGCCGTTCTCCGCCCCTTTTTTTACGGCAAGCACGGCCAGGCAGCGGTTGGCCTCTAAGGCCAGCTGGCGGAAATCAGCCTCTGTTTCAGGAAAATGCACGGCGGCGTCTGCACAGACCGCGTCCTGGGCGGCAAAGGCTGTGCATTTCCGCTCAGTCACCCCGCTTTGCACCTGACTGCCCTCTCTCTGTGTGTAGTGGCACAGGACCTCTGGCAGATAACTGACCTGCCCAGCCTGTTTCAGCAGGCCATAGAGAAACAAAAGATCCTCGCTGTAAAACACTTTTTCATCAAAAGGGCAGCGCTTTACCAGCCGCGCCTTATACAGCTTGCCCCAGGGCACATGGTTAAAGGGCGCGCCCTTAGCCAGGCGCCCCACCGCCTCGGCCCGGGTATACACCCGGGCTGGGCCGCTTTGCAGCTGGATTCCGTCTGCGCCGCATACGCTGATATCCGCTCCGGTTTCCGCCAGATTGGTATAAAGCGTTTCTATAAGCCGGGGCTCCACGGTATCATCCGCGTCCACAAAGACAATATACTCCCCCCGCGCCCTGCGGATTCCTTCATTCCTGGCAGCAGAAGGCCCGCTGTTTGCGGAGAGATGGACAGCCTGCACCCGTTGGTCGCGGGCCGCATAGGTATCGCAAAGCCGGCCGCTGCCGTCGGTAGAGGCGTCGTCCACCAGAATAACCTCTATGTCCCTGTAACTCTGGGCCAAAACGGACGCCAGACAGTCATGCAGATAGTCCCCTACATTATAAACCGGCACAATCACACTGATTAAGGGTCTTTCCTGTCCCATTCCGGGGGCCCTCCTTCTCCCATCACTTGCCTGTAATATTCCGCTAAGCGCTGGTGCATCTGCTGGATGCTGAACAGCTCTCTTACCTTTTCCTGGTTCTTCCTGGACATCTGCTTCAGCATTTCCACTCCATTGCTGCACAGCAGCATACTGTCCGCTAAGGCCAAAATATTGCCCGGCTTTATCAGGATGCCGTTTTCTGGGGAAACCACCTCAGGTATTGCGCCGACATCTGTGCTGATAATGGCTTTTCCCGCCGCCATCCCTTCTAAAACAGACACCGGCAGCCCTTCAAAATAGGAGGGCAGGATCACAGTGGACACCTTTTGCAAGTAGGACAGCTTTGCCTCGTGGTCAATCCAGCCCAGCACAATGGCATGTTTTTCCAGGCCTTTTTCCCCAATCAGCTTTCGGACCTCTTCCACCTCGCCGTCCCCTGCCAGGTAGACCGTCAGCTTTGGATTTTTCCGGACCGCCAGTTCTACCGCGCGTATCAGGTCATAGGTCCCTTTCCGTTTCCCCAGCCGGCCCAGCGCCAAAAAGGCATCCTTGCAAGCCTGAGGGTCTGAGGCCCCTGCCTGAAACCGTTCCAGGTCCACGCCGTTATACAGCGTCCCGCAAGCGCGCATGGAAAACCGGGACTCCAGTTCCTTTCTCCAGCTGCCGGACAGCGCCAGCACCAGATCCGCCTGGCTAAAAAAGCGGTCTACCTTCCTCTTTCCCCAATCCCCCAAATTGTCGTAAAAGCTCAGGTACTCTGCGCCGTGGATGTGGACGACGGCCTTTTTTCCCGCCCTTTTTACCTTGCGCAAATAGAAGCCCTTGCGGAAGGCGCTGCCTTTCTCCGCAGTATGGATATGGAACAGGTCGTATTTCCGGCAGCACAGCAAGAACCGGATATACCCATAGGCTGAATACAGCAGCCGGGCGGGCAGGCCCCCGTCAATGTAGGAGGGGAAGCTGTCGATCTCAAACTCCCGACGCAAGGTTTCGCTCTCTCTTATGCCCCGGATGACCTCGGACATCCCGCCCCGGGCACGGGTTTCGCTGGGGCCTATCAATAAAACTTTCATACGCACCTCCCTGTTGACAACCAGCGGACGTCCTCCTCAAGAGAACAGATAAACGCCTCGGTATGGGGCTGGAACCGATCAAACGCATGGTCCTGAACTGCCTGGAATACCTCTGGCAGCCGCTCCAGATCCGGGCACGAACAGAGCAGATTCATCCTGTGCAGCTGGCTGGTCAGCTCCATCTGGTGGTCGTCTACATGCTCTCCATACCGGGACAGCCGGGGCACAGCAATCACTTTTTTCCCCCGCTTTATGGCGTCTATCATGGTTCCCGCGCCGCCATGGGTAATAAGGACGCGGCAGGCCCCCAGCCGTGCTGAAAATTCATCCCGCGGGCAAAAGGCCTGGTGGCAGCATTGGGGGGGATAGCCGCTTGTTCCTGTTTGCATAAACACCTCTTCTTGCACCACGCCCTCCCGGATCATCTGGTCAACCTTTTTGATCAAGCGGTCAAAGGGGAACTTCTGGGAACCAACTGTGACAAATACCATATCCGCCCCCTTAATAAACGCTGCCAATGTACACGGCTTTTGGGTAAAACTCGGACAATTCCCGCCACTGGATATAGAACCGGTCTGCAAAGGGGTAAAGCAGTTTTCCCGTTAATGTGGGCGTGTTCACTTTGGCATAGGATTCGATGAACACCAGCTTTTTGCCAAACAGCTTGCACAGCAGGCAAAGGGGAATGGTTGCCAGAACGCCGGTGCAAATCACCATGTCGGGCCTCTCTCGTCTATAAATCCTCCAAGCCTGGAACGTATTCGCCAGCATCCTGAAAAAGCAGGAGCTTTCCCGGCGGTTTACCTGTTTCAAGTAATAGCGCCTGAACTGCTCTGGAGCCATCTGAAAAGCGGTTTGCTCGGTGACAATAAAGCTGTCATAGCGCTCCATCAGGGGCCGCAGCATCAGCAGCTCCTCCAAGTGTCCTCCTGAGGATGCGGCAAAACAGATCTTCAGGCTTTTGTCGCTTTTCAAAACAAGCTCACCTCCTAAAACCCAAGCCGTCCCCTCCGCTTTCGCTCCACTGGGAACAGCGCTTCTCCAACGCATCCTTTGCCAGCTCCTCCAAGCGGCAGGCCATAGGGACCAAGGCGCAGGCTGTCATGGTGTAGGGATAATAAACCGTGTTGTCTGTGGCGTATAGGACGAAACAATAGACACAGATCCCCAGGAAAAGGCAGCCCGCGTCTTTTCCTCCGCAGCGGAACCAATAGCGCAGCCGCACCCCCAGCCAGCTCCATATCCACGCCCAATAACCAAAAAAGCCGACGTTCAGGTACATACGCAAAAAATCGTTATGAATCTGGCTTTGTGGGCGCAGAGGCGCGGGGGACTGTATGCCTGTCATCCAATCCACATACCTTTCAAACCCGGTCCCTTTGCCCATAAACGCGATGTTGATATCATAATAGGGCTTGACATTGTTAAACATGAGTACGCGCCCCTTTGTGTCAAGGCCAAGCTGCGTCTCTAAAAGCTCAAAAAGCCCATAACGTATGCCCGCGATATAAAGGAAGCTGGCCGCCATCATCGCCCCTGCTGCGCAGAGGGCTGTTTGCCTTGCGGCCTTTTCTGACAGCAGCCGTATAAGCGCCGCCGTCAACAGCCCCAAGACAATGGCCAGGACCGCGATCCGTTTTAACCCGATTGTGAAGAAGAGCAGCGTCAAAACCAGCCAAAGGGCCGGGCGGGTATGCTTTTTCCAATAGAGCAGCAGGTAAAGCAGGAAGGGGCCAAAAGCGAAAGCAAGGTCATGGGTTTCCAGCCGTTCCATTAAGGGCCCGGTTTCTGAAGTGAATGTAACCAGCATGATATAAAACTCTTCGAGAAACGCCCCCAGGCCCCCTTCGTAAACCACCAGGAGAATGCCGGCCAAATTGGCGGCGCACATTGCGCCCAGGCAGTACCACACCCCCTTGGAACCGAACAGATATAGGGTTGCGGCGGCCACAAGCACGGACAGCAGCTGTGGAATGACCATTGTGACGCCCAGCAGCACCGCGCTGGTTTCCGCCCGGGCCTGCACCCATACAGCGGCAGAAAACACCAGGGGAACCAGGCAGGGGAGCACCTGTACCGCCGTATGCCGGGATAAAACCAAAAGCCGGTCCAGCCGGACGGTTGCCGTGAGATTCAACAGCGCAAGGAGCAGGATTCCCAGCGCGCAGGGGTTTTTCAGGCTGAGCTCCATACCGCCAACTTCAAAATAGGCGTCTTGAAAGAAGAACATACCTGTTGCCAGAACCATATAAATAACGGAAACCAAGCCATATCCTCTCCCTTCCCGTCTCCCTTTCACACTACCGGAGCGCTTGCCGGCCCTTTATTTTCATCCTTTGCCGCGCCAGCCTGTTTCATGGCGGAAGACAGCAGTTCGCGGATATAGCAGCGCTTTTTTCATACTCCGCAAAGAAAGCCGCGCCGTATTCCTCATATCCTTCCGGGGCTGTGGTCAAGCCGCCGATCAAAAATGAGGTTTTATGGATGACCGCCTCCTCCGCCCGGTTGACCAGCACATGAACGCCCAGCTGGGAAAGCTGGCTCTCAATGGGGACGCCCTGCTCATACATCAGATTGCTCTCGTGGTTGCCCGGGCTGTAATAGACCGGAGCAATCCCCACCAGTTTTTCGCAAAGGCCCAGCACCACAGCCAAGCTGCCCTCGTCCGCATTCACCATGTCTCCGGCAATGGCGATGATATCCGGCTCCAACACCTGAATCTGTTCTACCAGTTCCGCGTTTTCCGGGCCGAATTCCCGGTTATGCAGGTCTGACAGAACCACCGTCCGCACCGTTTCTCCCGCCGCAATTTTGGGCGAATACACATGGTAGAAGGTCGCCTCCAATTCCTCGGAGAAGAGTGCGCCGCCCCCCAAGAGCAGGCCCGCGGCCAGCGCTGCCAGAAAAACAGCCAGCCGCCCCGCTGGAGGTATCCGGCGGGGCCTGACGTGGCTGGCCTGCTGTTTCTCTTTCCTTCTCATCTTTCCAGCCTCCTTGCTGTTTTTAGCCGCATATTATAGCCCCTCTCTGCGAAAAACCACCCCGGATGTCTGAAAAATCAGTTTCCAGTCCAGCAGCCAGCACTGCTCCCGTATGTAGCGCAAGTCCAATTCCACCCAGGCGTCAAAAGTCAGGCTGTTACGGGCGGGGTTTACCTGCCAGAAGCAGGTGAGCCCCGGCGTAACCGTCAGCCGCTGCCATTGATATAGGGTGTACTGGGCAACCTCCCGGGGCAATGGGGGGCGCGGGCCAACAATGGACATATCCCCCTTGAGGATGTTCACCAGCTGGGGCAGCTCATCCAGCCCAGTGGCGCGCAGAAAACGCCCCAAACGGGTGATTCTGGGGTCGCCCCGGATTTTAAACACGGGGCCCGTCATTTGGTTAAAGGGCAGCAATTTTTCCAGGTGGCTCTCCGCATCCACACACATGGTCCGGAATTTATACAGGCGGAACTTTTTCCCGCCCCGGCCGCAGCGCAGCTGCGAAAGGATCGGCGACCCGTGGGGGTCGTCGACCACCACGGCCAGGGCAATCAGAACCATCAATGGGGAGAGCAGTACAAAAGCCAATGCGGACAGCGCCATATCCTGGGCCTTTTCACCCACAAATAAACCCGCCTTTGCCAGCCCCGTGAAATACAGCGGGCAGACAGGCTCATTCCATACTCAATGCCCAAAGCCCTCTCCAAATCTTTAATCTCCATTGCGTCCACATCCCGTTTCGTAACTAGCGGCAAAACGTTTCTGTTTCTTCTGTACCTCGCTTAAAAATCTGTCGTGCAGCTCCGCCTCGCCCTGTTTTCGGGCTCTGACGGCTTCTTCAAAGTCGCAATAGCTGCCCAGATAGTAGCGTTTGCCCTTGAAGCAGATTGTCGCCCTCCATTTTCCCTTTGCGGCCCACCAGTCCACGCCTGGCACGCCGCTGGTATTGTTCTTCCGGGCTATTTTGGCGGCGCGAAGCATATCCGGCTGGTGCCGTCCACATAGACCGGCCCCCTTTCCATGCAGCCGCAGCTTTTGGTGTGGCCGCTGCGCAGTTGGGTTGTTTTCACGATGGCCTGGCGGCCGCAGTCGCAGAGGCAGCGCCAGGCGGTGCGTTCGCCAATGTTCTCCGCTGGCCCCAGCACGGTCAGCTTGCCATAACGATGGCCTGTCAGGTCTAGGGCTTGTTTGAAAAATCGGAAAGGCCGTCTTTTTACCCAGAAGGGGCCCCTTTCTGCGTCAAAAATCCTCGCCAATCGGAAGATTGCCTTGCGGTTTTTTCCTTGAAATGAACCCCTTCTGGGTAAAAATTCGTCATT